>CAYXAD010000220.1:0-6122 GCA_964462965.1 uncultured Salinivenus sp.
TCCTCCATGAGCTCACGGGCGGCGGTCTTGTCCCCCATCGCCCGGATGGCCTCCGGGGATGGTCCGATGAAGTGCACGCCCGCGTCGGCACAGGCCTCCGCAAAGGATGCGTTCTCCGACAGGAAGCCGTAGCCCGGATGGATGGCGTCGGCGCCGCTTCGATGGGCCACCTCGATCATTTTCTCCTGGTCGAGATAGGATTCGCTCGCCGGGGCGGGCCCGATTGCGTAGGCTTCGTCCGCCAGCCGTACGTGAGGAGACGACCGATCCGGGTCGCTGAACACCGCCACCGTCTCGAGTCCTCGTTCCTGACAGGTGCGCAGGATGCGCACCGCAATCTCGCCTCGGTTGGCGACAAGTACCGTTTGGAGGGGACGTGATGACACAGGGGAATCCGTCATTCTGTCTTATGAACGATATGGCATGAATTGTGTAATGGCGGGACAAATGCCATCGGGCCTCGGATGTACCTACTGAGGGGCCCCGACTATCATTCTCACGTTCCTGAGTCGTTCCCTTTTGGGCGTTGGTGCCGCCCCTCCAAAGGGAGCGCGTCCCGGGAACGCCCTCATATGCGTGCGACTGCGCACAAACAGGTATAGCGCTCGTTCTTTTATGCCGCAGACGAAAGACTACTACGACATACTCGGCGTCGACGAGGACGCGAGCAAGGAGGAAATCAAAAAAGCATATCGAGACCTCGCCCGCAAGCACCACCCGGATCGCAACCCGGACGACCCCGGAGCTGAAGAGCGGTTCAAGGAAATTCAGAAAGCCTACTCCATCCTCTCCGACGAAGAGAAGCGTCAGCAGTACGACGCCCAGCGCCGCTTTGGTGGAGGCGGTTTCAATGGGGGGCGTGGCTCGTGGAGCCAGTCGGCCGGGGGTCCCGAAATCCGCTTCGAGCAGGGCGGGTTCGATGAAGTGTTTGGAGGCCGCGGCGGCATTGGCGACATCTTCGAAAACTTTTTCGGCGGCCGAGGCCGCGGGGGAGGCGATCCCTTTCGCCAACAGCAGCACCAGCGCCGGCAACGCCAGGCCGCCGGGGGGCAGGACATCGAGACCAAGATGCACCTCTCATTCGACGAGGCCCTGCAGGGCGGCCGCAAGCAGGTGGAGCTCCCCACGGGAGAATCCATCCGGCTAAATATTCCACAGGGCGTGCGTAATGGGTACAAGATTCGTCTACGAGGCCGCGGCCAGGCCGGGCCTACCGGTCAACGCGGCGACCTCTACGTCACCTTTGAGGTGGGGGAGCATCCTCGCTTCCGCCGTAAGGGCGACGACATTCACCTGTCCGAAACCATCGATGTCTTCGAAGCCATTCTCGGCACGGAACGCCGTATTCCAACCCCTTATGGGCAGCGCATCAAGTTGACGATTCCTCCGGGCACGCAGCCGGGCGAGAAGCTGCGCCTGAAGGGACAGGGGGTCAAGACCGAGGACGACCAGGGAGATCTCTATGTCGAGATCGATGTGACCATTCCGGACGATCTGTCGGACGAACAGCGCGAAATCCTCAGAGAAGCGGCAGAAGACGCCAATCTATTGTAGCAACGGGCCAGCCCTCCCCGCTCGAGGTCTCCTCGTCTCCCCCAACCCGGACGCCGCGTCTCCTCTCCGCCGGCTTCTCCGGGCCCGCCCCCGCTTCTTCCTTTCTTTCTTGTTCTTGAAGGGAAAACAAAGAGGGAGAGGCGCCCCCGTCATCGCCGCTGAGAGGCCTTCATCGTGTAATTGCTTTGGATTCACCCCCCCAGGTTGCACTTCTCCATTACTAATCCTCATATTTGAGCGTCGAAATAGATTTATCGGGTGGTTTTTTCCCCGAGGTAACGTAATGGGTGCTCCCTTGCTCTGAATGTCCCCACAGGGGGTGAGCGGCAACTATGTTTCTCCGGAGCCAACGAGAGATCCACGTGGAAGATCGTCGTACTCTCCCTTCGGCGCAAGATTCTTCGTGGTCCTCACTGAGTTCTCCACTCCCGTCCATCTCCCTGGCCGATTCTCTGGGTCGTATCAACGTGGAAGCCCCTTCGCACACCTCCCCCGCCCAGGACCGTTGGGTCCAAGCGACCTGCTTACCTAACACCTTCTGCTAGTCTTACCACGGACGTGCACCCCCCACCAACTCATCGTCATCTCTCTGACCTGTATCATCATGAAAGACAAAGACAAACCGAAGAACGTTTTTCGTATCGACATCGAGCCGACCGAAGAACACCCGGATCGTCATCCCACGCACGGGTGGCAGGTGCGCATTAAGCGCCAAAAGGAGCAACACACCAAGTATTTCTCCGACAAGCGCTTTGGTGGGCGCGAAAAAGCGCTCGAGAAGGCCATCGAGTATCGAGATGAGCTTCTTGAGGAGCTGCCGGACCCGATGGACCCCGTTCGGCGCTCGGCGGAGGCCCGATCGAAAACCGGTGTCATCGGTCTCAACTTCTGCTGGAAAGACGACGGCAGCGGCACCTCCAAGCCCTACGTTCAACTCAGCTGGCTGGAAGAGGACGGCACCCGCCGGAGCGCGGCCTACTCCGTACGCAAGTGGAACCTGCGCCGCGCCGTGTGGAAGGCCTGCGTCCGCCTGCACAAGGCCCGCGCCGAGCACAACGGGGAAGCCGAAAAGGTGAACGACATGTTCCAAACCGCCTTCCCGAACATCAAGGAGCAGTACGAGGCCGGCCCGAACGGCAACGGCCTTCCGGAGGACGGGGAGGCTGCCCAGGAGACCGAGGTCGCGGCGGAGGCGTAACTGTACGTGCACTGGTCCCGGGAAGCAGAAGAGATCCCAGAAACGGCTCAGTCGCGCAAAGAGTAACGCCCGTACGTTCAAAGAGGGCAGTGTATTGGAGCACTCTCTCCCTCACTCCCAGTCAGTCCCCCATACCGCCCGGATCCCCCTTTTTCGCGAGAAGCACCGGAGCCACTTTTACCCAATCGAGGCGATCACCGGGACGTATTCCGTTCTCTCTCGCACCCTCATGCGCCCACGCCCTCTACCTGAGAATGACTGAAGGAGGGCACCAGCGCCTCCTCCGTCCAACAGGGATATTCAAACCTGACAGCCCTTATCCCACCGTCTTTCCCATCTGGGCCCGCTTTCGTGTCTTCGGGTCGCGGTGGCGCTTGCGCAGGCGGTAGGCCTCGGGGGTGATTTCAATGAGCTCGTCTTCGCGGATAAACTCGATCGCGTCCTCGAGGGACATGTCGCGCGGCGGGGGCACATGCTCCAGCTCGTTCCCGGCGGCCGCGCGCATATTGGTCAGGTGCTTCTCCTTCGTCACGTTCAAATCCAGATCCTGGGGCCGGCTGTTTTCCCCCACGATCATCCCCTTGTAGACCGGATCGCCGGGCGCCACGAAAAACTCCCCGCGATCTTGCAGGTCCATGAGGGCATAGGAGGTCGTCTCCCCCTTTCGGTCGGCCACGAGGGCGCCTGAGGTGCGGTGCGGAATCTCCCCCGCCCACGGCCCGAACTCGTCGAACCGGTGGGTGAGAAGGCCGGTGCCCTTCGTGTCTGTGAGAAACTTGGCCCGGTAGCCGATGAGGCCACGACTGGGAACCTCAAACACGAGCCGCACGCGTCCGCTCTCCTGGTGCTGCATGCGCTGCATCTCCCCCTTCCGTTTTCCAAGGCGTTCCATCACCGCCCCCACGTACTCCTCCGGAATGTCGATCTCGGCCCGCTCGTAGGGCTCGTGGGTCTCCCCATCGATTTCTTTGGTGATGACGCGCGGCATGCCGACGCAAAACTCGTAGCCTTCTCGCCGCATCTGCTCGATGAGGATGGCCATCTGCAGCTCGCCTCGTCCGTACACACGGAGTGCATCGGCCGAGCCGGTCTCCTCGACCCGAATGGCCAAGTTGTTGCGCGCCTCGTCGAAGAGGCGGTCGCGCAGCTGACGGGACGTCACGTACTCCCCCTCCTGACCACTGAAGGGCCCGTCGTTGACCCGAAACTCCATCGACATCGTGGGCTCGTCGACGTCCACCGGCTCGAGCGGTTCGGGCGCCTCGGCGTCGGAGATGCTTTCGCCGAGACCAATGCCCTCGACGCCTGCAATGGCCACAATCTCGCCGGGGCCGGCCTCGTCGGCCTCGACGCGCTGCAACCCCTGGTAGGTAAAGAGCTCCTTGACCTCGGCCTGCTCGGTACTGCCGTCTCGATGGCAGAGCGTAACCTTCTGGCGATCTCGGAGCGTGCCCTGTTCCACCCGGCCCACGGCCACGGGCCCGAGATATTCGTCGCGCTGTACACTGGTAACCAGAACCTGAAGGGTGTCCGTCGGATCGCCGGAGGGCGGAGGAATCTCGTCGATGATGGTCTCAAACAAGGGACGTAGATTCGTCCACTCCTCGTCGAGATCAGTCGTGCACTGGCCTTCGGTGGCCACTGTATAGAGCACCGGAAACTCGACCTGCTCGATGTCCGCCCCGAGGTCGATGAACAGGTCGTAGATCGCGTCGAGAGATTCCTCCGGGCGAGCATCCTTGCGGTCAATCTTATTGAGCACCACGATGGGCGGAAGCCCCAGCTCCAACGCCTTCTGGACGACGAAGCGGGTCTGCGGCAGGGGGCCTTCGGCGGCATCTACCAGTAGCATAATGCCGTCGACCATCCGAAGGGTACGTTCAACCTCACCGCCAAAGTCGGCGTGGCCCGGTGTGTCGACAATGTTGATCTTTTTGTCCTCGTAGCGGATGGCCGTGTTCTTGGCCATGATGGTGATGCCCTTCTCCCGCTCCAGGTCCATATTGTCCATCACCCGCTCCTGGACCTCTTCATTGTCGCGAAAGATGCCGCTCTGCCAGAGCATGGCATCCACGAGTGTCGTTTTGCCGTGGTCAACGTGAGCCACGATGGCAATGTCTCGAAGGTCGGTCTGCTGCATAGGAAAGGGGCAATTGAACGACGGGACACACGCCTAGGGTGGTGTGCACGTCCCTTGATGATCAAAGAGAAACCATTAATATCGTACACACTCCCGGGCCGTTGCGTTGCACAGCGCTGTCCCGTCCCCCTCAGGGGAGCTGTGAATTGGAGGGGACTTCGTAAGGTGTACGATCAGCACCTCCCGTCAGGGGAGAGCGCCATCTTCAGCGTCCCTCTCCTCTCGGAGAGTCGTGGGCCGTGCTGAGGGTGTATCCAATGCCTCTATGCTTTACAAACCCATTGAGGTACTCGAGGAGAGTCCGTTGGTGTCGCTGGTAATCATCCCGTACGGGCCGCCCCGACATCCGGACGACGGTCGTTTCCTCCTCTTGCACCAATCGAGGAAAGGCCAGAAAGCGCCGAAAAGGAGTCACCGTTTGCATGTTTACCTCGCTCGGGATCCCGCTGTGGATCAACACGTCCCGAACCGTCGGGGTGTCCACGGCTACATGGAGAAGGGAAATGTCCTCTTCGGCCGGATTTTCCCGATAGATGAAATGCAGGTCCTCAATGGTCTCGACGATCTCATCGTTTTTCCACTCAAAGCGGTACTGGATGAACACGTGGGTTGCACTGATGAGTGCCAATCCCTCGTCGAGCAGGCGTTCACTGAGGGCCCGATACGAAACGAGGGAGGAATCTTGCGGGGAACGACGGACCCGCATCGCAGGATTATTTTCGAGGGCCGCGGTGAGCGAATCAAGGAACGCCTCTAACACTTCACTTTCAGAAACGACGACCATTACCTGGCTCTCTTGCCGCCACTCCTGGGCCTGAACAGGGCCTGCAGTCAGGACGAGCAGAACAAGAACAGGGACTACGGATCGAAGGAAGCGAACAAACGGACGAGCCATCGGGATACGTGGAGAAGCGTGAGGACCTGCGGGTGGATCGATGGAGATGTGGACACGCAGAATAGTCCGGAGTCAGCGAATCCCCGTCAGCCACCGCACCACGTTGTCCCCCTGGCATGAAGCCGTTCGCCCCGAACTCACAGGTGCCCTCCCGATGCACCTGTCCCCACGCAAGAGGGGACCGAATCGGAGGATCGTCGCCTCACTTCCCACCTGTGCTCTCTCTTCTTTACAACACAGGAGAACATCCATACTCCCTGTGGCAGTCGCCTGTCCTAAATAGATCAACAGAAATACCTTTACAGGATCGTCATTCCGACCGGAGCGAAGCGGAG
>CAYXAD010000221.1:0-6068 GCA_964462965.1 uncultured Salinivenus sp.
CAGGCGACGAGATGGTCAAACCGCGAACGGATCGGCGCGAACGTGCGCGGCAAGCGGATCGACACGAGACTCCCGTGTGGATCCGAAATGAGGTAACGATGCAGGCGGCGGACTGTTCAAGGAGGGCCGGGAAATGGGAGGGGGACTTTCCCTAAATTTGCTTGAGAACGAGGAAGCCAGATGGTGGGGGGCACCTTCTAACTCCTTTTGTGTGTCGCAGAATGGCAAGGATAAGGAGTCAGGGGAAAACTCGGGACCGCGGCCGCTACGGCGGGCTGGACGCTGCAAAACGGGTCGGTCTTCGACGGTGAGGGGACGGGTCGTTTGCTCAGGACGCTTCAGGAGAGGGACCGGTATATTGAGCACGGGGGCGAATGACGTCGCCCTGCCGGACCTGCTCAATCATGTGGCCGACCCAGCCCACTGTGCGACCCAGAACGAAGAGGAGGAGGGGAGCGTCAGGCGGGAAGTTGAGGGCTCGCCGGAGGGCGACGAGGGCAAAATCGAGGGCCGGAGGGCGACCGAGCAGGTCCGGCCCGACCTCTGCCGCCACAGAACCAAAGGCGGCACCGCTTGAATTCGGAGCGACCGACTGCAGCTGTTCGAGGAGGAGGTGTGCGCGAGGATCCCCGTTGGGATACAGACGGTGTCCGAAGCCCGGGACGGGGTCTCCCCGTCGGAGCCGCTGGGCCACGGTTTTCCGAAGGGCTTCGGGCCGCTCCGCCTCTCGGAGGAGGGCCTCGATCCGAGCCACGTTACCAGTGTGGCGATGTCCCCGCGAGGCGGAAAGCCCTGCATTGATGGCCCCATAGGGCGTGGCCCCGGCCGAGGCGACGCAGCGAACCGAAAACGCGGTCACATTCAGCCCGTGGTCGGCGCACAGCACGAGGGCGGTATTGAGGAGAGTGCATTCCTCCGGCGTCGTAAGGCCCCAGGTGTTCTGGAGTCGGTTGGCAATGGGTGCTGATGTGGTCGGAGGAGCCTCGTCGTCCACGAGCGTCAGGAGGAGGGCCAGCAAGCGGGTGCCCGTCTTCGCGAGGCCCTGTTTCGAAACGTCGTAGGCTCGATCGTCGTGGATGTCGGCTCGGTGAAGCGCGATCTGCATGTGATCCAAGATCGTTCCGTCTGCTTCGTCCGACGGAGGCACTGCCTCAGTAGGAAGGACCGCCGAGTCGAGGGAGATGCCGTCCGGAGAAACGTCCCAGAGCAGGACGGCCACTTCCTCCAGGGTGTGAGTCTGAGCCAGTCGACAGGCATCCTGCCCTCGATAGTAGAAGCGGCCTTGTTCGATGAGGGTGAGCCCAGACTCCATGACGGGCAGGCCCCAGTCGAGGGCGGTACGCGCCGCGGTCGTCGGGTCCTGCTGGAGCTGCTTCTTTCGCTTGAGTTGCTGCACGTCCTCGGCCCGATAGCGGCGCGTGCGGCGGCTCGCATCTGTGGGCTCCGAGCGGATGAGGCCCCGGCTCACGTAGGCGTACAGCGTATTTTTGGTGATGTCCAATTCATCGGCGGCCTCATCGGCCGTCAAATACAGGGGCATGGGAGGGAACCGTGCTGAAGGGAGGGTTCAATGCATCTTAAACAGGTTGATTCAAAAATAAAGATTGAAAACAAAAGGTCTGGGGGCAATCTTGTGGCTGCGCATTGATCGATGAGTCACTTTGTACCGATGCCTTCGACTCCCACGCGGACCGCCGGCGACTTTCGGTCTCTTTTCCAGTACACGCGCTGGGCCAACGATCGCGTGCTCGACACACTGCAGAGCGCCGACACGGCGCCCGATCGAGCCGTCGAGCTGTTCAGTCATCTGCTTCGCGCCCAGGACATTTGGTTCGGTCGCGTGCAGGACACCGATCACGCGACCCTGTCGTTGTGGGCAGAGGAGGAATTGGAGGCCTGTGCCGAGCGACTCGGGGCAAGTGATCGGCGGTGGCAGGACGTTCTCGACGACGTGACGAATGGAGACCTCGATCGCCCCGTTTCCTACACCAACTCCAAAGGGACGGCCTTCGAAACTCCCCTTCGGGACATTCTCTCGCACGTGGTCAATCACGGCACACACCACCGCGCCCAGATTGCTTTCTTGTTGCGTGAAGCAGACATCGCACCGCCGGCCACGGACTACATCTTCTACGTTCGTGAACAATGACCTGCAGGGGGTCTCGCGGGTGTGGCACGACGTCCCCTCGGGAGTCGAAGCTCATTTGGTTCGCTCTTTCTAATAAATCTCTTCCGCATCATGCTGTCTAGTCGTTACCTCCTCTTGATTGTAGCTGTCTCGCTTCTTTCCTGCTCCTCGACCGCTGAGGAGTCTTCCCTCGATGGGCACACCATTGAGGGGCTATCGCATCCCGAGAGTGTAGCCCATAATCCAGATGGGGATGCATTCTACGCAGCAAACATCGGAGAAGAATTGGCGCCGACCGAAAAGGACGAGGATGGCTTCATTTCGCGCTTGGCCTCAGACGGAACGGTCGAAACGGAACGCTTTCTGCCTTCGTCGTCAGATGACGCCACTCTCCACGCTCCGAAGGGCACGCTCGTACTGAACGGACAGCTCTATACCGCCGACATCGATCGGGTGGTCGGGTTCGATCTCGAGGAGAGAACGAAAACGGCAGAGATCAGCCTGGCCGAAGAGGGCGTCGAGTTTCTCAATGACATTGCCGTTCTGGACGACCAAACCCTTCTCGGGTCGGCTACCAATCAGGGAAGCCTCTACCGGATCAATCTGGACGACGAGACGGTCACGGAGCTCGACGTAGAGATTCCGGGGGTCAATGGGGTGACGTACGACGACTCCACAAACGAGCTCTATGCCGTGAACTTCGGCGGCGACCAGGGGGGGCAACTGTGGACGATTTCGCTGGACGAAAACGGAGAGGTGAGCGATGCCTCCTCACGAACCATTCTCGAAGGAGGACGCTTTGACGGCATCGTCCTCCAGGAAAACGAGCAAGTGCTGATCTCGGATTGGGGGGTTGAGAATGATGCTGAGGCTCCTCCGGCCCTTCACGTGGTGGGAGACTCCGGCTCGGGCTCCGTGTCGACGATCGAGCTGTCGGACTGGCAGGGGCCGGCCGACTTCACCTGCGTCGATGGGGCCTGCTGGATCCCGGACCTGCCGGCCAGTGTGGTCCATATCGTGCGTCCCGACGAGCGAATGGACAGTTAAGTGTCCATTTTTCGAACTGCTACCTCGGGACTCCGATGGAAATGGTAGTGTCCGCTTGGAGTCACGAGTTGACGAGTAACGAGTGACGAGGGCTTCCTACCGTGCCTTGAAGGATTCTGCCCCTCGAAAATGGATCGAATAGGGGTCCTTTTCCCAAGTTCTGGCGATGAGGGTTTCCTCTCCAACCGTGGCGACACGTAGCGCGAGTTGGAGAGGGGCCCTCCTGAGGACTGAGGAGTTTGGAGCGCAGAACGGCTGGGGCTACTGCTCTTCTGCGTCCGGCGCGGCGGTGAGGGACGACGTCTCGATGTCGAGTTCCTCGATCAAAAATGCGAAGACGTCGGTGGTTTCTTCGATCTCCTTGCTCGTCGGCGTGCCGCCCCCGTGGCCCGTTTCCGTCTCCACGCGGAGGAGAATGGGGGCCTCGCCCCCCTGCGCCCGCTGAAGCGCAGCGGCAAACTTGTAGGAGTGAGAAGGCACCACGCGGTCGTCCGTGTCGGCGGTGGTGACGAGCGTCGGGGGATAGGCCGTGCCGGGCTCTATGTTGTGGAGGGGGGAGTAGTCGTACAAGTACTCGAATTGCTCCGGGTTGTCGGAGGAGCCGTACTCGGGCACCCACGCCCACCCAATCGTGAACTCGTGGTAGCGCAGCATGTCGAGCACCCCGCGCTCCACGAGGGCGGCCCCGAAGAGGTTGGGGTGCTGAGTGATCGAGGCGCCGGTGAGTAGACCTCCGTTGGAGGCCCCCGCGATCGCTAGTTTGGAGCGCGAGGTGTACTGTTCGTCGATCAGATAGAGGGCCGCCGAGGCGAAGTCGTCGAACACCTGCTGTTTGTTTTCCAGCTTGCCTGCGTCGTGCCAGGATTCGCCGTAGGCCCCGCCGCCACGCAGGTTGGGAACGGCGTATACGCCTCCCATCTCCAGCCAGGCCAGGGTTTGCGGCGAAAAGCTGGGCGTAAGCGTGATGTTGAAGCCTCCGTAGCCGTAGAGGTACGTGGGATTCGATCCGTCGAGGGGCATCCCTTCCTTGTGGACCACGAACATGGGGACCTCTGTGCCGTCGGTGCTTTCATAGAACTGCTGCTTCACGACGTACCGATCGGGATCGAAGTCCTCCAGGTTCGGCTGGTGAATCACTTCAGAGGAGTGGGTGTCCAGATCGTAGCGGTAGATTGTGGTCGGGTGCGTGAACGACGTGAAGCCGTAGTAGAAGGAGTCGTAGTCTGGGCTGCCGCTCACCCCGGCCACGCTTCCGATTGTGGGAAAGTCGACCGAGGTCTCAAGGGTGCCATCCAGCGTGTAAATCCGGAGCCGTCCCTTGACGTCGTCCAGGGCCTCTACGACGAGGCGATCCCCGACGATCTCTGCTCCCTGTAACACGGCGTCCGAGTCGGGTACCACCGTCTCCCAATTAGAGCGGGCCGGATTGGTGGCATCGATGGCTACAAGACGACCGTTAGGGGCCTCCAAGTTTGTCTGTACGTAGAACGTGGAGCCCTGTGTGCCGACGACATTGTAACTGGCATCGAAGCCTTCAATCAGCGGCTCGATCTCGGCCTCCTCGGCCGTGAGGTCTTTCACGTACACCTCGGTTTCTTCGGCGGTGCCCTCGCTGGCCTCAATGACGAGATACCGTCCGTCGTGGGTGACGTCAACGCTGAACCCGAGCTTTGGATTGTCGGGGCGCTCGTAAACGACGCGGTCCTCTGACGGATCTGTGCCCAGCTCGTGGTAGTAGATGGTCTGTGCTTCCGTCTGCGCCTCGTATTCTTCTCCTTCCTCCGGTTCCGGGTAGCGTCCGTAATAGAACCCCTCTCCGTCGGGCGTCCAGGTGGGATTACTAAACTTGACCCACGGAATCGTCTCCTCGAGGTCCTCGCCGGTCGATACGTCGCGTACGTGGAGCGTAATCCAGTCGGAACCGTCTTCGCTCCGGCCGTACGCCACGTAGTCGCCGTTCGGCCCCGGTGCAAAGGCGGACAACGACACAGTGCCGTCCTCGCTCCACTCATTCGGGTTGAAGAGCACCCGCGGTTCGGCGTCGCCCTCCACCGGCCGAACGTACGTGACGGCATGGTTTTGCAGTCCACTGTTTTCGCTGTGGTAGAGCCGGCCTCCTTCTCGTTGGGGAAGGCCGTACTTCGGGTAGTCCCACAGCTCGTGGAGGCGCTCGCCGATGCGCTCGCGCTCCGGAATCTGTTCGAGATACTCGAACGTGACCTCATTTTGGCGTTTCACCCACTCTTGCACGGCGTCCCCGTTGAAGTCTTCGAGCCAGCGGTAGGGATCGGGGACCGACGTTCCATGATAGGTGTCGACCGTGTCTACCGTCTTGGTGTCCGGAACGTCGAGGTTCTGGGCGCGGCCCTCTGAGAAGCCGGTACTGAGGACCAAAAGTGCACTTAACAAGACAACGGAGAGAATGCGGGGCCGGCGGGACGAAGCAGGGATTGAAGGGAGCATCATCGGTTCGGGAAATGTGCTTCGTAAATTGCGCACTGCAGATGGGAGTAGGAACGGGGTCGTCCACGACAGGGGGCAATCTCTCAGGGGAGTTCGTAGACAAGCTCCTCCTGCGGGCCGGAGGGGGCGAAAACGGGGCCGATGTGTTTATGATTCGGGGGTAAATTTCGGGAGATGAACTACTCATTCTCATAGACCAATTCCTTGAGAAGGGAGGGAGGAGTCCGGTTCTCGACAAAAGCGCGACCTTCTTCTTCCCCTTGCTCGCGGAGGTCGTCGAGCTGAGGATCGCTCGTTACCTCTCCGTCGAGAAGCAAGCCTGTGGCGATGTCGGCCAGGCGCTGCCCGAGGTCTCCGGCCTTCGGGAGGCCTTGCCGACAGCCTCGTTCGAGGAGGCGCACCGTGTGATTGCCGACGGAAACCCCCATGG
>CAYXAD010000222.1:0-6012 GCA_964462965.1 uncultured Salinivenus sp.
ATCGAGCCGCTCCAGGCTCGTACACGGAGGAAGGAGGGCACGAGGACGACGTCGTAGTCCGAGGCGGCCTCCAGGTGGTCTGCCACGTCGGTCGAGTCGGAGCGAGGGTCGAGGCGACGGGTTCCGAGCGAATCGATGGCCGGATGTCCCTGCAGGGCGTCGATAAAGGGATCGGCCGTGCCGGGGTACTCGCTGTCGCTCAGGGTAACCACCAAGGTCTTGTACTGCTCCGGGGGGGTGAGTGGGAGCAGGTCGTCTTCATTGGAGAGAAGCGTTAACGACTCGCGCGCGACCGTTCCGGCGAGCACCTGGTGCGAGCGCTTGGCCACCTCCTGCCGAGTCGTGTCGAGCGGGACCTCGCGCTGTTCGTGCAGGCCGAGCTGTTCCTTCATGAGCAGGAGGCGGCGCACCGAGTCGTTGATCTGGCTCTCGCTGAGGCGCCCCTGTTTGACGGCTTCACGGATGGATTCGTGGGCCGTCCACGGATCCGTCGACATCAGAATCAGATCCGCCCCGGACTCCAAGACGCGGACAGCGGTCTCACCGACCCCAAAGTTGCGAGTGACGCCTTCCATGTTGAGCGCGTCGGTGACGACGAGGCCATCGAAGCCGAGGTCGTCGCGGAGGAGGTCCTGCGTGAGCGCCGGCGAGAGCGAGGCGGGGACCGTGCTGTCGGGCTCCAGCGCGGGCAAAGCCAGGTGGCCGGTCATGATGCTCTTGACGCCTGCGTCGATCGTCTGACGGAACGGAACGAGCTCGAGCGTATCGAGCCGCGATCGGTTGAGGCGGAGCACCGGAAGGTCTATGTGTGAGTCGACGTCCGTGTCGCCGTGTCCCGGAAAGTGTTTCGCGGTGGCGATGGCGTCCGCTTCCTGGGCGCCCCGGGTAAAGGCGGCGGCCATGTTGCCCACGAGGGCAGGTCGCTCCCCAAAGGAGCGGATGTTGATGATGGGGTTTTGAGGGTTGTTGTTGACGTCGGCCACGGGGGCGTAGATCTGATGCACGCCGAGCGCTCGCGCTTCGTCGGCGGTTGCGTAGCCGATGCGGTAGGCGTGCGCGGCGTTGCGCGTGGCGCCGATGGCCATGGCGGGGGGGAAGGTGGTGGCCTCGTCGATGCGCATGCCCACGCCCCATTCGGTGTCCTGCGAAACGAGAAGCGGACGCTCGGCCTTTCGCTGAAGTTCGTTGGCCACAGTAATCTGTGTCATGGGCCGACCCGGGCCAAACATCATTCCGCCGGCGCCAAACGATTCGACCAGTTCCACTGTCTCGCGGTAGTCGGGGTCGTCCGCATTCTGAAAATATCCGTCCAGCCGGATAATGAAGAGCTGGGCGATTTTTTCGTCCAGCGACATCTGATGGAGCTGGCGTTCGGCCCAGCGGGGAGTCGGCTCCTCGGTCGGGGCGGTGGAGGGCTCGGTCCCGGTACAGCCGAGCACGAGGGCCATGAGAAGAACCGGTACGAGGCCCCGAACGGCGAGGGAGCGACATGTGGGAGCGGACATGGAAGAAAAGGGTACTTCAGTTCAAAAACGGTGATCTAGAGGGTGTGGCCTCGCGGGCGGCAGGAAAAGAGGCCGTATGATATATCGTGGGAATGGTAATATATGTGAAGTTCACCTACGATTCCACATCCCGACGGGTGGGGGTGCGTCCCAAGGATGCGCAGAGCGTTCTAGCGTGAACTGCCCAGGCGAGCAGCAGCGTCGGTGCTCACGGCCGTACAGGAGCAAAAGGAGGCGCATCCTGCCGCTCCCTGTCATTCTCCTCAACGTTCACGCCACATTGGAACGCAGGAGGGGGAGAGCTTCATCTTTCACAGGGCATTAGACTTCAGTTTCTTCACGGGCCTCCACGGGGTCAAAGAGGGAGACCTCTTCCCGCTGCAGGTCTCGCCACAGGAAGACGGCGGACGCCACGGCCACGGCCGAGACGGCGAGCCCCCAGGTCGTCCAGCCGAGAATCAGGTAGCCCGTGGCAAAGAGGGTCGAGTACACGAGCACGACGCCGACGGCCCAGTCGAGGGCGAGACGCCCCAACCCAAGGTCGGGGGTGACGTCGGGGTGCCGTTTGGCGACGGGGTTCCAGCCGGGGCCGCCGGGATGAATCTTGCGATAGAAGGCGTCGAGTGTCTCCGTAGACGTGGGACGGGTAAGGAAGGTGGCGGTAACCCAGACGACCGTCGTAAATGCAGTCACTGCGTACAAGTTAAGAGGAAACTCCGCCTGGAGGCCCGGAACCTCAATGCCAAAGGCATTGAAGACGAGCGCCGTGAAGAGGAGCACAACCGGAGAGACGGTGGCGACCAGTTCGCTCCAGGCGTTCACGCGCCACCAGTACCAACGCAGAATAAGTACGGTGCCGAGCCCTGCGGAGGCCGAGAGCATGAGTCCCCACGCCTGGCGAATGGTCTCTAGTCGGAGCGTTACGAGAAGGCTTACCAGGGCGAGTGCAAAGGTGAGTATGCGAGACACGAGGACGTAGTGATCCTCGTCCGCATCGGGGCGAATAAAGCGGGCCCAAAAGTCGTTCACCAGATACGAGACGCCCCAGTTAAGCTGGGTGGACACAGTGCTCATAAAGGCGGCCAGGAAGGCGGCAAAAAGAAGGCCGAGCAGGCCGGGGGGCAGTACGTCCTTCATGACGAGCACAAAGCCCGCTCGTGAGTTATCGAGATCGGGGTAAAGGGCCAGCGCTGCGAGTGCGACAATAATCCACGGCCAGGGGCGGAGGCAAAAGTGAGCGATGTTGAACCAAAGCATGGAGAAGAGCGCGTTCGGTTCGTCTTTGGCGCTCATCATGCGTTGGGCGATGTAACCGCCGCCGCCCGGTTCGTTGCCCGGGTACCAGCTGGCCCACCACTGTACGCCGGCATAGGCGGCGAAGGCGAGGACCGAGAGGGAGAAGGCGGCGGCTCCATTCGCTGCTCCCCCAATTGTGGGCAGCAGGTTGAACGTCTCGTCCGGAAGCTGCTCGTGAAGGCCCTCAATTCCTCCAACCTCAGGCATGTCGAGCACCAGAAAGGCAAGAGTGATCGTTCCCCCCATGGCGATGAAGAACTGGAACAGGTCTGTCACCATGACCCCCCAGAGGCCAGAGAGGAGCGCGTACACCGACACCAGAAGGATTAGCCCTCCGACGACAACGAGAGCAGCACTTACCTCAATGCCGAACATCGAGAAGGTGGACTGGCCGAACAGCGTGAGGTCGGGGAAGAGGTACTCGATGACGGTTTCCATGGCCAGCGAGACCCAGCCAATGATGAGTACATTTACGAAGAGGCCGAAGAAGATGGCCTTTATGCCGCGCAACCAGGCCGCCACACGTCCGCTGTATCGCAATTCCACAAACTCTACGTCCGTGAGCACCCCGCTGCGCCGCCAGAGGCGTGCAAAGAAGAATACGGTGAGCATGCCGCCGAACGCCATGTTCCACCAGATCCAGTTGCCCGCGATTCCGTTCTGGGCCACCATCTCCGTCACGAGAAGCGGCGTGTCGACGGCAAAGGTGGTGGCGACCATACTCGTGCCCGCCAGCCACCAGGGCATGGCACGACCCGACAGGAAGAACTCCGACGTGTCCTTCCCGGCGCGCTGATAGAAGTACAGCGCGATGCCGAACGAGAAGACGAGGTAGCCAACGACAAAAATCCAGTCGAGCAGAGTCATGGGAGAAGGGGGACAGGGGGGAGAGTTCGTGGGGGGTCAGCAGTTGTAGAACCGAACGAGCCCGCACCGACGCGGCGGGATGCAATGTTCGTTCCGGGTTTGGCCGAGGGCCGGAGTATGGGAGATCGAGGGTGCGATGTCTCGCAAAGCATTTTCTCAGGTCTTGGAGGGCGGAAAAACAGAGGCAGCAATTAGTCCGAGGTCGTCCAGACTTTCCCATCCTGCCGAAGGTGGACCGTCGTCCCGTTCGTCCCGGGAGCAGTAATTTCGTACGAGCTCTGGGTCGTCTGTATGTTGGGGAGGGCGGACAGGTCGTCGAGCAAGAGGCCGGTCGTGTCGAGGTCATCCAGCGACGATGCGTAGTGGCCGTGGGCCTCGTGATAGGCTTTCTGCCGATGGTAGAGGCCGCGGAGGATCCGCTTCACTCGTATGTTGGGGGACACCGAAACGGAGACGGAGTCGCTGTTGGCCGTGGCGTCGGAGAACTGGACAATTCCCCAGTGTTCGGGGCGATGCATGTCGATCGCTCCCTGCGGCGACCACACCCAGTTGTCTTCCGGGTGGGCCGCCGACGTATCGATGTCCTTTTCGTAGCGTCCATCGACGACGGTGGTGGGCCACTGGACCCGTGAAAAATTGAGCCGCCATTGCTCGCCGTCTCGGGGCGGGCGGTCCCCGGGTGCGGCTTCCTCGAGCACCGACCAGGGCAAGGCCAGCTCCACCGTCCATCCATTGTCGTCGTCGGAGGGGTCGTTGAGCGTCCCGTCCACGTGGACCCCCACCTCCAGGCCCCGTATGTCCCAGGCGTCGAGAACGGGGCCTCCGTCCCGATAGGGCTTGAGGAGCATGAGGTCCCACGCTGTCTCCAGGGCATTGACCTCGAGTTCGTAGTAATTGTGAGTGTCCCCCGTGGGGTCGATAAAGACCTCAAAATCGTTGTCGTAGAAGATCACCGTGTCACGCTGAGTGAGGGTGGCCCACACGTCTGGCTCTTCGAGATCCGCGGCGATGTAGAGGTGGGTGTCGTCCCACAACATCTTGGCACGCGTGCGGAACCGAGGGGCGGGCTGGTCGCCCCCCTCGATGTCGACAAAGTCGGCCGTCCACGGGGCCGCTCCCCATTCGTTCTCGTCGAGGTGGCCGTCAACGGCGATCGGTCCGTTGGCCCGATAGATTACGTGTGACCGTGGGGGGAAAGAGGGGGACGAGAGATTTCCCGTTGGGGAGTCCTCGGTGGCTCCGGTGTCGGCGCATCCGCCCAGGATATAGAATCCTACGCCGATGGCTCCGACTACCAGGATACGACTCCAGTTCAAAAATGACATCATACAGTCCGTCAGCGGTTAGGAAGAGGGGGGCATGAAAACGTCCGGGCGATCGGAAGCAGAGAAGAGGAGCCAGGCGGACACAAGTGTGGGAAGCCTCTCGGGCAAAGAGAAGAGGCATTCGGGCGGGTCGAGAATCGGGCGAGCGGACGCCCCGATCCGGTACAGTTCTGACCGACAGCAATATACAATCCATCCGGCAAACGTACTCGACAAAGGTAGAAAGTGACCGAGCGGGGGACCAAACGTTGCTCGATTAGGAACCGCTTCCAAATTCCCGAGCAACGAGGACTGGGAAAGGGGCGGTTCAGTCTGCAAAAAGGGCCCGTGGGCCTTCCGCCGAGCATATGACGTGGGTCGCTCTCTGCACCAGCGGTATGTGCCGGAAACGGTGGGTTTTTCTTGCGTCTCGCCCCTGTTCGTGATTACGTTGTAACCTCTTTGCATTTTTAAGAAGCAAGATTTGCTGCATGCCCATCATTCAGGAGTCGCCCGACACCTACGATGTCTGTATCGTTGGCTCTGGGGCGGGCGGAAGCATGGCCGCCAAAGTGCTTGCCGAGGCGGGCGCCAACGTCGTCGTCTTGGAGGCCGGTCCCGAGTGGAGTGTCGAAGAGGACGGAGCCATGTTCGACTGGAATTATGCCTCGCCGCGGCGGGGGGCGTCGACCACGGAGCGCCCCTTCGGCGAATTTGACGCCTGCCTCGGAGGGTGGTCGATCGACGGGGAGCCGTATACGACGGCGGAAGATACGGATTGGATGTGGTTTCGCGCTCGCATGTTGGGAGGGCGGACCCACCATTGGGGGCGGATCTCGCTCCGCTTTGGCCCGGACGACTTTAACGGCCGCAGTGTCGACGGATACGGGGACGACTGGCCGATCGACTACGAAGACCTGGCACCGTACTACGACAAGGTCGACCGTCTCGTCGGCATCTTCGGCTCGGAGGATGGCTTTTACAACGAGCCCGACGGCATCTTTATGGATCCGCCGGAGCCCCGCTGCTACGAGAAGCTC
>CAYXAD010000223.1:0-5979 GCA_964462965.1 uncultured Salinivenus sp.
TGCGGCCCGGCGCTAACGCCCCGGTCGGCACGGGACCGAGACGGGAGACGAACCCTACTCAGAGGCGTACTTAACGGTGCATCCGTAGGGCTGCGAAGTCTTGACACTTACCTCTTCTCCGTTCATCGCCTCGTCGAGAGCATTCTTGACGTAGTTCGTCGCTCCTTCGATGTCGGCGACATCGGTGGTCGGCTTGTCGTCGATGCCTCCCTTGTACAAGAGCGTGCCCTCGGGGCTGATGACATACATGTGCGGCGTCACTTTGGCCCCATACTTCTTGCCCACCTCTCCGGAGGAATCCAAGAGAATCGCCGACATATTCCCGTCGTGGGCCTCCTTTTGCTTCTTCATCTCTTCGGGCGGATAGTACCCCTGCGTGCCGGGAGCAGACGAGACGATAGAGAGCCACACGACCCCTTTGTCCGTGTAGGTCTCCTGCAGCTGCTGCATATTTCCGCTATCGTAGTGCTTCCCGACGAAGGGGCATCCAAAGTTCAACCATTCCAGAACGACAAACTCTCCTTCGTAGTCTGCCAAGCTATGGGTGGTGCCATCCGTGTCCTCCAGGGCAAACGACGGCGCCTGTTCTCCAACCGTCGCCTGATTGGACTGTGCAGCGGCTGGAGGAGCAAACACAGCTGTGAGAAGCAAACCGAGCGCGAACACTCCACACGCAGACCGTGACAACGTTCGAAGCATGAGATTGTGAGTCGTCAAATGAGCAGAATGCGAATCTGTAGAACGCAGAGCAGAGCTCACGAGGGAGATGTGGAGGCCGGCAGATCGTCCAGGGCGTCGATCACGAGGCCTTCGGTCAGCACTTCAGGGAGCATTTGCGGTTCAGAGCCGTCTCCGGAATACAGCACGTAGACCGGGACCCCACTCCGTCCGTGGGACTCCAAGGCCTTCGTAATCTCCGGATCGCGATTTGTCCAGTCGGCCCGCACGAGAGCGACGTCGTGCTCCGCAAAGGCCTCCTGAACCGATTCAGTACTCAGGACGCTGCGCTTGTTGACCTGACAGGTGAGACACCAGGCAGCGGTGAAGTCCACAAACACCGGGCGGCCTTGCGCCCGAAACTCCTCGACGGTGTCGGACGAGTAGTCGTGCCAGCGAGTTGCCTCCTCTGTCTCGGTAGAGGCCGAAGCAGGCTCAGGCTGTTCGTAGCCGGCACCAATGACTCCAGCAGCAATCGCCCCGGCAACCGTCAACAGAACCAGACCGCGAGTCGCAACGGCCATCGATCGGGACAGGCTCGGGGCCGACCACCGGTGGTGGATCCATGCGGCCATGCCGAGCAGGAGCAACCCCACGAGCAGGAGCGCAACCCCAGCATTGCCGGTTTGTTGGCCAAACACCCAGACGAGCCAGATGCAGGTCGCAAACATTGGAAAGGAGAAGGCCTGTTTGAGCGTTTCCATCCAGCCTCCCGGTTCAGGAAGTCGCTCTAGCAGAGAGGGCGCCATGGACAGGGCCACGTACGGAGTCGCCATCCCGACCCCTAGGGCCGTGAAGATGAGCAGCGCCCCGGTCGCCGAAAGCGTCAGTGCCACGCCGAGGGCGGCGCCCATGAAGGGAGCCGTACAGGGGGTCGCCACGACCGTGGCAAGAACGCCGGTCAAGAAGGCCCCCATGTCGCCCTCTTCCGGGGCCGCTTCCTGCATCCGACCGCCCCAGTTCATCAGGCCCGTGCCGATCTCGAAGGCACCGAGCAGGTTAAGCCCAATCCCGAAGAACAGCATGGCCATGAGGGCCACAAAGAGGGGCGATTGGAGCTGAAAGCCCCATCCAATCTGGCTTCCAGCGGCCCGCAGAGCGAGAAGCGCCCCGGCAAGCACCCACATCGACACCAGTACCCCGGTTCCAAAGAGGAATCCGTGGCGTCGAATGGTACGGTTTTGTTCGCCCGCTTGACGGGCAAACCCTAAAATCTTGACCGAGAGCACGGGAAAGACGCACGGCATCAGGTTCAGGAGCAAGCCGCCCACAAAGGCAAAGAGGAGGGCCCAAGCAAGAGAAAGGCCTCCTCCCTCCGAGGTCGACGCTTCTTCGGTCAAGGGCAGACTTCCCTCCGCGAGAGTCGACACAGAAGAGTCCACCGGGACGTCCACTCGGAGGGCTCGCGTTTGCCCCTCGGCCGTAAACGATGCCCCCTCTGGGGCCACGAGAACTCCTCTCAGTTGCTCGGTCGGCTTCTGGGCGTAGGGCGACTGCTGGAGGGCGATGAAATAGATCCCCTCTTGCTGAGCCACCGGCTGGGGCGCTGCGTGGTCGAGGACTGATTTTTCGGTGGGAAAGAAGTAAGCACCTTCGAGGTCCGGGCGGTGCCCCTCGGGAGGGGTTACCGCCAGCGTGTAGCTACCTGAGCTCTGGGCGGCTTCGACCGTCCAGTCCTCCAGAGACTGTGGCTGTTTCGAGCGGCTCGATTCGATGGCAGAGGCCCACTGGCTTTCTTCTCCCCCCGAGCGCACGACGGGAAGCGATCGTTCAATGTCGGCGTGAGCCTGGAGACAAATCTCCTCGCAGATCAACCACTCGGCGCGCCCGCCCAGCGAGACGGTCTGCCCTGGAGTCAGGGTGTCGGGAGGCGTGATGGTGGTGAGGAGAAAGACCTCGTCGGAGTAGCCATAGCTGGTGAGCGATCCCAGCTCGATGCGATGCGGAAACGGCCACTGGATGGAGTCCGCCTCAAACCCCTCTGGCAAGGACCACTCAATGGACGTGGGCTGCCCGGAATCCCCCGGATTGATCCAGTAGCTGTGCCACCCCTCGTCCATCTCCAATCGCAGTGCCACGGTAAAGGCCTCTCCGGGCGTAATGGAGGTGACTTCGCTCACGAGTGTCGCCTCGCTGTGTGGACTTGGGTCGTCCGTTTCTTGCCCCTGCGCCAACGCCGTCGGTCCAGACACGATCAGGAGCAGAACGGCCAGAACCCAAGAAGTAAAGCCACAGTTCGGAGAATCCATCGAGCCGAGGAGATTCATAAGGGGCGAAAATGAGAACTCAAACGGACTCTGGGGACGAGTGAATCCTCTCGGTAGCATCATCGAGAGTGAATGGAGATCAGGTCCCCGTCGCGAATCGCATCCGGGGTCTCAGCACATTTGAGAGGGAATGTGCATAGGTGCTCAGCCTCCACATATTTGGAAGACCGACAACAAGTTATTACTCAGAAGCAGCGTGATCTCCCTACTTTTTCCTCCCCGGTTTGATCCATCATTTCCACCATACACCTTCCGTTGCGTGCATTATGCACGTGGACGTTGCTGGTCGCATTCCCGGAGGATGAACTGCATATTCGCGTGGCAAAGAAGGTGCCTCACGCCCTTCAAGCACGGGAATCGCTCCGTTGGAGCTTTCCCCAAGATCCCCGGCTCGACCCCCAAAACTCCACGTTTCTCCTCCCACGCTTCGCTGGCCTCCCCACATGAACTGTTGATAAAATGGCGTTCAGTTTCGTACTTGCTTGCCACTTCAAACGCAGAGAGCGCTCGTTTCAGACCTTCCACTGATCCCCGTTCCAATGATTCGACGCCTGTGTCTTTTCGCCATTCTTTTTCTTACTGCCTATCCATACACGGCCCCCGCACAAACGCCCGGCGCGGGCCCGGTGAGCGACGACTCCCTGCTGGCCCTTTACGAAGGACTCCGCGTGGCCGACGTCTCGGACGGAATGGATATGGCCGGACTCTGGGACGTGGGGCTCGTCGATCAAAAGATTCGTCCCCTCTGGCGCGACACTGAAGAGCTCGACCACCAGTTCCAAGGGATTGCCGTCACTGCGCGGTACGTGCCCACGAATCGTCCCCGTCCCGATTCTATGTCGCGTGAGGAATTTCAGGCCTGGGAGGGGGAGTGGTACTCCGAGATTTCCCCTGAGACGTTTACCGAGCACATTGAAGACGGCACGGTTGTCGTGATTGACGCGAGTGGAGACGGAGATACGGGATCGATCGGTTCCTTCAACTCCCTTGCCTGGTACGCCGACGGCATGGAGGGACTCGTGACGACAGGAAGCGTTCGGGACATCGACGAAATCATCAAGCAACAAGTCCCCTTGTATCTGGACCCCGAACAACGGGGGCGTGGAATTCGCCCCGGGCGCAATGAGCTGGAGTCAGTGAACGAACCGGTCGAGGTGGGCGGTGTGCTCGTCCGTCCAGGAGATGTGGTCGTGGCTGATGGCGACGGCGTGATCGTGGTGCCCCGCAAACATGCAGTTCCCGTGGCTCAATCCGCCCGAGCCGTGCTCGAAAGCGACAAGGAGGCCCGGCGTCAACTGTACGAGGAGCTAGGGTGGGAGCTCGATCGAACTGTGCAACCCAACTGAAGAATGGGGGCTTCCCACCGCTTGTCGCGCAGACATCGACCGTCGGTCCCCTGTTCACCGATCTTTGTCGCCCGCCTATTCACCCTTTACAGAAGGATCGCATGGACACGGAAGTCTTAGTGGTTGGGGCCGGCCCCACCGGTCTCTTCCTTGCCGCTGAACTGGCTCGTTTTGGCGTTTCGGTCACCATTATCGATCGCAAGGACGGCCCCTCCGTCCACAGTAAGGCCCTGGCGATTCACGCTCGAACACTCGAGGTGTTTGCCACGCGCCAGTTCGCGGATGCGTTCGTCGAGCGAGGCCTCCGAATTCAGAAGGCACGCTTGTATGCGGGGAGCAGGGAGCGCGCCCACCTTCCGCTCCACGAGATCGATTCGGCCTATCCCTTCCTCCTCTCGCTGCCCCAATCAGAGACCGAACAGCTGCTTCTCGGCCAACTTCAGTCGTTTGGTGAAGACGTTCGGTGGAATACTGAATTGCGGGCTGTCTCTTCCGAGGAGGATGGAGCAACCGCCCACCTCGAAACCCCAGAAGGGACCCAGCAGGTGCGCGCACGTTGGGTCATTGGATGCGACGGAGCACACAGCAGCGTTCGTCGCGACGCAAAATTGGGATGGAGGGGGGAAGACATCAACACGCCGTTTGCTCTCGTAGACGCGCAGGTTGACTCCAGCGTCATTGACGGCTCTGCCGCTCAAGTTTTCCTCCTCCAGGACTCGCGAACCATCCTCTTTATTCCTCTGCCGGACGGCCGACAGCGTGTCATTCTTACCCTTCCACAGGCCTACGAGGAGTCTGCCCTCGACCGTTCGTTCTTCCAAGACCAACTCGCACACCATGTCGACGACCAGTTGGCCCTCCAGGAGATCGATTGGATTTCTTCGTTTTCAGCACGCCAGCGAGTGGCGGACACGTTTCGACGGGGCCGGCTGTGTCTGGCCGGCGACGCCGCACACGCTCACAGCCCGGTCGGAGGCCAAGGAATGAATACAGGTCTTCAGGATGCCCATAACTTGGCCTGGAAGCTCGCTGCCGTTCTCCAGACTTCCGCCACGGCCTCTCTGGTCGATACCTACGACACCGAGCGGCGGCCGATCGCCGAAACAGTGGTCCAGCTGACGGGATTTGGGACACGCATCGTCGGTCAGCTGCCCTGGTGGACACGTGTGCTCCGAAATGCCGCCTTGACGGTGGTGCCTAAGATTGGCCCCGTTCGACGGAGGCTTCTCGGAACCATCTCCCAGGTGAACGTGAACTATGCGGACAGTCCCCTCACGCGAGACGCACTCGGCCGCACGGCGGGCGATCTTCGCGCCGGACACTTCGCGCCGGACTTCGACGTACGGGATGGATCTACCCTCTATTCGCACCTCGACACCGGGAGACCGGTCGCACTCCTCTCTCCGGCTTCAAGCCCCCCAAATTCCCTCGCAGAATCGGACCTTCCTGTCCTTGAGGTCACCGATGCAGTTCTAGAAGAGCACTCCTTCCCTCTCAATGCCGTCTTCATTCTCCGTCCTGACGGGTATATTGGATACTCGGGTGCCTTAGACGCAGACGACGCACTCAAAGAGTATCTCACGCTCTGGGGAGGGGGCCCCTAAACGATCGGCGGCGTGTCTTGCCCCTCCGAGGAATCGTGCTAGGCT
>CAYXAD010000224.1:0-5937 GCA_964462965.1 uncultured Salinivenus sp.
CAAGTGTCCGATGACGTCACGTCAGAGGTCGAGAAGCATCTACTTGAGTAGATGGCCGAATAGGTCAAGAAACGTGTGGAAGAAGACCGGGACGCTCGCCTCGGTGACGACTTTGACGAGCGGGTGGTGAAGGAGGTCATGACTCAGCTCGACGACCATTCGAGCAGACAGCAATCGAGTTCGGAGAGTCCCCGAGAGTCGGCCTAAGTAGATCAACAGAAATACCTTTACAGGATCGTCATTCCGACCGGAGCGAAGCGGAGTGGAGGAATCTTACCGAAGACTGGCGGAAACGGCCTACATGATCGTCTACGCCGCATTCAGGAAGATTCTTCGACTCCCTCCTCTCTGCGTTCGTCGGTCGCTCAGAATGACTTCGGCTTACGTTTTTATGTTGATCTACTTAGCTCCAGCTCGCGGCGCTTGCCGGTTCCCAATGTGTCTATCACGCCATCGGCGATCGTGACTTCTTTCGCGATCGTCGTTCCGATGCCGACGAGGAGAGGCCTGCCAGCTAGTTCCAGAGCTGATGAACCGACTGCGGGTTCATGAGCGGACTGTCGGGAGAGACGCGCGGGGAGACGGTCTCCGGGGCGAATTCGGCGGTTGAGGGCGGTCCCTCTAGGACGGAAGGCCCCTGACGAACGGGCGGTGGAGGTTGCGGAGCCGAACCGTTACTGTGTAGGTGTCTCTTTTCCCAACCTACACATTTTGTCCCTCCCATGAGAAGCGTAGCTACACTTTTCGTCGGTGTTCTCCTTTTTACGACGCCCGTTTTCGGTCAGTCAGCCGATGGTCCCCCGCCCTCCGTCAATCCGGACGTTCAGGCCATGGTGGAAGAGGTGCAGGCCGATCGGATTGAGGGAGACGTGCAGACGATGGTCGACTTTGAGACGCGTCACACCCTTTCCGACACGACCTCCGACGAGCGGGGGATTGGGGCGGCGCGGCGCTGGCTCAAGGCCGAATTCGAGCGCATCTCGGAGGCGTGCGGCGGATGCCTCGACGTACACTATCAAAAGACCTTGGTCGAAGCGTCCGAGAGTGAGCGGATTCCCGGAGACACATACGTCTACAACGTCGTCGCCATCCAGGAGGGGACGGAGCATCCCAATCGGTATTTCCTGATGGGCGGACACCTGGATTCCCGGGTTTCCGACATCATGGACTCGACGAGCGTGGCCCCCGGCGCCAATGACGATGCCTCCGGCGTAGCCGGAACGATCGAGGCCGCCCGGGTGCTGTCCCAACACTCCTTCGAGAGCAGCCTGGTATACGTCGGGTTTACCGGAGAGGAGCAGGGGCTCTTTGGAAGCACTCATGCCGCGGAAGTGGCCGAGGAAGAAGGGTGGAACCTGGCGGGGGTGCTCAGTAACGACATGATCGGCAACATCGAGGGCGTCGATGGGGTGATTGAGAACAACACGTTTCGCGTCTTTGCACAGCACCGCCCTTCGGACTTGAATGAGAACTGGTCCACCCGTTTCTTTGGCGGCGAGAACGACGGCCCCTCCCGTCAGCTCGCCCGCTACGTGGCCGACGCTGCTGAGACGTACGTTCGAAACCTGGAGCCCAAGCTCATTTATCGCCTCGATCGCTTTGGCCGCGGGGGCGACCAGATGCCCTTTGCCGATCTCGGGTTTCCGGCCGTTCGCGTCATGGAGACCCACGAGAACTACAACCGTCAGCACGAGGATCTTCGTGAGGAAGACGGCATCGAGTACGGCGACGTGATTGACGGGGTCAACTTTGACTACGCCGAGAAGCTCACCAGTGTGAACGTGGCTGCACTCGCGTCGTTCGCCGCCGGACCGCCGGCTCCCGACAGCGTACAGATCGGTGGGGCCGTCTCCCCATCCACCACTCTCGCCTGGGAGTCCGTAGACCACGAGGACCTCGCCGGGTACAAGGTGTACTGGCGCCCCACGGACGCTTCTCGCTGGGAGCACAGCACCTACGTGGGGGACGCCACGGAGCACACGCTCGAAAACATCGTCATCGACAACTATCTCTTTGGCGTAGCCGCCGTTGACGAGGAAGGCAACGAGAGCCCGGTCGCGTTTCCGTCGGGCCTCTTGCGCTAGCGGTCGAGCATCTCACATCGCGCTCCGGTTCATCGTACTTCCTTCACCGCCATGTCTATCGATCGCCGCCAGTTTGTAGAAGCCTGCTCGAGTCTCGGACTGACCGGGTTGTTTCCGGGAGCGCTTTATGCACAGGTCGCGGAGGCCGATGACCGAGAGGTCACGATCGATCACATTGCCGCGGCCGAGACCATTGCCGGTCTTTCGTTTACCTACGAAGAACGGGAGCTTCTGCTCGAAAACCTCAACGAGCTCCTGGAGGACTACGAGGCGCTCCGCGAGCAGGAGATCCCCAACCATCGAGCCCCCGCAGTGACCTTCGACCCCCGCCGGGGCGGGGCCGACATTCCCTCGGTGTCCCCGGACGAAGACGGGGCTTCGGTGGAGATTCCAGACCTCGACCGACCTTCGACGTCTGAAGACCTAGCGTATGCCTCCCTGCCCGAGCTTGCCCACCTGCTTCGGACTCAGCAGGTCACGAGCGTAGAGCTCACTGAGTTGGCCCTCGAGCGCCTGCGGCGATACGACGAGGACCTAAAGGCGGTGGTCACGTACACGGAGGATCGGGCCCTGGAGGCCGCCCGACAGGCCGATGCGGAGATCGAGCGGGGTGAGTGGCGCGGGCCGCTCCACGGAATTCCGTACGGGGCCAAAGACCTGCTGGCGGTCGAAGGGTATAAGACGACCTGGGGGGCGACGCCGTACCGGGATCAGGTCATTGACGAGACCGCGGCGGTCGTCGACGCCCTGGACGACGCCGGGGCCGTGCTGGTCGCCAAGTTATCCCTCGGAGCGCTGGCGTGGGGGGACGTCTGGTTTGGCGGGACGACCAAGAACCCCTGGAATTTGGAGCAGGGCTCCAGCGGCTCGTCGGCCGGGCCGGGGGCCGCCGTGTCTGCGGGGTGTGTGCCCTTTGCCATCGGCTCAGAGACGTTGGGCTCCATCGTGTCGCCGTCGACCCGGAATGGAGTGACGGGACATCGCCCTACCTTCGGGGCCGTCAGCAGGCACGGGGCCATGACGCTGTCGTGGACCATGGACAAGCTGGGGCCCATGGCCCGCTCGGCGGTGGACTGTGCGCTCGTCTTCGACGCCATCCGCGGGAGCGACCCCCGAGACCCAGCGTCCGTGGACGTGCCCTTTCCGTTTGACGACACCCTCGACCCTACAGCCCTTCGCGTCGGGTACGTGGAAGAGGCGTTCGAAGAGGACTATGACAACAAGGAGGCTGACCAGCAGACCCTGGAGGTCCTCCGGGGGCTCGGCGTGGACCTGGAGCCTGTCGCGGTCCCGTCGGATCTGCCCGTGGGGGCCCTGCTCAATACGCTCGACGTGGAGGCAGCGGCGGCCTTCGACGAGCTGACGCGGTCCAGAGGCATCGACGAGTTGGTCCGCCAGGGGGAAAACACGTGGCCGAATGTCTTTCGCACGGCCCGGTTCATTCCGGCGGTCGAGTTCGTGCAGATGAATCGCCTTCGGGTTGAGCTCATGGAACGGATGCACGAGGCGATGGCCGATCTGGAGGTGCTCGTGAGCCCGAGTTTTGGAGGAGGCATCCTCGGCATCACGAATCTCACGGGGCACCCGTGCGTGTGTATTCCCAACGCCTTGCGACCCGTAGAGGAGGGGCCCGAGGAGCGCCGCCAGCCGGGCAGCATCAGCATTATCGGTTCGCTCTATCGGGACGAGGCCGCCCTCGCCCTGGCGCACGCCGTACAGCAGGAGACGGACATCCACACCCAACGCCCGCCGATCCAGTAGGACATTGTCGAATTTCGAGTTTCGAATTGGACCTTCGGTGTGCACGGGGGAGACAGATTAATATTTGTTCGGGGAATTCTCAGGTCGAAGATCCTATTCGACATTCTCACTTCGAAAATCGCAATTGTCTCCGATGCGTATTGTGTCCCTATTGCCGGCAGCCACGGAGTGGGTCTGTGCTTTTGGCGGGACGGCGTCGCTCGTCGGCCGCTCGCACGAGTGCGACCATCCGCCGGAGGTGCAGGACGTGCCGGTGGTCACGGCTCCGACCTATGACGCGGGGGGAGACTCCGCGGCCATCGACGACGCCGTACAGGAGCAGCTGCAAGCCGGTCTGAGTCTGTACCAGGTCGACCTGGACAAACTTCGGGCGCTGGAGCCGGACCTCATCGTGACCCAGGATCAATGTGACGTGTGTGCGGTGAGCCGCACCGAACTGGACGATCGTCTGGAGGAATGGACCGGGACTGCGCCGGAGGTGGTGTCCCTCCAGGCTCAGACGTTGAAACGTGTGCTCGATGAGGCGTTGCATCTCGCCCGCACCATGGGGCAGCTGGACCGGGCCATGGAGGTCATTGGGAGGCTGGAGGCTCGGCTGCAGGCCTTGCGGGCCGACATTGGGATCGATCGGTCGACCAACCCACAGTCGCTCCCGTCCGTGGCGTGCATCGAATGGCTGGAGCCCCTGATGGTCGCCGGGCACTGGATGCCCGACGTGATCGAGATGGCCGGGGGGCGGGCCGTGCTCGGGACGGCCGGCGAACCGACGCGGCGGGTGGACTGGGAACAGCTGCGGGCGGCAGATCCCGACGTGATTGCGGTGATGCCCTGTGGCTTTTCTCTCGAGGAGACGAAGCGCGACGTGCACTACCTCACGGATCGGGACGGATGGGCCGACCTCTCCGCCGTGAGGGACGGGCGCGTGGCCCTGTTCGACGGAAACGCCTATTTCAACCGGCCCGGGCCGCGACTCTATCGGGCCATCGAGGTGCTGGCATCCGTCATACACCCGGATCGTGTCACTTTGGAGTCGCCCCCGGAGGCCTGGGAGCGGGAGTGGTTGCAGGCGCAGCGTTCCTCCCTCTAGCCGGCGTCTCTGGTCTGTGGATCATCTGGCTGAGGACGGGAGTTTACAGGAGTCGCTGTCTGCAGATACGCCTGGTTTTGGCAAGCCCATGCTTGTCGGGACCGGATGTTCATCTCCAATCCCTCATCATTCGCCCGACCTGACGACGTTCGTATATGAAACGTTCGGAGTTCAGCTACGAGTACCCTGAAGAGCTTATTGCCGAATATCCCGCCGAGCCCCGAGATTCGTGCCGGCTCATGGTGGTCGACAAGGACGAGCAGTCCGTCGAACACAATTCGTTCGAGAACCTCCCCGACTTTTTCCAAGACGGCGACGTTCTCGTCGTCAACGACACGAAGGTCTACCCCGCTCGCCTCTACGGCCAAAAGAAGAAGACGGGGGCCGACATTGAGGTCTTCTTGCTGCGGGAACTCAACCCGGAGAGCCGGCTCTGGGACGTGATGGTCGATCCCGCCCGGAAAATTCGGATTGGCAATAAGCTGTATTTTGACGACGACCTATCCGCCGAGGTGATTGACAATACGACCTCGCGGGGACGCACCATTCGATTCTCGTTTGACGAATCGAATGAAGCCCTCTACGCGAAAATCCGCGAGCTTGGGGAAACGCCGCTCCCCCCCTACATCGACCGCGAGGTCGAGGAGGAAGATCGCGAGCGGTATCAGACGATCTTTGCCGAGCACCGAGGAGCGGTCGCGGCCCCGACGGCAGGCCTTCACTTTACGGAGGACCTGATCGAGCGCCTGGAAGAGAAGGGCGTGGACGTCGTGCCCATTACGTTGCACGTGGGACGGGGGACCTTTCGGCCTGTGGGCGTCGAAGACCTGACGAAGCACCGGATGGACTCGGAGGAGTTTTACATTCCCGAGGAGACTGCAGAGGCCGTCAACCGTGCCCTTCTGTCCGACGAAAACACCGTGACGGCGTGCGGGACGACGGTCGTTCGCGCCCTCGAGTCGAGCCTCTCGGCCGATGAGACGCTCAAGGCCGACCACAGCTGGA
>CAYXAD010000225.1:0-5925 GCA_964462965.1 uncultured Salinivenus sp.
ACCAATGGGAGAGAACGATAGACCGACTGCCACTCTTCGGTTCGGACTGTTAGGAGGAGCAGTGACAGACAAAACCAGGAGCAAACAGAAAGGATTTGCCGGGTGGAAGGCCCCAGGGAATCGCTGCGGTCCGTAGGGGGGCGTGGATTGCGACGAAGAGGTTTCCGATTCCGCATTAGGAGACAGGCTGAGTGTCGTACGCTGCATGCAGTCGTTTCTTTGAAGATCTGTTGCCTCCCGACCCTCAACATTCGTATTGGAGTTGGGGGAGGGGCGACGGCTCGAGTGAATGATTACACGGAGGAGCCATCGACCATTCGCTTCAGCTCTTCGAGCCGCTCCACGACCTCTGTTCGTTCCATCGAGCGGTAGGGCTCCGGGAGTAAATCGCGACTCGTGCACTCGAGCACGGCGGCAAGGGTCTGCAACTCCACCTCGGTGGGATACGTGGGCGGAATAAAGTCATCGACCGTTTCCTGGAGAAGACGAGGGGTTACGACCCCGTCGTTGTTTCCGGCGGCGCGGAAGGCAGCCCGGGTGAGAATGGCTTCGATGTCGGCACCGCTGTAGGTGCGCTCCCCGCGTAGCAGTTCGCTGGGAACCTCTTCCATGGGGAGGGTGACCCCGGTTCGGTCCATCATGACCTGTAGGAGTTCTTCACGGTCTTCTTGGGTCGTGGGATAGAAGAGGGAGAGATGCTCTTCGGCCCGGCCCTGCCGCTTGAGGTCGACCGGCATGAGGTCCGGACGCGCAGTGACGAGGAAGAAGATGACTCGTCCGCGGTGCGCGGGATCACTCATGAAGGATACGATCTGCGAGAAGACGCGTCGGCTGACCCCCGAGTCTCCACGCATCTCGCGATCACCCAGCGCGGCATCGGCCTCGTCGATCATCACCGCCACCGGCGTCATGGCCTCCAGCAGATTGAGGATCTTTTCCAGATTGCCCTCGGTCACCCCCTGCCACTGCGAGCGGAAGTTTTTGAGCTTCACCATTGGGATGCCGATCTCCCCCGCGAAGCAGTTGATGAGGAAGGTTTTTCCACACCCGACGGGGCCACTCACGAGGTAGCCCATGGGGAGCACCTCGTGGCGCCCGGTTTGGACAGCGCGGGCGGCCTGACGAAGATGGTGTTTGGCTTCCGTGTGCCCCGCTACCAGGTCGAGGGTGTTGTTCGTTTCGATAAACTCGAGGAGCCCGTATGCCTCGGCCTCGATAAACTCCTTCTTCAGGTCCGAGAGGGTTTCGGCCGTTAGCTGGTTCTTGTTTTCCAGCACGTCGGCCAGGATGGTGCGCAGTTGGGTGTAGTTGAGTCCTGCCGAGTTGCTGGCGAGAGCGTCCGGCGAGACGTCTGAATGGGTACGGAACGTCTCTTCGCGGTCGTCCACGGCCCAATCGATGTACTGCTGGCGATCGTCGGCTTCGGGGATGGGGACGTACACCTCGGCCGTGTTGGGACTCTGGACGAGCTGTTGATTGAGGTCGGTCAGGTTCTCCGTCAGAAGACAGAGCGTGAAGTCACTCTCCAAAAAGAGCGAGTCGCGCGACCACTTTTGCAGGTACACGAGCGACTGCCGGTCTTCAGCCGAGTACATCGAGGCCTCGGCCATGGGCGCCACGGTTTCGGCGTAATCGATGATGCAGGCCACCCGCTTTCCGTTGGAGAGCCGAAGGCGGAAGTAATTTTCGAGCAGGGAAAAGACGCGCGCAGGGTCTTTGGGGAGGCTCTTCTGGTACTCCGTGCCGAAGAGGCTGTCTTGACCGGCAAGCGCTCGATTGAAGTCTTTCTTGGAGGCCTGGTCCGCGAAGTGAATGCCTGCACTGCGGTCGTAGAACAGCACCACGTCCCGGGCCGCAAAGAGGTCGTCGCTCAGGAACTCACGGAGAGGAAGGTAGACGCGATTGCCGTCTCGATCCCGGGTGGGCACGACATCGCGGATGTCGCCGTGGAGGACGAAGGTGGACCTCGTCTTTGTAAAGTACTTTCGCGCCAGTTCCTTGGCCCAGGGCGGATAGTGAGCCGTGTAGGGCTCGAGATGGGGAGGGGTGGAGCCCGCGTCGGTCTGTGGGGACGACGTTCCGTCCTCAGGAGGGACGTCAGGGGCAGACGGGTTTGGAGACGGGTCGGCGTCGGACATGGGCTGATGGGATCAACAGCGGCTTGCGTTGGACAAAATGCCCAACGCAGGAAGGACGTGACAGATTCTTCGCCGGAGCCGAAATAGTAAAGGGCGGCCTCCGGAAGAGAGGCCGCCCTAGTGAGATGCTTCCATTCGGGATCGAAGCGACGACTAGGCGAGAGTGATGTCGTCGTCGAGATAGACGTCCTGGATCGAGTGTAGGATGTTCACCCCGTCCTTCATGGGCTTCTGGAAGGCCTTGCGTCCCGTGATTAGGCCGATGCCTCCGGCGCGTTTGTTAATCACGGCCGTGCGAACCACCTGCTGCAGGTCGTTCTCTCCACTGGCGCCGCCCGAGTTGATGAGTCCGCAGCGACCCATGTAACAGTTTGCGACCTGGTAGCGGGTCATGTCGATCGGGTGGTCCGTGAGCAGCTTCTCGTCGACCAGGGACGGATCCTTGGCGTACGAGCTGTCTTTCTTCTCCCGCATGGCCTGGTATCCGCCCGTGAGAGTCGGCTGCTTCTGCTTGATAAAGTCGGCTTCGATAGAGGCGCCGAGGTGATTAGCCTGTCCGGTGAGATCGGCCGATCCCTCGTAATTGTTGCCGTTCAACCGGAACTCCTTGTTTCGGACGTAGCACCAGAGAACGGTCGTCATGCCCAGTTCGTGGGCGTAGGAGAAGATCTTGGAGATCTCCTGCAGCTGCCGATTCGATTCTTCAGAGCCCCAGTAGACCGTGGCGCCGACCCCAACGCAGCCCATCTCGTAGGCATCTTCGACCCGGGCGTAGGGGACCTGATCGTATCGGTTCGGATACGTCAGGAGCTCGCTGTGGTTGATCTTGAGGATGAAGGGAATCTTGTGGGCATACTTTCGGGCGACCGAGCCGAGAACGCCGTAGGTGGTGGCGACGGCGTTGCAGCCCCCTTCGATGGCGAGCTTGATGATGTTCTCCGGTTCGAAGTACTTCGGATTCGGGGCGAAGGAGACCCCGGCCGAGTGCTCGATGCCTTGATCCACCGGCAATATCGACATGTAACCGGTTCCCCCCAGTCGTCCATGGTCGAGGAGTTCTTGCATCGACCGGAGGACCCGTGGATTCCGGTCCGAATCGTACCAGACACGATCCACGAAGTCGGGCCCGGGAGGGTGTATTTCGTCTTTGGAGATGGTCTCACATCGGTGCTCGAGGAGGTCTTGCGCCTCGTCACCGAGGAGCTCAGCCACGCGGGAAAGGGTTGCTTCAGCCATGAGCCGTTTGGGAGATTAGTGAGTAGAGAAAGAGAGAGGAATAAAGGTGATCAACAGTGGAAGAGGAGGGAGAAAACGCCCCTCTCCCCGGCGGAACTACAGGGTAGCAAATGTCGAAGACTTCCTCCACGCTCCCGTTCGATTTGCGCCAGAACCCACACCCCTTCATGTAGAAAGAGATTTGGAAGCGCTTCCAGGAAAGATGACGCCACATTCGCTGGCATTTCGTCAGGATCTAGCAGGGAGTGCGCGGTGCTGCCCGCGGGAGCAGTAAAAAAAGATGCCCCGAACCGTGGGGCGGGGAGGGAGGGGGCACGGCTCAGGGCATCTAAAAGTGGAGCCACCGGGATTCGAACCCGGGACCTCTTGCATGCCATGCAAGCGCTCTACCAACTGAGCTATGGCCCCAACGTAATGTAGTAGCACTGGAAACCAGCAAGGACGTTGCTCCCTGGGGTTCCCTTTGCAAATTCCGTCCGTCCTAACTTTTGCCTTTCGTTTACGTTCCAAAAGGGCCGTCCCATCGACTCGTTTCACAGAATATGTGAGGGGCGGGGCGGGACGCCACAAGTGTCCCCTTTACAAGGTTGTCTGTTTACGCGTAGGTTGCCTCGTGCGATGCCCTCATGGACTAATGATTTGACGCTATGGATCTCGCTCTCGTCGGCACGGGCCAGATGGGACAAACCGTTGAAAAAGTGGCCGAAGCGCAGGGCTACGAGATAAAGGTGCGCTTTGACTCGGAGCGTCCTTTTTTGGAGGCCGACCAATCGGTGCTTCGGGATGTTGACGTGGCCATTGATTTCTCACTGCCGTCACTGGCGGTGCCGCACCTTCGTCGCTACTGTAAGTGGCAGCAGCCGGCGGTGGTTGGGACCACCGGGTGGTACGACGCCCTCGATGACGTTCGACAGCTCGTCGCCAACCATGAGGCAAGTGTGCTTTACGCGCCCAACTTTTCGATTGGCGTCGCTGTTCTTTCTCGTGCGGTGGATACGGTTGCGCAGCTCATGGACGAACTTGAGGACTATGACGCGTTTGTACAAGAAACGCATCATACAAAGAAGGTGGACAGCCCCAGCGGGACGGCCGAGATGCTCGGTGAGCAGGTCGTTTCGGCGTTGGAACGGAAAGAGTATCTCGATCCCGAGGCCCAACACCAGCGCATCGATCCGACGGCCGTGCACGTGACCTCTACTCGCACCGGAACGGTGGTTGGGAAGCATACGGTGGGGTTCGACAGTTCATACGATCACCTGACCCTCAACCATGAGGCGAAAAGCCGGCGTGGGTTTGCCGTGGGCGCCCTTCGGTCGGCGGAGTGGCTGCTCGGTCGAACGGGACTTTACACCCTCGACGATGTGCTTCGCGACTGGCTCAGTGAAGAGGCACCGACCTCGGGTCGACACTAAGCGCAACTGCTTCTCGAACGAATAGATCTGATCCTATGGCTCACGACATGTTGTTTCGCGGCGTCGCACCGGCGCTCGTAACGCCCTTCACGGCGGATGACACGATTGACGACGAGGCGTTTCAGGACCTCATTGACCTCCAGATTGAGGAAGGCGTTTCGGCATTGGTGGTCCTGGGAACGACGGGGGAGAACCCGACGATCAACGAGGCAGAGCGACGTCAGATCGTAGACCTCGCTGTGAAGGCAACAGATGGGCGCGTACCCCTCATTGTCGGGACGGGCACAAACAACACGGACGAAAGCGTGTCCTTCTCAAAGGAGGCCATTGCTGCCGGAGCCGATGGGTTGCTCGTCGTGGGGCCCTACTACAACAAGCCGTCCCAGGACGGGTTTGTCGCGCACGTTGAAACCATCGCCGACGCGGCCGATGCTCCGATCGTGCTCTATAACGTGCCGGGACGCACGAGCTTCAACGTTACCGCCGACACCACCCTCCGCCTGGCCGAGGAAGTCCCGCAGGTGGTCGGGATGAAGGAAGCTTCTGGGGATCTCGAACAAATCAGTGACATCCTTGCCCATCGGCCCGAGGGGTTTGCTGTGTACGCTGGGGACGACGAGATGACACTGCCGCTTCTCGCGATGGGGGGAGATGGCGTCGTATCGGTCATCAGCAATGCCCTTCCGAACCAGTTTGTCCAACTCGTCGACGCTGGTCTCGACGGCAACATGGCCCAGGCCCGCGACCTTCACTTTTCCCTTCTGCCTGCCATGCGGGCCTGCTTCCTCGAAACGAATCCCATTCCCATCAAGGATGTGTGTGCGGCCCTCGGGCGGATGGAGCCTCACGTGCGACTGCCACTCACGCCCATGGACGAGCGGAGTCCCGTCCGGCAGCGGGTCCTCTCGGCCTTCGATGAGTTTTTGGAGGTGACCGTCTAACTGGTGCATTTCCTCAATGTCGCCGCTGGAAGGGGATGAAAACGGAGGGGAACCACCCCCGCACCTGGAGTCACGAGGACGAGTAACGAATGATGAGTGGACGAGTCATGAGGGCTCCACGGACCGTTTCCCGTGGTCAGCGATCTCCCGTCCGCCGTCTCGACGAATGTAGCAGTCTGCCGCCCCCTGGATTGCTTC
>CAYXAD010000226.1:0-1708 GCA_964462965.1 uncultured Salinivenus sp.
TCCCACTGTCCCCCTCCGAGCTCATAGATGTGCTGCCCTTCGGTTTCTTCCGGGCTGACGGGAAAAAGCTCATAGAACGATGCGTTCGCCGATCGAATGTGCAGATCCTCGTCCAAAATGAGAAGGGCCTCCCGCACTGTGTCGACGATCAACTCGGCATACTCCTTTGCCTTTCGCAATTCCTGCTGCGTCTGCTTCAGGTCCGTGATGTCGACGAAGGCTGCCACCACCCCGTCGATCGTGTCCTCGACGGTGCGGTACGGACGAAGGCGAACCAGATACCACTCTCCACCTGCACCTTGGATTTCCCGTTCGATCGGGTGGAGGTTTTCTAGAACCTCTCGGGCATCCTCCTCGAGTTGCTCGTAGCCGAACTGGTGGGAGAGCTCTCCAATCGGGCGCCCCTCGTCGCTTTCGCGAACGTTGAGGTAGTCTTGGATCTGCGGCGTAAAGCGATTGATCTTCAGCTCCGGGCCCAAAAAAAGGGTTCCGACCTCGGTGGCGGCCATCAGATTCTTCAGGTCGCTGTTGGCCTCAGAAACTTCTTCGAGTTTTGCCTCCAGTTCGCGGTTTACGGTCTCGAGCTCCTCGTTGACCGACTGCAGCTCCTCTTTGGACGTTTCCAGTTCTTCGGTGGCCGACTTGTACTCCTCATTGATCGAACGCAGCTCCTCGTTCTGGGCCACCAGTTCCTCACGAGAGGTCTCGTACTTCTCCTTGACCTCCCGGAGACGCTTGTGCGCCCGTTTTAGCTCCTTCCGGAGCCGATAGGCAACGTGGCTTTCCTCAGCTCCTTCTTCAGATTCCTCGTCGGAAAGGTCCTCGGGCATCTCCTCAGATGCCTCTTCGAGGGTCGATCCCGCTCCCTCTTCTCCCTCGTTGAACAGCACGAGCACCAGGGGCTCTCCGTCTTTGCTTTCGGTCGGCCGCACTGTAAGATACACCGTTCGCGGGCGACCGTTGAACTGAACCTCCACCGGCCGCGCCACCGTTGGCTCTTCTTCCTCGAAGGCTTTGTAGAGGGCGGCGTGAAGCTCTGCTTGCAGCTCCGGCCGTACGAGGCGGGTGATCTCCTTCGTAGGCGTTCCCCCGGAGGGCTCCATGTAGCGCCCGGCCCCACCGGAGAGATGAACGGCTTTGTATTGCTTGTCAACCAGCACGCTGGGCGGAGCGGAGGCCTCTAGTGCTTCTCGATGGAGGGTCTCCTCGGAAGCGTCTCGCTCCGCCTCTACAGAGACCAGAGCGCGGCCGCTGTCTTCAGTGGAACTCCCTTCCCTGTCAAAGTCCCCCTCCCCCGTAATCTCTTCTCCCCGGGCTCCCTCACTGTGGAGGTCGTCGTCCAACGTGTTGGGAGTCGCCCCTGAAAGAGCGGGAAGGTCCGGAATCTCCTCAGTGCGCTCCAGGGCCTGGTAGAAGCCGTGCTCAGAATCGACCGTCCGAAATAGATCGGATCGTTCGGCCGTCTCGGCCTGCCCGAGAAAGAGGTATCCCCCCGGCCGCAAGGCGTAGTGGAAGAGCTTAAAGGCTCGCTCCTGCGCCTTCTGCCGCAGATAAATAAGAACATTTCGGCACGTGACGAGGTCGACCCGGGAGAAGGGAGGGTCGTGCAAGATGCTGTGGGACGCAAAAACGATGCGGTCGCGAAGGACTCGCCGAACCCGATAGGATCCCTTCTCCTCCCGAAAGAAGCGCTCGAGCCGCTCCCTGG
>CAYXAD010000226.1:1718-5863 GCA_964462965.1 uncultured Salinivenus sp.
AGCGTCCCTCGCGGGCCTGGGCCAATCCGTCCTCGTCAAGGTCGGAGGCAAAGATCTGGATCTCCGGCGGCTCCTCGAGCGCCTCCCTGTACTCCTCTAAAAGCATAGCGATTGAATAGGTCTCCTCCCCGGTCGAGCAGCCGGTGACCCACACCCGCACCGTATCCCCTTTGCCTTTCCCCTCGAAGAGCTCCGGAATCACCTCCTCCTTCAGCGCCTCGAACGCCTCTGGGTCGCGGAAAAAGCTCGTGACTCCGACCAGGATTTCCTTGAAGAGGGCCTTTACCTCCTCGGTCTGCCCCTTCTCCTCCCTCTCTTGAAGGAGGGAGAGGTACTCCTCGATCAGCCCGATACGATTTATCTGCATGCGCCGCTTCAGGCGGCGAAGGATCGTCGTGCGTTTGTACTCGAAAAAGTCGTGGCCGACCTGCGCTCGCAAGCGGTTCAAGATCTGACGGAGGACCTTCTGTTGCCTGTCATTAAGAGCACTCGGGGTGCTCGGAAGATCCGTAGACAGTTCCTTGAGCTCCGGAAGACGAGCGGCCATCTCCCCTACAGGAAGCACCTGATCCACCAGGTCCGTCTCGATTGCGCTTCGGGGCATCGCCTCGTAGGCAGCCTCCTTCGGGTCTTGAGCCAGAACGAGCCCACCGGCCTCCTTCACGTCCTTGAGGCCGACGGCCCCGTCGCTGCCGGTGCCTGAGAGGATGATTGCCCCCCCGTCCCCGGGACTTTCCGCCAGGGATCGGAAGAAGTGGTCGATGGGGGCACGGCGTCCCCTTGGTTCCTCAAAGTCAGAAACCGAGAGGTTCTGCTCAGTGACCTCGAGGCGCTTGCTCGGCGGAATGACGTAGACGTGGTCGGCCTCAAGAGGGACGGCTCCACGCACCTGCGTCACCGGCATCTCGGTCTTGGACTGCAGGAGCTCCGCCAACTGGCTCTTCCGTTCGGGGTCGAGGTGGACGATCACCGCGAAGCTCATGCCCGTATCCGCAGGCAAGGCCTCGAAGAAATCTTGCAGCGCCGAAACCCCTCCGGCCGAGGCTCCGATGCCGACCACAGACGGGGGAGACGTGGCTTCCTGCCGGTCCCCAGGCCCCGCAGGGGCCGACCGCTCGGCCGACGACGTCCCGAGGCCCTGTCCGTCGCCGGTGGATCGAGTCACGGGAGGCTCTTCTTCACTCTGGCTGTCGTTTGTTTGATCGCCCTCGCCTTGTGAAGGGCCTTCGCTCTTGGAGAAAAGCTCGCCGAGAGAGAACGCGGCGAACCGTTCCCGTGTAGACGGAGCACGTACAGAAACACGTTCAGAGTGCGCGGACGAAGGATCCGAGGAACGAGAGAGGTTTAAAAAAGGGAAAGCACCTAAACGAGACACTGGTGAGAGTGGGGACTTGAGGGACGCCCCCCAGTGGCAGGCTGGAGGAAGCATGCCTTGTCCCTTGGTAGAAGAAGAAGGTAAACGCATGTGAGAAGGATCGGCTTCGGAGGCCACAGGTTCGCTTTCAAAGGTAATAATCGAGTTTCAGCATCCAGTTCGACGTTGCCTCCTGACTCACAACGTTCTAACCAACTTTATAGGAAAGGAACAATGAAATTAAGATGATAGAAAGATCTTCCAAGGCGGGCCTTCTCCGGGTCGCCAGTGACCGTTTGCCCAAGTGTGACCGATGAGGCTTCGTTCGAAGGGAGGAGCCAAAACCGTTCGCATTTGCCGGAGTACCGGCTCCTTCCAGCGCATCGGCAAACGGATGTCTCCCCGCTTTCACAGACTGAGTGGTCGCGGTACAGATCGGCGGCCGGGACCGTTCTGCCCGTTCCCGCCACGCATCAGAGGCAATCGAATCCCGTGCTGCCGACCGAGGGTTCGACCGTGGAATCGCCCTCCGAATTGCACTTCCCCGCCCCACTCTTGAAGTTAGCTGTCCTCTCTCACTCGCCACTCGCACCGACTCTCCGACTGCTTTATGTCCCTCGATCGCAAGATTCGCTACGGCATGGTCGGCGGCGGTCCCGGGGCCTTCATCGGGGCCGTACACCGTTCCGCAGCTGCCCTCGACGGCGAGATCGACCTCGTCGCCGGAGCGTTCTCGTCCTCGCCCGAGAAGTCAAAACAACAGGGCGAACGCTTGCACCTCGATCCCGATCGGGTCTACGGCTCCTACGAGGAAATGGCCGAGCGCGAAGCGGAGCGTCCTGCGGACGAGGGCATCGACTTCGTCTCCGTCGTGACGCCCAACTTTCTGCACTACGACGTGGCCAAAACCTTTATCGAGGCCGGCATTCACGTCGTCTGCGACAAGCCCCTGACGACGACCCTGGAAGAGGCCGAGGACCTGTGCCGCCGCGTCGAGGAGCAGGACGTGATCTTTGCCGTCACGTACAACTACTCGGCCTATCCGATGGTCAAGCAGGCAAAGGCACTCGTGGAGGAGGGCGCCCTGGGGGAGATCCGCAAGATCGTGGTCGAATACCCGCAGGGCTGGCTGGCGCGGCCCCTCGAGGAGGAAGGGGACAAGCAGGCCTCCTGGCGCACCGATCCGGAAAAGGCGGGCGCCGGCGCCCTGGGCGACATCGGCTCGCACGCCGAGCATCTCGCCCGCTACGTCACGGGCCTGCAGATCGAGCGCATGTGTGCCGACGTAGGAACGGTCGTCCCGGGACGTGCGGTGGAGGACGACGTTAGTCTTCTACTTCGCTACGAAAACGACGTGCGCGGGCTCCTGTACTGCTCTCAGATCTCGGCCGGCGAGGAAAACAACCTGCGCCTGCGCGTCTACGGCACCGAGGCCGGACTCGACTGGCAGCAGGAGGACCCCCACCGGCTCACCCTGCTCTCCGCCATCGGCGGCGACACCCCGCAACAGGTGTATTCGCACGGGCGCCCGTATCTCGACGAGTCCGTCCAACCCTTCATCCGCACGCCGCAGGGCCACCCGGAAGGCTTTATCGAGGCCTTTGCCAACATCTACCGCAGCGTGGGCCGCACCCTCGCCGCCCGCGAAGCCGGCACGACGCCCGAGTCCCCCTACCTCGACTTCCCAACGGTCCAGGACGGAACCATCGGCATGCACTTCATCGAAACCGCCCTCGAAAGCGGGCGTCGGGAAGAATGGGTGGACGCCGCCTACACCCCACCAGGGGAATAGTGGATGGTAGATAGAGAAAAGGAATAAGCGGAATCGATCCCACCCCTCTCAATCACTATCTACCATCCCCTACCGACCCTTCCCACGCAAACATTCCCCCTTCCAAAATCCACAATCCGAAATCTAAAATGTCCTACCGACCCGTCACCCTCTTCACCGGCCAGTGGGCCGACCTGCCGATTGACACCCTCGCCGAAAAGGCAAGCGAGTGGGGCTACGACGGCCTCGAGCTCGCCTGCGCCGGTGATCACTTCGACGTCGAACGCGCCCTGGAGGAAGACGGCTACGTCCGCGAGAAGCGCGACCAGCTGGAGCAGTACGGCCTGGAGGTGTGGGCCATCAGCCAGCACATGGTCGGCCAGGCCGTGAGCGACCGCATCGACGAGCGGCACCAGGAGGTGCTGCCCGAGCGGGTCTGGGGCGACGGCGACCCCGACGGCGTGACGCAGCGGGCCATCGAGGAAGTAAAGCGCACGGCCGTCGCCGCCAATGCGTTCGGGCTCGACGTGGTGACCGGCTTTACCGGCTCGCCGGTCTGGCACCTGCTCTATGCCTTCCCGCCCACCCCCCAGGAGATGATCGACGCGGGCTACCGCGAATTTGCCGACCAGTGGACCCCGATCCTCGACACGTTCGAGGAGGAAGGCGTCCAGTTTGCCCTCGAGGTGCACCCCACCGAGATCGCCTTCGACATCAGCACGGCCCAGCGGGCGCTCGATGCCCTCGACGGCCACTCGGCCTTCGGCTTCAACTACGACCCCAGCCACTTCGGCTACCAGGGCGTCGATTACCTCGACTTCATCGACCGCTTTGCCGACCGCATCGACCACGTCCACATGAAGGACGTCTGGTGGGCCGACGAGCCGCAGAAGGCCGGCGTCTTCGGCGGCCACCTCCCCTTCGGCGACGCCGACCGCTACTGGGACTTCCGCTCCATCGGCCGAGGCAAGATCCAGTTCGAGGAGATCATTCGCCGGCTCAATCGCATCGGCTACGCCG
>CAYXAD010000227.1:0-5857 GCA_964462965.1 uncultured Salinivenus sp.
CAATCAGCTGACCGCGCCCTGAGCGAAGCGAGCGCCCTGAGCGAAGGGAAGACGTAGTTTTAGACTGGAAGGAGTCCCCGGGCTGCCTCTACCGGTTGGAATCGACGGTTTTCGGCCGGGCCCGAAGGCCCTCGGGGCCGGCCCTCCGCCGTCTCGATAAAAATAGCCCGTAGGTCGCACCTTGCGTTATAAAGTGATCCTCGTCCAAACCTCAGTCCCTCATGACTCAGTCCTCCGACTTTTGGAACGAAAAGTTCGCCGACGACCAGTATCTCTTCGGCGTGCAGCCCAATGCCTTCGTCAAATCGGCAGCAGAGAGTTGGATGCCGCCTGGCTGCGACGTGCTCGAACTCGGTGCTGGCGAAGGACGAAATGCTGTGTATCTCGCTCAACAGGATCATTCGGTGACGGCGGCCGACTATTCGGAAAAGGGACTCCGAAAGGCACGAGCGCTGGCCGCAGAGGCCGGGGTCGAGATCGAGACGATTCAGATCGACATCCGAGAGTGGACCCCGGATCGCCGGTGGGACGCGATGGTCATCACATTTCTGCACCTTCTCCCCGCCGAGCGTACACGCCTGTACGAACGGATCCAGCGTCTTCTTCGACCGGGAGGGCTCCTCATCGCCGAATGGTTTCGCCCCGAACAGATCACCGAAGAGTACACCAGCGGCGGTCCGCCCTCTGAAGATTTCATGGTCACGCCCCAGGAGCTTCGCTCCCAGTTTCCGCCCGAGAGCATCAAGCTCATGAAGTCAGTAGAACCTACACTGGACGAGGGCAGCCTTCAGGGTCCCGCCGCGACGGTGCGATTTGTGTGGCGGCAAACGAACGGGGGCGACTCTTAACCGATTGCCCTAAAGCATTACATTTGCGTTCTCCCAGAGAGTAAACCTACCCAGGAGGACGAGGAAGAGAGCGAGTCCCCGTTTGAGCATTTTCGGGGGCACGTACGTTCCAATTTCTCCTCCCACGACGCTGCTGAGGACGCCGACGCCTAAAAAGCGTAGTACGAGAATCTCAGTGCATCGTTAGCCCCACGTCTCCCAGCACGTCGAGCATCACGTTCCAATACCGCCGAGGGACCTTTTCACGGTTCCCCTTCCCTGCGGGGAATTCGGCACACGTTCCCGAAATATCATCTCGGCCGCCAGGAGCAGGACGCGGGCGAAAATGATCAGCTGGAGGACCCCGGCATAAACAGCGAGAGGGAGCCCCCCGGACCCGAGTAGACCGAGGACGAGGCCCTAAACAGCCGTTTCCTCCGACGTCGGGGACTGATAATTTGAAAAGGCATCATTGACGTACTTCACGTCGTATCCGGTTTTTCGCAGGAAGGCAGCGGCTGCAGCGGCACGGGCCCCACTCGCGCAGTGAACCAGCATCGTCGTATCGGTCGGCAGGGTGGCCTCGTACTCGGGCATCCGGGTGTAGGACGCATTCAGGGCGCCCTCCACGTGCCCTTCCTCGTATTCTGACCGGTAGCGGACGTCGAGTACAGCGGTGTCCTCGTTCTGCCGCAAGGTCTCGACGTCCTCGAAGCTGATTTCGTCGATGGTTTCGCTTGCCCCTCCTTCCTGAAAATAGCGGTGAAGGACGTCTGGCGTCGCAACCCCTTCGACGTGGTCGTAGCCGATTCGAAGGAGATCGCGCACGGCTTCCTCCACCTTGTCCTCCCCCACGATCAGGTAGATCGGTGTCGTTTCCTCTTCTACAAGCGATCCGACGACCGTATTGAAGCTCTCGTTCATCGGTGCGTAAAGGGCCCCGGGAATGTGGCGCGCCATGAAGGAAGAGCGATCGAGGCGCGTATCGATGATGACCCCCTCGTCGTCATTCACCACAGTTCCCAGCTCCGCGGCTGTGAGCTCCCGGGGCGACGGACGCTTCCCGAGAACGGGCGGCCCCTCTTTGTTGTCCCGTTTCATGCGGGCAAAGTACGTTGGTGGTTCGGGCTGTCCCTCGAGGATGGCGTCTACGAACGCGTCTTCGCCCTCCTGGGCGGCCCGAATCATAGGATTGAATTTCTTCTCGTACCCCACCGTGGTTTGGGGCACCGCTCCCAGGGCCTTTCCGCACGCCGACCCGGCCCCGTGGCCGGGCCAGATCTGCAAGTGATCGGGAAGCCCAAGAAACCGTTGCACCGACTGGTAGAGCGCTCGGGCCGACGGCTCCATGGCTCCCTCCACCTCCGCAGCTGACTCCAGCAGGTCCGGACGACCGAGGTCGCCGACAAAGACGAAGTCCCCGGTAAGGATTCCCATCGGCTCATCGGCGCCGCCGCCGTTGTCCCGCACGAGAAACGAGAGGTGTTCGGGGGTGTGCCCGGGCGTACGCAGGGCTGTCAGCTCGATGTTTCCAACGAAGAACGTGTCGCCGTCCCGGAGCCATTTCACATCGTAGCTCCCCCCTGTTTCCTTCGTCTCGCGGGGCCACTCGTACTTCCAGTCCTCTCCCCCCTCGTCCGAGAGATAGAGTGTCGTGTCGAGCCGTTCGGCAAATTCCCGGGCCCCGGAAAGAAAATCGGCGTGGATGTGCGTCTCGGCCACGGCGATGATTTCCAGCCCTTCTTCATTCGCAATGGCCACATACCGGTCGATGTCGCGCTCCGGATCGACGAGCAGGGCCTCGCCGGTCTGCTGACACCCAATGAGGTAGGCGTACTGGGAAAGATTTTCGTCGGTAATCTGTCGGAAGAACATGGCGGGTTGGGAGGTTCCGCTCAGAGAAAACGTGGAAAAACAGGTCGGACAATCTCTCCACACTAGTGCGGCAGGTGGGGGCTCAGGTGGCCGTACGTCCAGGCCCCAAGGGCAGCACTCAACAGCGCGACGAGCACGGGAGTAATTCCTGCCCCGAGGAGCGCATAAATGGGGCCCGGGCACGCGCCCAGAAGCCCCCATCCCACCCCAAAGGCAATGCCTCCAGCCATCTGATTGATGCCCCGATCAAAGGGCTTATCACTGATCGTAATCGGCTCTCCACGAATTGTGCTCACATCGAAATGACGCAGGAGCGCAACACTACCCCCGGCGACGACCACAGCACTACCGAGGATGCCGTACATGTGGACCGCCTGAAAGCGAAACATCTCCTGAATCCGAAACCAGGAGACCACCTCGCTCTTGATGAGAAGAATCCCAAAGAGGGTGCCCAGGCCCAGATAGAGCAGCGCGTCGGCCAGCTGCATCTGTGCCCCTTCGTTCGAGCGTACGTCAGCGGGGTGCGCGTCAGACGTTGTCGTTGGCATAAGTCCGTCTGGAAGTCGTAAAACGTTGTACGAAAAGGAATCCCGGGTCCTTCACCCGAGAAGCAGGGGAAGAAGCACGTACGTCGTGAACAGTCCGCCGACAAAGAAGCCGGCGACGGCGATCATGGAGGGGCCTTGGAGGGTGGCCATCCCCGTAATCCCATGACCGGAGGTACAGCCGCCGGCGTAGCGGGCCCCAAAGCCCACCAGGAACCCACCCAGGACGAGCGCGGCGCCCCCCGGAAGCGTCGTGAGGGCCGACCAGCTGAAGAGCTCCGGCGGCACCAGCCCCGAAAAGTCAGAAAGCCCGAGCGCCTGAAGATCGGCCTTCGTCGCCGCCGAGATGCCCGTCGGTCCCCCTCCGCCGAGAACCCCCACGGCGACGACTCCGCCGAGGACGATGCCGGCGACAAAGAGCAGGTTCCAGAGGCCGCTCTTCTTCCAGTCGTAGCTGAAATACTCCGCCTCGCCCGGCACGGTCGCTGCACAGGCGTGCTTTAGGCTCGAAGAAACGCCAAACGCCTTGCCGGTTAGCCACAGAAGAAGGGGCACAAACAGTCCAATGAGCGGGCCGGCGACGTACCAGGGCCAGGAAGCAGTGAGCGCTTCGAGCATGAATTCTGTTGTTATCTCATGTAATAACAAGCATCGGTGCAGCTTTTCTATTCGACCTCGTGACCAAGGTTCCGACGAGCGGTTGGCATCAACCCGTCGGAAGTCGCCTCGACTCCTCGTACTTGAAGATCGATACGATTCACTTCTTGCCCCATCCCAATTCCGGAGAATCTACTGGAATCATGGATTCGCCAAGGCCTCCCCCCGGACACGGTCCGGGATTGGGATGGATTTTGCTTCCCTCCGTCCTCCCTCCCCGAATGCTGCACTCGGATTGGATACTATGGAAGCGTTGCTCTACGGTCGAAACTCGACGTCTTCGAAGTAAATCCGCTCGGCAGAACCGCCTCGACGTCGCTTTGGTAGACGGCGTCGGTTCGGCTGTGCACAGATGAGTAGACGTCCTCCTCGCGAGGGGGGGCCTTCTCGGCCATGGTTCGGGCTCATCTCAGAAACAGAGCCACGCCGACATCTCTCGCGTCAGCTCGATTTCGAGCAAGTAACGAGCGCGGCCTCGAAGCGGAAGAAGGGGAATTGTAGATCGCCCCGCCGATCAGCAGCACGAACACGAATGCCTTTGAGCGAGCTTCTACTGTGCAGCCCCCCTCCTCCTGCAACAGCCTCGGCTCTATCGGAAAAAACCCTCTACTCCCCTCCGCTGTACCAGTTGCACCCGGTACTTTCTGAAAGTAGTAGGCCGGAAGGGAAAAGTCAGTTCGTCGTCGTCCCCTGCTTGTACTGCAGCCAGATCACTACGCCTTTGCCACCGAAGGGCGTACCGGCTTCGAGGTAGTCCTCCAAGTCATATTTGTGTTCGAACTTGTTGCGGAGGGCTTCAACGAGGAGGTCAATACGGTCCATGAAGGATTGAAAGTTAACACAACAAAAAAACAGGAAGGGACGGCGCACTTCTGCGCGCCCCTCATTGCGTTGACCTTGCCTCAAAGTCAACGTACACGTCGGAAAGTCAGATCCGTGCCCGGGGCCCGATCATCCAGTATCTGGGCGGGCTCCGGAACCAGTCACGGAGCAAGAGTGAAACGGGGCTGTCTCACAGGGGCCCGAAGGAGGTCGAATAGCCGCTTATTCGTCACAGTTGCCTCATGTTACGTGGCGAGAGCGGACCGGAAGTCGTTAGAAGCGGACCGTTGCGGAGATGCCGTACGCGCCCTGTCCTCCGTGCGTGGCAACCTTGGGGTCAAAATCGATGGGCCCAGTCTCCATCTCGGCAAAGCGCTGAAGTACGTTCTGACGACGAGCGGCATTCCCAGCATCGCTAACCCCATAAATCCAGGCCACGAGAGTATAGATCGACCCGATCATCAGGAAGGCATACTTGGGCTGATTTGCACAGTCAAAGCCAGTACAGTCTCCTCTTTCCTGCGTAGCGGCGAGGCTAACGCCGAGTCCGAGGGACCCTCCACTGGTGAGAAGCAACAGGAGTCCCATCTGGGTTTCGCCCGCATACAAGTGTCCTCCCCCGGGAAAGAGGCCTCCCAAGAGGGTCGCGAGGTGCGGCGACTTACGAGGCAAGTTGCCGGCCAGAGCGGAAAACTCAGCCCCCGGAGGGTACACCTCGACCTCCCTGTCTTTTAGACGACTCTGGACTTCGTCGGGTACGTAATGGGGATGAATGTAGCCGACGAGCCCTTTTTCGAGGGTGGCAATCCCATACATCGGATAAGGACCGTCTTCTAGTCGGGCAACCTCGTGAACCAAGACACTGTCCCCACTCGCCAGGTATTCCAAAAACTCAGAGGACGGACTCGGGCGCTTGAAGACAGGGGCAGAGCCCGTAACAGTAGTGGCCTCAATGTTGGAATGTCGGAAAGCAACCTCAGAGTAACTTGGCAAAGTGGTAGGCTGGGCAACTGCCCCGAGCGGAAGACTCAATAAAAGAACAGGGAAAATGACCCTGACGAAGGAAATTCGCATAAACCAGCAGGATCTGAAAAAGGAGGCGATGCGAAGCATTCTTTGGGAGAGGCCCCT
>CAYXAD010000228.1:0-1155 GCA_964462965.1 uncultured Salinivenus sp.
CTGCTCTTCTTTCAGGAAGTGCCGGACCTGTTCACCATCGTGGGGGCTCTGCTGGTAGTTGGTGGCATTCTCCTGGTGGCGCGTTCCTAACCGAGGGGGAAAGTCCCCAGAGGTTCAGCTACTAACATTGACGCGAGAATGGGAATGCCACTCAGGTCCTGGGAGGGGGGAGCGCAACTGTGGAGGACGGCTGCGAGTCGAGGAGAAGTCGATAGAGCATTCTAGGGTGGCGAATTGAGCAAGTACAGCCCCTTTCTCCTTCTCAGGTTCAATAACAGTTTCATTGTTTTCCTCATGTGAACCTTCATCAAGCAGTAAAACGGGTCTCGAAAGGCAATCTTTCCCCTTCCTAGTCGTCTGAAAAAGCTGGGGCTCCGCAGCCTGGACGTGGCTCGGAATACGATTTCGCCCTCCCTCCCGAGGAGTAGCCCTCCTCTGACGTGTCATGTGGCACACTTGAGTCTTTCCCCTACCGAAGGGAAAATCCAGACCTATTAGACAAAACAATCCGGCTTCAATTCCGAAATACAAATAATCATCTTTTATTAACACATACGAGCACAAAATAGATAGTACTTCTCTTCGGTCGCGGTGTATTCACAGGTGAACGGGCAGTTGGACAAACGAGAGGACGTCAATGTCTCATGGAGAAGCCGTTTGATGCATGGAGTCGCCGGCTGCGGGCCTCCGACCGGGCGGCGTGTACCGAACTGTTCGACGCCATACACGCTCCGCTGCTCCGGTATGCCACATGGCTGACCGACGAAGAGACTGCCTACGACGTGGTTCAGAATGCGTTTGTGTTCCTGTGGCGCATGCGAGCGTCCATCGATCCGGATCGCTCGCTCAGAGCGCTGCTATACTCCCTCGTTCGCAACGAAGCCCTCAATCAACGCCGCACCATGCGTCGACATGAGGATCGGCACGCTGAACACTCGCCGTCGAGCCGTCCCTCTCCGGCCGAGCAGATCGAAACCTAGCCCTGCGGGATCGACTCCGAGACCATCGGTCGACGCCGAGTTGAGAACAACATCGGTGAATCCGCCACCCCTTTCCCTTATCGAGAGGAAGCATCATGAATGTCGAGGAGCCGTCATTCTCCCCTTCGGACTTGCCTCCAGAGGTGCAGGCGTGGCTCGACGAACACCCGGAGGC
>CAYXAD010000228.1:1255-5853 GCA_964462965.1 uncultured Salinivenus sp.
GACGGACACGTGATCCTGACGGCTGCTGGAGCGACCACATTTCTCGATTCTGCCCAGACCGCCACCGTTCGAGGAGCGGCACCGCCTTCGTCGAACGAGGAGGCCCGCCTTGGCCGTCTCCTGGCCTGGCGAGAGGGCGGATTTGCATTCACCGACGCCTCGATTCAGGAGATCAGTCCTGAGTGGAGTGGCGCTTCGACATTCCGGAGGACGTGGCACCGGGGGTTCAAGGCCGTCCAGTCACGCTCCATGTCGCCGAGGCGCAGGGCCCCGCCCCTTTCCTTCGGGATGTGTGCAGCGTTGCAAGGTGCCGTGTGGAATCAACGGACGACGGGTTTGAGATTCGTCCGCGCTAGCTGTTGTGGACTTGCCTCGACGTATGACAGAGTCGCAGAGATCAATTCGACCGATGCATAAATCAAGGCCGCGCCGCTTCTACCTTGGGGAAAGACCATTGCTCGGAGTGGTACTTGTCGTTCTCTTCGGGGCGCTCTCCTCGTCTGCCCTCGGGCAGCCCGCCGAGTTGGCCTCGGACACCACCGAAAGCCCCTCCCGGTACACCTTCGACGCGGAGGACATGCCCCTCTCCGAGGCCCTCGACCGCTTTACCGCCGAGACCGGCGCGGACCTCATCTACGCGACGGACCTCGTCGAGGGAAAAACCTCCCGGTGCCGCATCGAGCAGGCTCCCGCCCCGAAGGTCTTGACCTGCCTCCTCCTCGGCACCGGCCTCGCGGCCGAGCAGCGCCACTCCGACCGGTTTGTCCTCAAGCCCCGCCCCGACTCCCAGGAGCATACCCTGAGCGGCTTTGTCCTCGACGCCGACAACGGAGAGACCCTCGCCGGCGCCAACCTCTACGTGCCCGCCCTACAGCGCGGGACCACGACCAACGAGCACGGCTTCTACAGCCTCACCCTGCCCGAGGCTCCGCTCCAACTGGTCGTCTCCTACCTCGGGTACGAAAACAAAGCCTTCTCCCTCGAGCTCCAATCCGATCGGCGACGCGACATCGAGCTCTCCCCCTCGACCGTGCAGGCCGGCAGCCTGGAGGTCACCGCCGAGCAGACGCCCCTCCAGCAGACCACCCGCACCAGTACCGTCGAGATTACGCCCACTCGAGCCGTACAGACGCCGACCCTGCTCGGCGAAACCGACGTGATGAAGACCCTCCAGCTGATGCCCGGCGCCCAGTCGGGCAACGAAGGAACCAGCGGGCTCTACGTCCGCGGCGGGACGCCGGATCAGAACCAGATTTTGCTCGACGGGGCCCCGCTCTACAACGTCTCCCACCTGTTTGGCTTCCTGTCGGTCTTCAACCCCGACATCGTGCAGAACGTGCGGCTGACGAAGGGAGGTTTTCCGGCACGGTATGGGGGACACCTGTCGTCCGTGGTCGAAGTGAGTGTGGAGGACGGCAACCGGAAGCACTACGAGGCGGAGGGGAACGTCGGCCTTCTTTCCTCCCGGCTTGCCGTCCAGGGCCCCATCGTCGAAGACCAAACCTCCTTCCTGCTCGCCGGGCGTCGCACGTACGCCGACCTGCTCATGCGTCCCTTCGTGGACGACGACGAGTGGATTGGCTACCACTTTTACGACGTCAATGCCAAGATCAACCATCAGTTTTCCTCGACCGATCGAGTGTTTTGGAGCCTCTATACCGGCGACGACCGCATCTCGTCGCGGGCGGGCGCCAACAGTGACTCGGATTTTGACTTCGGGTGGGGCAATATTACCTCCACGCTGCGGTGGACCCACGTCTTTGGCGATCAACTATTTGGATCCACCACCCTCCGATACAGCCAATACCAGTTTGACATCAATGCTGAGCGAGAGGGAAGAGACGGGGACCTCTATCGACTGCACTATCGCTCGGGCATCGAGGACTGGGGGCTCCAAACGAACCTCGATTACTCCCCAAATTCCCGGCATGACCTGCGGGCAGGCACCGAGATTACGTTCCACCAGTTTCGGCCCGGCGCCTTCCAGTACAAGGATCCCAGCGGTTCCGGCACTCCTCTCGACACGACGATTGCCCCTTCGGATCCGGTCCGAGCGTTCGACGCGAGCGTATACCTCGAGGACAATCTCACCTGGACGTCCCGACTAAAGACGAACCTGGGAGTGCGAGCCTCTACATTTCTCGTTGAAGAAACCAATTACTGGACTGTACAACCGCGCCTGTCGATCCGTTATCTCCTACCACAGGAATGGGCGCTGAAGGGTTCGTATTCTCTCATGCGTCAGCCCATCCACCTGCTAACCAACAGCTCTATCGGGCTGCCCACCGACCTATGGGTTTCGTCGACCCAAAAGGTCCCGCCCGAACGAGCCCATCAGGTGACCCTGGGCCTTGCTCGGTCGTTTCGAAATGGAGAATATGAGGTCCGACTGGAAAGCTACGGCAAGCGGATGAACCACCTCATCGAGTACAAGCAAGGAGCTTCCTTTACCCTGACCACGGATACGGACTGGCAGAATCGTATCGAAACGGGGCGCGGGTGGTCGTACGGGGCCGAGCTCCTGCTGCGCCGGACGCGGGGCCGCACCTCCGGCTGGTTCGGCTACACCCTCTCGTGGACGCGCCGACAGTTCGACGCCCTCAACCAGGGCAACCCCTTTCCTTTTCGGTACGATCGTCGTCACGACGTTTCGACCACTGTCACACACGAACTGACAGACGTGACGACCCTCACAGCAACGTGGGTCTACGGGACGGGCAATGCCATTACCCTGCCCGTCACCTACTATCGCGATGGAAGGGGCGGGCGCGTAGAGGACTACGGAGAACGCAACAGCTTTCGCATGCGCCCCTATCACCGGCTCGATCTGGGGTTGGACTTCAAATGGGGAGACCAGGAGGGCTTCCATGCCCTGAAGGTGGGCGCATACAACGCCTACAATCGCAAGAACCCGTATTTCCTCACCACAGAAGAAACGGCTGACGGGGCCCTACAGGGACGGTCGATCTCGTTATTTCCCGTGCTTCCATACATCAACTACCGTTTTAAGCTCTAGCCTCCGATCGCCCCTCCACCATTCTCACCTTCCCCTTCCCGCAATCAATCGGCACCGCTTCCTACATGAATCTTTCGGATTCCCTTTTTCTTCGGCTTCTTCTCCTGGGCTTTTTCGCTGCATTCCTCGTACCCGTCCCGGGATGCGAACAGGCGGTCGACCTCGAAGGAAGAGAGCACGAATCCAAACTCGTCCTGCAAAGCCGGTTCGTACCGAACCAGCCCTGGCAAGTGAAAGTCAGCCACTCCCGAGGGGCCTTTGAACCGGGAGACGTTTTAGAGTCGAGCTATACCGTGACAGATGCCACGGTGGAGATCTATCAGGCAGGCACAAAGTTGGGAACGTTGGAGCTCGATTCGCTCAATCGGTATTCATCGACTGTGCTGACTCCCGAGCCGCAGACGCCCTACACCGTTCGGGTCTCCGCTCCAGAGCTGGGAACGGTAGAGGCCACGGACCAAGTCCCTGCCCTTCCCCCCGCTCATGTTTCTCTCGACCCGATCGAGGACGCTGAAAACGCCCCGTACGATCGAATTTTGCGGCTGACAATCGACGATCCAGCAGGATCCGACAACTACTATCACGTGACCCTCCATCGGAAAGAGTACTACGGGAATGGAGAAACTTTCGAATATAACCACTCTACCTTTCTGACTCGAACCCGAGCCATCGTCAACGAAATGGGGGTTACCACCGAGCAACAGAACAAGTACCGAGGGTCCGAGGCACGGTTTACGGATGCATTGTTTGATGGCAGAACGTACGACCTCGATCTTCAGGTCTCCTCCCGAATTCCCCCGATCAACGACGACGAGCCCCTCGAGGAGCAGAAAACCCACGAAGAATATATACTCATCCTTCGGATTCTCAGCGAACACTCCTACGAGTACCGTCGCACGGAACGGCTCTCCGGGCAGACCACCGTCAACCCCTTTGCCGAACCGGTGAACGTACACAGCAACGTAGAGGGAGGGTACGGCCTCGTGGGCGGGCTAAATGTCGACACGCTGCGACACAAAATTGCTGCGGAGGGGCTGCGGTGAGGAAAGACCGAGGCCTTTCGGGCCTCATTCCCGGCGGTCGGCTAGAGTTTCCTCTCTTCTATTTCCTTGCGTCGCCGTCGTCGGATAGTGTCGGCACCGACCGCCGGAGGCTCTGTCCAACTTACTCCCCGCCAAACTCGACCACGTCGGCCCGCACGGCGACTGTCGGCTGCGTGTAAACAAGCAGATTGAGTGCTTCCGTGTCCGTGCGTACGTTGACGAGGGCCAGGTTTCGCCCCTCCGTCGCCCCATGTTCTGCCCGAAAGTTCTCCCACAGGTTCTCGAGCGCTTCTCCATAAAGATGCCCGCTTCCTGACACGCGCACCAGTGCAAGCGTCTGCATCTGCTGGAACGAAAGGCTCCCGCTGGCCCCGAGAATGTACCCGGCAGAAGCTTCTCCAGTGACATTGGTGGCCACCAGCTCGTAGTTCGGCTCCGATAGCTTCACGTCGGTCCGGTTGACGGCATTAAACGCCCCGCTCGTGGCGCAGCCGGTGCCCATTAGAGAGACGAGCAAAAGAGAAAGAAGTAATGCAGAG
>CAYXAD010000229.1:0-5827 GCA_964462965.1 uncultured Salinivenus sp.
TTTCGTCGGGGTCGGTCGCGGGCGGCGGACCAACGAGCGCGACCCACGACCGGCCCGGGAGCGGCGACGATGATCGGTTCTGACGTATAGAGAGGACCCGCAGGGCATTCACCCCCTCCCTCCTTTCTCAGAATAGGTGGTTTGGGCCCCGAGACCATCCCCGAAAGAGCTAGGCTACGAGGGAGAGCGCCCCGATGTCGGAAAAAGACGACCGCGTGTGCCGAAGGAGAGAAGCACCCTCCCTTTCGAGGCTCCAATTCCCTCCCCCATCCTACTTCGCTCCCGCCTCGACCGAGATCTCCCGCTCCGGGTCTCCCTGCAGAAATGCTTCGGCCCGACGGACCATTGCCTCACTGCCGATAAAGAGAGGCGTCCGCTGGTGCAGCTTGCTGGGTTTCTTGTCCAGGATACGCGTGTGCCCATCCGAGGCCGCCCCACCGGCCTGCTCCGCAATAAAAGCCATTGGGTTTGCCTCGTACATGAGCCGGAGCTTCCCATTTGGATTGCCTTCCGTGGCCGGATACATGTAAATGCCGCCCTTCAGGAGGTTGCGGTGAAAATCAGACACGAAAGAGCCGATGTACCGCATCTTGGCGGGGCGGTTCGTCTCCGGATCCTGCCCCTGCAGCCAGTCGATATAGTCACACAACCCTTCCTCAAAGGAGTGGTAGTAGCCACTATTGACGGAGTAAAGGCGTCCGTGCGTCGGCGTCTGAATCTGCGGATGCGACAAGAGGAACTCTCCGATGGACGGATCGAGCGTAAAGCCGTTGACTCCATTCCCGGTGGTGTACACAAGCATGGTGGACGACCCGTACACGACGTACCCGGCCGCTACCTGCTCAGTGCCCGCCTGCAGAGCGGCTTCCACATCCGGCTCCTCCGTGTCGTAGTCATTCGGAAGGCGGTAAATGCTGAAAATCGTCCCGACCGATACACACACGTCAATGTTTGACGACCCGTCCAGGGGGTCTAAGAGGACGATGTATTTCCCATCCCCCTCCGAGGTCGTGCTCACTGGAATTGCCTCCGCATGCTCCTCAGAACCGATGAGGCAACACTCTCCCCCGCGCCGGAGGGCCAACACAAACTCGCGATGCGCGAGGGCATCCATCTTTTTCTGCACTTCCCCCTGCACGTTCCTTTCGCCGGTGTTCCCATAGATGTCGATGAGGCCTGCCTTCCGCATGTCCCGGTTTACAATTTTGGCCGCGAGACCGATGTCTCGGAGAAGCCGTGAAAAGGCCCCCGTCGAGTGCGGAAAGCGATCCTGTTGTTCGAGGATGAACTGTTCGAGGGTCTTGAAGGCCCCGAGGTCGGCGTCGCTCGCTCCATTTGCAGGAAAGGAAGTGCCATCGGAAAGGCTCATAGGTACAGCAGAAAAGAAGTGACTAGGTGTGCGAATCTACGAGAATCTACTATGTCATAGGTGTATCTGTTGGAAGCGGTTCCAATCCCCTTCCAATCTCCACCATTTCCCTTAGTTTATAGACTCCAAACCGAGGCGTTCGACCACGCGGCGAGTATTTGGGGCATCTACGTCTTCAGCCTCGAGGTCGGCCACGAGTCGACGAAGGGTTTCCGGAGTGTCGACATCGTACCATTTCGGCAGCACGGTGAGTCGAGCGTCAGTCCCCCCGATCCGTTTCAGGGTCTCGTCGAAGACGCGGGGATGACTGTAGATCATGTCTTCGAAGGGCTGTGGATAGAAGGCATTCATCCCCAGCAGATAAAACCCCCCATCTTCACTGGGTCCGATACAGATCGACCGGGACGGTTCGAGGACGGTAAAGGACTGTCGGATGTAGGAACCTGGCAGGGTCGGATGATCGGTCCCCGTGATCACGACGTAGTCGTATCCGTCCTGGAACGTCTCGCGGAAGGCAGTCCGCATCCGATCGGCCAAAGTGTCTCCCCTCTGCTCGTGAACCGTCACGTCGGTGGGCACCCCAGCGAGGTCGTCGTCCGGGAGCGGCGGAGCCAGATACAGACGCAGGTCTGCGTCGAGGCGGGCCAAGCGGCGCAGGGTGTCTCGCAAAAAGGCCGTGTACAGCTGCGCCGCCTCCACGGGCGTGAGAACAGGGGTAAGACGCGTCTTGACCTCGCCCGCCCGGGGCACTTTGGCAAAAAGAAGAAGAGAGTCGTCCATGAAGCAGATCGGAGACACGAATAGAACGGCTAGAGCCTCCCTCCCGATCGAGGAGCACGCCCCCCAAGGACAAAGAGCTAGCCCGAGGCGCGCATGCGGTCGAGGGTGACGTGCAACTTCTCCAGCGCATAGTCAATGTCCTCCTCCGTGGTGCCGGCCCCCAACGAAAAGCGGAGCGCCGCAGAGGCCGTTTCGCGCTCGAGCCCCAACGCCGTCAGGACGTGACTCGGCTCCAGGGCCCCGCTCGTGCAGGCCGATCCGGCCGAGACAAGAACCCCCTCCATGTCGAGGTTCAAAATCAACATCTCGCCGTCGAGGGGCTCCCCCCCGTCCGGCGGAAAGGCCACGTTCACGACGTGCGGGGCCACGGGCGCCTCCCGAACCGGCGTGTTGAGAATGTAGGGGCCCGGTACGGCTTCGTCGAGCCCGTCGACGAGGCGTTGCTGCAATTGCGACAGACGCTCGGCCCGCTCCTCTGCCTCGTCGGCCGCGCGCTCGAGCGCTTCGGCCAATCCGACCACCCCCGGAATGTTTTCGGTGCCACCCCGACGCTCTCGCTCCTGGGCCCCGCCCTCCACGAGCGGCCCGAGGTCGACGCCGTTGCGCACGAAGAGCACCCCGACCCCCTTCGGGCCGTAAAACTTATGTCCGGACATCGACAGCAAATCGACCCCGAGGTCGTCGACGTCGATCGGCTGGAGGCCTGCCGTTTGGACTGCATCACAGTGGAGGAGCACGTCGTGCGCCCGACATACCTCCGCAATGCCGGAAATGTCAGTCTGCACCCCGATCTCATTGTTGGCGTGCATGAGCGACACGAGGGCCGTTCGCTCGTCGAGGGCCTCCTCGACCTGGGCCGGCGTCACGGCTCCGTGGTCTTCGGGCGTCAGGATCGTAACAGGGTGTCCCTGTTCCTCCAGTCGCTCCGCCGGACGGAGCACGGCCTCGTGTTCGGCGGCGGACGTCACGAGCCCGGCGGGGGATCCGTTCTCTGCGGCCGCGCTCAAGACCCCCTTGAGGGCGAGATTGTTGGCTTCCGTCCCGCCGCTCGTAAACACGATTTCGCTCGACTCGGCCCCCAAACAGGCGGCGACCCGTTCGCGTGCCTCTTCGAGGGCCACCCTGGACTGCCGACCCAGCTGGTGGACCGAGGATGCATTGCCGTATTGTTCTTTCAGATACGGCTCCATGGCCGCAAACACGTCCGGGTCGAGCGGCGTGGTGGCGGCATGGTCGAGATACACGCGTCGCATGGAGGAAGGATACACTGATCAGAGTCAGAAGCCGGCGACCTTTTCTCCTTAACGCAAACAGCGGGCGCCTGATTCGGGCGGTCGCGGTCGCATCCTCTGTCCCGTACATTTTCTGGAGCGACGACGGGAGGGGCGTTTGCAACCGGGCCGCAGGAGACAATTCCCTCGTGATGAGACCAACCTCCCCACAGCCGACGTCGAAAAATCCCTTTTCTCTCCATCGACTGACGCCCCCTCGACTTGGTGTTTTCCCCGTTCCAACGCCCGAAGAACCACCCTCTTACGCTGATGGGGGCTTTTTACCGTCCCTCCCACCGACTCGCAAAAATACTTCAAGGGTCGAATGAAAGCCCTCATCACTCGTAACTCATCAACTCATGACTCATCAACTCATCACTCGCCCCCTCGCACCTCCAGGTGCTGAAGGACTCTCCCCTTCCCAGTCCGGCACAGGTATTGTACACTCTCCTAACACCCGAGGACTTCAGGGGGACACGGCGCTCGATTCTGCGCTCGCAGGACCACCGCCCTCCCCCGTTTCCTCCTCATCGCCATCAATCGGGGCCTTCCTACGCTGTCGCGCAGATTCCTGCACACGGGATGAACAATAAAATGTCCTGATGCATTCACAACGCGACGAAATTTCTTCGGGGTCCCTTTTCTTTTTCACCCTTTTCCGTCCTTGTTCACTGCTCTGATCTCTTTTCCACCAAATGGATAAACTCGTCCTCCACGGCGGCTCTCCCTTGACCGGTCCGCTCACGGTGAGTGGCTCGAAGAACACCGCGCTTCCCCTCATGGCGGCCACCCTTCTCGCCGACGGGCCCTCTACCATCACGAACGTCCCGGATCTGCGCGACGTCCGGACCTTCTCGAACGTCATCCGCGTCGCCGGGCCGACCGTCAACTTCGATGCGGACGCCAACACAATCTCCATCGACGCGCCGTCGATTGCTCACCCCGTCGCCCCCTACGACCTCGTCAAGAAGATGCGGGCCTCCTTCTACATGCTCGGGGCCCTCGTCGGTCGATGCGGACAGGCCAAAGTGTCGCTCCCCGGCGGCTGTGCCTGGGGCCCGCGCCCGGTCGACCTCCACATCGAAGGCATGAAGGCCTTCGGGGCCGACATTGAACTGGAAGAGGGGTACGTGATTGCCTCGACGCCCAGCGGACGTCTCGAGGGCGGCTCCTTCCGACTGGAGCCCTCCAGTGTCGGCGCCACCATCAACCTGCTGCTCGGCGCCGTGACGGCTCGCGGCGGCTCCCGCATCGAGAATGCGGCCATGGAGCCCGACGTCGTCGCCTTCGGACGGGCCCTCCAAGACATGGGCGCCCAGATCGACGGCCTCGGCACCCGCACCATCGAGATTCAAGGGGTGGATCATCTCCGCCCCGGCACCTTCCGCAACACCCCCGACCGCATCGAGCTCGGGACGTACATGCTCATGGCGGCCACGGCCGGCGCGCCGGGCGACCCCATCGAGATTCGCAAGGGCACCCACGAGCACCTCGGCCACGCCTTCAAGGAACGCCTCGCCAAGACGGGCATCGACGTCTCCTACCAGGACGAGGTGGTCACCGTCACGCGCCCGGACACCCTCAACCCCGTGTCCATCGAGACGGCCCCTTATCCGGGCTTCCCCACGGACCTGCAGGCCCAGTGGACCGTCCTCCTCGGGACCATCGACGGCACCGCCACGGTCACCGACACCATCTACGAAGACCGGTTCAAGCATGTCCCGGAGCTGCAGCGCCTCGGCATGGACATCCACGTCGAAGGCAACACGGCGACCGTGAAGGGCGGTGCCCCCATCAAAGGCGCCAAGGTCATGAGCACCGACCTGCGCGCCAGCGTCTCCCTCGTCATGGCCGGCATGATTGCCGAGGGCACCACCCACGTCCTCCGGGTCTACCACCTGGATCGGGGCTACGAAGACCTCGAAGCAAAGCTGCAGGACTGCGGCATCGACATCCACCGGGAGGAATACGACGAGTTCGAAGAGCCGTCGACGCCGGAAGAGGTGGCGGGGTAAGCTCCGTCGCGGTCGGCGGCGGACTCAACCTGTGAGGGTGACCGCTGACCGCGGTCGGCGGACGGCCGTGTGATCGCACGTCCTCCTCGTCTCGCCTCAACCGACAACGCCAGCCCTGTATCAGAGACAGCGAGAGGGTAGATCTCGGCATCGTCCTCGTTACCGGAAGGGTTCCCAGAGCCAGAAACCACCGTTCCTTTTTCGTCGACGGGGGCGGCCGCTCCCTCGCTTCGGCTCAACTGCCCGGCGGCAGTGTTTCGGCCCCGACTTGTGGACCTTCCAGAGCGCATTGATGCGCATGCCGATCAGAAACACCACGAACTCGCCGTCGAGATGTCGGCCGTCACGTGGTCTTCCACGATGGCTACCATGGCGCCTCTGCCTCTCTATTG
>CAYXAD010000230.1:0-5807 GCA_964462965.1 uncultured Salinivenus sp.
TCGGTTCGGATTTGAAAGAGAAAGTACATCGTTCTATGCGCTCCACTGAAGGTCGTCTGGAGATTTTGTCGTCTCTCTCAAGTATTTCTGGGAACTTTAGGTGTAGTTCTTTGGAGATCACGCATAGAACGTTTTGAGGGATTCAGAAGAGGAACACACGTTAAATTTCTATGGTTGCACGCCGCAGGTTGCTGCCTTTCCTGCCTGAACGCCAGTTCCATGTCTATCTCTTCGTCATCGAATCGCTCGGTTCACCCCCCACGGGTGGTGTTTAAATTTGGAGGAACGACGGTTGGTCGCCCGGAGCGGTTTCGGACGGTTGTCGACCTCATTGGGCAGGCGACAGCGGAGGGGCGAGTGCTCTGTATCGTCTCGGCGCTTTCCGAGGTCACTCGCCAGCTGTCTGCAGGCATGGAGGCCTTCACGACCCAGAGCAACCGAGAGGGCGTTGTCGACGCGCTCGTGCAACGCCTCCGTGAGCGCCACGAGCAGCAGTCAGAGGCCGTTCTGAGTGCAGAACAGCAAGAGGCCTATGCCTCCTTGCTGGACGAGCGCCTCCGCCGTCTCCGCCACCTCTTTGCCCGGATCGACCGAGAAGGGTTTAGCCCGGCCGCCCGGGACGCCGTCCTGGCGATCGGGGAGCAGTTGTCCGTCCCCATGGTCACGCTCGCGCTGAGAGATCGTGGCTTTGAGGCCCCCCATTGCGATGCGACCGCCCTCGTCGTAACTGACGATACGTTTGGGGAGGCCAATGTAGAGTTCGACGCAACGGTCCGGCGCGTTCGGCGTTGGTATCGGGACCTGTCCTCCCAGGCGGTGCCAGTGGTGGCTGGATTCATTGGTACGACGCGCGACGGGGACACGACGACCCTCGGGTTTGAAGGGAGTGACTACTCGGCCTCTCTTTTTGCGCAGATGCTCGGGGCTCAGTGCCTCACTCGGTACACTGATGTGAATGGGCTGTACACCGAGGATCCGAATACGAATGACAGTGCCGAACGGCTCGAATGCATCTCGATGGAGAAGGCGTATGCTTTGACCGAGTCGGACCGTCTCGGAATGCATCCGAAGACGCTGCGCCCCCTCGTAGAGGCTGGGATTCCCATGCAGGTGCGTTCCATTGACGAGCCCGAGGCGCCGGGCACCCAAATCTTGCCCGATGGAGCCAATGGCGATCACCTGATCTTTCCGCCGGAGGAAGAAGTCGCCTCCGACTGACGAGAATGACTTCTCGTCGGTTCCTGTAGAATATGAACTAGCACAACTTTTTGAGACGATGGAATCGAATGAATATCAGGTTGGCATTTTAGGAGCGACCGGAGCCGTCGGTCAGACCTTTATTCGTCTGCTCGACGACCACCCCTGGTTTACGGTCTCGACCGTTACGGCCTCTGAGAAATCTGCGGGAAACCCCTATCGCGAGGCGGCCAACTGGCTCAGCGGCTCCCCCATCCCCTCTCGCGTTGCAGAGCTTGAGGTTCAGCCCACCGATCCGTCGCACGTGGACTGCGACTTCGTCTTTTCGGCGCTGAGTTCATCGGTGGCCGGGGACGTCGAGCGGACCTTTGCCGAGGCAGGATTTCCCGTCGTGTCCAACGCCAAGAACTACCGGCTCCACGACGACGTCCCGTTGCTCATTCCGGAAGTGAATCCCGACCACGTATCTCTCGTCGACAACCAAGATTGGGGGGAAGGCGGCTTTATCGTCACCAATCCCAATTGCTCGACGGTGGGTCTCGTCTGCGGACTGCGCCCGCTTCTGGACGTGTATGACATCGAGGCAGTTCAGGTCACGATGCTTCAGGCCCTCTCGGGAGCCGGCTATCCGGGAGTGCCCTCGCTCGATGCCGTCGGCAACGTGGTTCCGTTTATCGGGGGGGAGGAGGACAAGATGGCTACCGAGCCCCGAAAGATTTTGGGATCCCTCGGTGATGGCCGGGTAGAACCGGCGGACCTTACGGTTAGCGCGCAGTGCACGCGGGTGCCGGTGCGTCACGGTCACCTCGCTTGTGTTTCTGTCCGTTTCGAGGAAGAGGTCGGGGCCGAGGACGTACGAGACGTGCTGGAAGGGTTTCGGTCTCCCCTCGCAGACCGATCCCTTCCCAGTCTTCCGGATCCCTTCCTGCAAGTGCTCGAGGCACCGGATGCTCCACAGCCGCAGCGTCACGTAGATGCTGGCGGGGGCATGACCATTTCCGTGGGACGGATCCAAGACTGTGCTGTCAATGACGTCAAGTTTGTCCTGCTGTCCCACAATACAGTTCGAGGGGCCGCGGGAGGAGCGCTCTTGAACGCCGAACTCCTCGCCTCGGAAGGCCATTTCGACCCCGACCGGATTGCTACTGTGGCTGGGACGTCGTAATTCTGCCCGTAGGGATCGGAGGGGCTTTGGTCTTCTCACGGTTTCTACGGTTCTGAATACACCAGAAGGTGACCATCATGGATTTTCCTGACGTGCGCCGTGCACAGCAAGCGGACCAGAACCGGATTGGAGAACTCTGGCTCCGGCTTCTCCGCGAGCAGGCTTCGTTGGACGATCGGTTTGATGTGGCAGACGATGCCCTGGAGCGGTGGGAGAATGACTTTCCGATGTGGCTCGACGACGAAACGGCCCGCGTCTACGTGGCCGAACGAGACCAAGAGATCGTCGGCTTCGCTTCGGCGCGTCGGTGGGGCCCGGCTCCGATTTACGAGGAGAGCTCAGAAGTCTTCCTGGACGAGCTGTACGTCCAGAAAGACGCCCGGCGTCAGGGGATCGGGACGCAGCTCCTCCGAGCCGTTCGAGACTGGACCGACCGCCTGGGAGCAGAGCGCATCCGGCTGAATGTATTGACGGCGAATAATGCAGGGCGTGCCTTTTGGGCCGCTCAGGAAGCCGTCCCGTTGACCATGACGTTCACCATTGAGTGCTCTGATCGGGACGACGCAGCGGATGACGAAGGATCGAAAAAGATTGGGTTTTAACCGGAACGGCCTCAGGTGGGCTCCGTCTTACATTTCTGGAGTGTCGAGGGGCTCTGCTTCTCGACGCACGTGCGGGTGTAGCTCAGTGGCAGAGCATCTGCTTGCCATGCAGAAGGTCGTGGGTTCGAATCCCATCACCCGCTCAGATGACATTTCGGCCTTAGAAGCCTCTCAGCCCCGCTTAGCAGCCGCTAGGCGGGGTTTGTTGTTTGTCCCTGATGGTGAAAGCCGTTAATACGGACGGGGACGGTTCAGCGAAGGAGGCTACACCGGCCGTACAGGTGCAGTCAGCGAAGCGGCAGCGAAAGCATGAGGTGAAGCACACCCGACTCGAAGGAGGAGGAGCCGGCAATCCGAATTTTTACTCGCTTGCCGACCGACACGAACGGCAACGGAATGAGTGTGATGGGACGTGCCCATTCCAGCGTAAAGCAGCTTTGTCTACCCAGACGGGTCTCATAGCACGCCTCTCGGTCGTACCCGGTCGCTGCCAGGGCACTGAATCCAACTCCAATCCAGTCAGTGATCTCGTACGATCCGGCTAGGCCGACGTACAGGGAGGGGCTCCATACGCTGTTGTAGTAAGCGCCGACGAGCCCTCCGTATCGCCACGCATTGGTGCGACGGGCGATTTCCCCGCCCGCCCCGAAGGTCCAGCCGTTGTCATGTTGAGAGTTGATGTGCCAGGAGGGCCCGTGAAGATTCAGTCGCACGTCCTGTGCGGAACTGGCGGTTGCCCCGACGGTCCCCGTAAGTATGCAAAGAAGGAGGGAGGCACGAAGAAAGGCCGTCGATGCGTCGGAGTGTGAGAGGAAACCAGGGATTTGTTTTAGTTCGAGAAGGAGGGGCAATCAACGACGGGAGATAATGAGACGAGGGTGAGGAGAACCGCCGAGTGCAACAGATTTTGATGGGATCGTTCACCCTCTAACGTAGGCACAGACGACAGGAAGACGTTCAGGGACTTCTTGGTTGATGTAGTAGGCGCAAGGAGGATTCAAGATGGCGGAGTAGACCTGTTGACGGTACTCTTATTCGAACGGAACGGCGTTCCAGAGCCGAAGGCATTTATGTGCAGATGTCGATGGAAGCGAGGAGGGGGCTCGGGCAAAAAATTTGCCCGCAGAAGATCGTTCGTCCAACCGACGTTTCGAGGTGGAAATTCTTTGGGCTTCCCCTACATCGGAAATGAACGTGGAAGAGGGGAGCGGAAGTGCAGCGAGAAGATCTCATTGGCCTGGCGGCTCTTCCGGATGCCTCATGCCTCTGCCACCCACGGACCTTCAGGGACACCAATTGGAAGGAGGGAACTCATCGGTTTCAGGCAGGATACGTAGTGGTGAACCCGGTCGATGAATAGAAGATTAGGTAAAAATCCCTATACACTTTCCCCCATACCCAGACTTATCCAAAAGATGATGCCCCCGATGTTGATTGTTGCCTTTTCTAGGGGTGTCCCTTCGATGGACCCGAAGGAGCCTGATCTTTTATGAACTCCTGGGAGGGCCTGCAGGGATTGTGCGTTGTTCGAGCTGTGGCCACAACTTCTTCCAGTATTTTCCTCCATCTTAACCGTCGCCTACTATGCCTACAAGCCAGTCTACGAGCCAAATTCGCGTCTTCCTGGTGGACGATCACCCGGCAATTCGGGAGGCGATTCGGGATACAATTGACGATACTATTGACATGGAAATCTGCGGGGAAACCTCTTCTTCGGATGAGGCGTTTCGGCAGATCGAAGAGGTGGACCCTGACGTCGCCATCATTGACATCTCCTTGAACGACGCTCACGGGCTCGACCTCGTCCAGAACATTCGGGCGCAGTATCCGGAGGTGCAGACCATCGTGTTTTCGATGTATGACGAGAATGTCTATGCCGAGCGGGCAATTCGAGCGGGGGCAGCTGGCTACCTCATGAAGAGCGAACCCACCAAAAATATTGTCGAGGCGGTGCGAAGTGTGCACGACGGAGAGGTATACTTGAGCCGCAGAATGGCCTCGCGCATCCTCAATAAAGTTGCGATGGGGGAAACCTCGGAGCCAAGCTTTGCGATCGACGAGCTGACCGACCGAGAGATGGCAGTTTTCCAGATGCTGGGACAGGGGTACAGTGTCCAGGAAATTCAGGACCGCCTGAATCTCAGTCGGAAGACGATTGAAACCTATCGACGTCGGGCCAAAGAGAAGTTAGGCTTCGACACTGTTTCGGAGCTTCTTCAGTACGCCGTGCAATGGACCTACGGGCAGGGAACCCACGGAAAGGATGCAGATACGGCGACGAAGAGTCCGCCGGTGGCTCGGGAAGACGAGTAGGAGTTTCCGCACGGTTGGAGCGCTCGGAGGCCTGTCGAGTAGAGGGAGGGGAGCGTCCTTTTTGGGCGGAACGGAGCTCGCAACGCCGATCTCCGCCTTCTCTCCTTTGGAGTGTTTGGGGCCTCCGGAGGCGAGAATACCGCCTGTAGCCCTTCATCTCTTTCACTTCGTTCCGTTGTCGAAGCGGGAGGCTCTTTCTGGCATCTCGCCCATCGTTTGAGTTCGACTGCGTCTCGTCAATCACTTCGCTCGGGCTAGCAGTGCACTTGAGCGCAGCACTGAAGGCCCTTCGTTCACTTGGGATGTAACGGAGCCGTGCTCCTTCTCTAAGTAGTCCGAGGTGCGAGGGACCATCGTTCCTCCCCAACGGACGGCCGACCACAGATCTCGAAGGGGTTCGGGACCGACCGCAGTCGAGTCCTCGATTTCCAACGGGACCTCGTGACGGATCGCCCGAACGGGCAGCGTTCCTCGGGGGAGGAGCCCGCCGGTCGTCGTCTCAACGAGAACAGAGCATCGGTTGCAACAGG
>CAYXAD010000231.1:0-5738 GCA_964462965.1 uncultured Salinivenus sp.
CCTCTCATCGAGTACGGCGCTTCGCCGCGGGCGAGCATTAGTCTCAACCTGGCAGCGCGCGCGCATGCGTTTCTTCAACATCGCGCCTACGTGACGCCGGAAGACGTCCGCTCCATGGCCCTGGACGTGATGCAGCATCGCATCGTCATCACGTACGAGGCGGAAGCCGAACGGGTAACCGCTTCGGATCTCGTCGAGCGCATCCTGAATGCCGTGGAGGTGCCGTGAGGCCTGGATGGATGGAGGGGGAGAGGGATGGAAGGAGGCTTCGAGCCGATGAGGGGACATCAGGAATCCCCACGGGGAGTTGTCTGAAAAAATAGTCGTACGAATAAACTCGGTTCCCGTGTAGTCGACTACGAACTTTGGCTGTCACTTGGTATCATGCTGAGGCTCTCGGACAGGGATCCTTTCTATTGCCATGCGACGGCCCAAGACCTTTCAGAAAGAATCGATTACGGTGGACTTCATGGTCCGCCATCTCCGCGAGACGGTGGGGGTGGAGGTGCTGCCTCTCAATGAAGACGTCGAGACCACCGAGCGAGAGGTCACGGAGAGCAACCTCCACCGCCCCGGTCTCGCCTTGGCCGGATACGTCGACCTCTTTACCCACCAGCGCGTCCAGATTCTCGGCAATACGGAGAGTCGATATCTTCGTCACCTCGATGAGGCGTCTCGGCGAGAGGCGTTCGAGAATCTAATTCAGTTTCCAATTCCCTGTATCATCGTCACGGCCGGCAATGAGCTTGATGCGTCGCTTCTGACGATGGCGACGGAGGCAGGCATTCCGGTGTACCGCACGGCACTGCCCACCGTCCAGTTCATGTCCTCGCTCCGCAGTTTTCTGGCCGATCAGTTTGCTCCGCAGCGAGCCGTTCACGGATCACTGGTCGACGTGTACGGCATTGGGCTGCTTCTTCTCGGCAAGCCCGGCATTGGCAAGAGCGAGGTCGCCCTCGATCTGGTAGAGCGGGGGCATCGCCTCGTGGCCGACGACGTCGTCATTGCCACCCGGCGGGACGACTCCATTCTCATGGGCACAGGGACCGACCTCGTGCAGCACTTTATGGAGGTGCGAGGGCTCGGCCTCGTCGACATTCGATCGATGTTTGGCATTCGAGCCATTCGCTTTCAGAAGCGCATCGAGATTGTCGTCAACATGCAGCTGTGGGATCCGGAGGAGGAGTACACCCGCATCAACATGGTCGAGGACACCCACGAGATTCTGGACGTGGACCTTCCCATGGTCCAGGTGCCCATTACGCCGGGGAAAAACATCACGGTGATCTGCGAGGTCATCGCGATGAACTACCTCCTGCGGCACTACGGATACGATCCAGCCGAGGTGTTTACGGAGCGGCTCCGGCAGCGCATTCAGAAAGAAGGCCCGCCGGCCCCGCGGCGAGGAATTGAGTACTTTGAGCAGGACTACGAGTGATTCATGGTGCCTCCCACGAGATTTTGATCGGCACAACGCAGAACTGTGTGCCATGGATGATCGAGAGGTCCTGACGAAAACGAGAGGTTGTAGAAGTTCTCGGAGCCGCGGGCGCTGAAGGAGAGGCCCGACGTTGACAACGTCCAGCGGGCGAGGGAGTCAAAGGTCCATCTGCTGGGTCGGCGGCGGACGTGAGAACGGCACGTTCAACCTCGGTATAGTCATTGTAGGCATTAAAAGGTGGACGTATGGTTACGTCGACAGGACGCTGGAGAACCAGTCGTTCTGGATCGATAGGCGTCAGAACAGGGAAGAGAGGGTTCTCCCGCCGATTCTCCAATGGGTTTAATCGAAAGGGTTTGCGGCATGCCGAGGAAAAATGGAACGGGTGCATCCCCCAGAAAATGAGTATAATCTTCCCTCGCTTGAGAGAAGAAACGGTTGACAGGAGGACGCTTCCCCCCTATATTACCTCCGATTACACCGTAGTGAGCCTGAGGTGTAGTTTTTCGCTCTCCAGAACGGATGTTTGCCTGGACAGAAGGCCTACAGGACGATGATCTATTGGAAGAAGTGCGTCCGACCGTTGAGTAGAGAGCGTCATCTCCCATAGGTGCACTCCCCACCACCGGATACGAATAAGTGCAGTTCTCATGATTCAGAAGCAGAAGTACTATTACGATCCGGAGACGTGCTCCTTTGAGAAGGTGGAGCCGACCTGGAAGGAATGGGTCGCCCGGATTGGCCGGATTATGGGACTTGCTGTCGTCATGGCTGGACTCGCCGTCTGGGCCATGGACGTGCAGTGGGTGGCCACTCCCCAGGAGAAGACGTTGAAGGTGGAGAATGAAGCCCTCGAGCGTCAGCTCGATCAGGTCAACAGTCGGATGACTGACCTCTCGGCCCGCCTCGAAAACCTGGCTGAGAAAGACAAGAAACTGTATCGCCGACTCTTCGAAATGGAGCCGATTTCGGAAGACGTCCGACAGGTCGGGGTTGGCGGGTCCAATCCATACGGAGAGTACGATCAGATGGGAGCGGAAACAGCCACGCTCCTCAAGAACACGGCGCAGAAACTCGACAAGATCGAGCGACAGGTGACGCTGCAGGGTGCCAGCTATCGGGAACTGTCCGAGGTCGCCGAGAACCGCCGGGAGCGGCTGGATCAGCTTCCTGCCATCCGTCCGGCCAACGGCCCCATCGTGTCCGGGTATGGAATGCGGCATCACCCGATTCTGAAGGTCCGGAAAATGCACTCCGGCGTCGACTTTTTGCTGCGACGAGGAACGCCGGTGATGGCCACTGCAAATGGAGTCATCCGCCGAGCCACCTTCAACTCCACCTACGGCAACCACATCGACATCCGACATCCGGAGGCGGGATACATGACCCGTTTCGCTCATCTCTCCGAAATTCCTGACACCATTGGGCGGGGCACGACGGTAGAGCGGGGAGATGTAATTGGGTACAGTGGCAACACAGGACGGTCCACCGGTCCTCATCTCCACTATGAGGTCCACAAGGTGAATGGGCAGACGCTGAACCCGACGCACTTCTTCGTGCCCGACATGACCCCGGAGAACTATTACGAGTTGGAGGAGGAGACGCAGCAGTACCGAGCGAGCACCCTCGAAGAGGAGCCTCCCGCCAGTGGAGGTCTCGCTCGATAGTCCCCTTCGGCTGAAAGACAGCTGTCGTTACGAGCTCCAAAGCGGGGCACGTCCCAGGATTGGCACCTCAGAGGTGGACGCTCCGGGACCCTCAAGGGAGTCTGATACCATCTACGTAGGATCACTGTGCATCTCCGACGCCGACCTTCTGCCTTCAGGGGCATCCGGTGTGCTTTTATCTATGCAGAGGGTCGACCGGCCGGTCGACCCTTCGCTTCTTGTAAGGGCAAAACGTGCACAGTAAATCGTCGGAATTGGCATGAATGCATACAGCGGTAGACGGAACCTTTTCTCGTCGCTTCGTCTGGCCCCTTCGTTTCCCTGAGGGAGGACGCATTCCTTCAAGACGGCTCTTGAGGAGTTTCCGCAACAGGATTTGGCCGTCTGGGTCCCGTCCTTAGGACGCCAGTGCGGTGAACGAGCCCCGATCCGGCACCGTCTACTGATCGAGGCGTATGGTGGGGCTGGGCTTTTGCCCGCCAGTCTCTCTACGGATCTTCTCGACCCGAATGCGTATGTTCTCGATCGCGGCTTTACTCGGCAGCGTCTGCTTGGACGGACGAGGCAGACGGATTGGCCTGGCCGCTCTGTTGCTCCTGCTGATGGGGGCAGGGCCTGTGCAGGGAGAAGAGTCCGCACCGCGCGGCCACGCCCAGGCCGACACCACCTCGCCGGTGGTTCGCAGCATCGAGATCGAAGGCAACCAGCACTTTTCCAACCGAACGCTAAAGCAGCACCTCCGAACCAGTCCGAACCGCCGGATCCTTGGAATTCCGGGCCTGACGTGGTGGCGGTGGGTCTACCGGCTCGGGAGTGCCGATTGGATGTGGGACCGTCTCGGCAATGCGCTCCAGTCGGGCGGCGAACCCCCGGCCTATCTCGACTCGACCACTGTGGCGGGGGACGTCGAGCGGCTTCGGCTCTTCTACCAGCAGCAGGGATTTCGGGAGGCCTCGGTGTCCTACGAGGTTCGGAGGTCGTCTTCGTCCAATCGCGTTACCGTTGCGTTTCTCGTGACTCCGGGCCCGGCGACGTACCTTCGCCACGTGCAGTATGAAGGCGTTGAGACTCTCACGGAGCCTCAACAGCGTCAGCTGATCGAGGGCACCACGCTTCCCGTCCCGTCCGTGGTTCCTGGCGACTCGCTGTCGTTTGCCGTGCAGAATGCTCGATATCAGGAGCCGCAGCTGCTCGAAGAGCGTCGCCGGATCTTGTCGTTTTTACAGGATGAAGGATATGCGGCCGTGAGCCGAGACTCCATCCAGGCGCTCGTGTATCGCGTCGCCCCCGACTCGTTCGACGTCACGTTTCGGGTAAACATGGGGCCTCGGCACCGATTCGGAGACGTGAGGGTGCAGATTACGGGTCCGGAGGCCACCTCCCCTCGGGCCGACACGCTCGACGTGCCCGTCAATGCAGCCGGGGGCTATCGGCCGCTCGTCACCAGCCGCATCGAAAACGAGAGCCGGTTGACGTCCAGTGTGCTTCGCCGGAGTCTTCAGTTCACGCCTGGCGACTACTACAACCGATCCGAGGTGCAGGCCACAAAACGACGATTGGAAGGAACCGGGATTTTTACCTTTACGAGCCTCACGCCGCAGTACGAGGACACGACGACGGTAGACAGTACGGGAGCATCCTATCTGCCCATTCAGATTGAAGGACGAACCCAGCAGCGCCATCGGGTCCGTGCCGAAACCTTTGCCCTCCAGCGCGAGTCGGCGACCGGCACCGAGGCAGAACTGAGCCTGAACGAGTTTGGGGTGGGCCTGAGTGGCGTGTACGAAAACGTGAACGCCCTCGGCGGCGGCGAGACATTTCGCCTTCGAGCGTCGGGCTCGGTGGCCACGGACTCCGATTTTTCCCTGCTCAGCTCCGTTCAGCTCGAAGGTACCACCTCCCTCACCCTGCCTTACCTGTTTCGTCCGTTTCACCGGTTCGAGAACGTCTTCGACCTGACCAATTCTCGGACGCAGATTTCTCTGTCGGCGCTCACTGCCCGGAGTGAAGAGCTGGGGCTCCGCATTCGAAGTCGGAGCAATGCCCGACTCCGGCTGGAGATGAATCACACGCCGACCCACGTCTCTCTGGTGGACGTCATGGACCTGAGCATCAGCAACCCTGATACTCTCTCGAACTTTCGCGAGCAGTTTTTGGATCGGGTGTTTGGGCCTGAGGGGCAAGGAATACAGGATCCCGTCCAGCGTCAACAAATCCTGGAAGACTACACGCGTCCCCAGATCAATACCGCCCTGCGGTACACCTTTCGGTCCGCCACGGCCAACCCCCTTCGCCGACGAAGTGGACACATCTATGAGGTGTCCGGCGAAGTGGGCAACTCCTTGCCTCTGTTGTTCGATCGGTTTGTATTTGCCCCCGCGACCCTGGATTATTCTCTTCCCGGGTTCTTTAGTGGCACCAATGAAGGAAGCAGTCGGCTCTTTTATCGCCCATATGTTCGTGCCACGACAGACCTTCGGCGGTACGTCTCCTTCGGACGAGGCTCAACCCTGGCGCTGAAGCTTCTCGGAGGCATGGGTCATCCGACCGGGCGGCCGTCCGTCGTGCCGTTCGACCGTCGCTTCTTCAGCGGCGGTGCCAATAGCGTGCGGGGATGGCGGCTGCGCGAT
>CAYXAD010000232.1:0-5703 GCA_964462965.1 uncultured Salinivenus sp.
GCCGGCGCGGAGATGACGGACAACCCGCTTCAGCCCGAAGACGTGGCGGACACCGTCCTACACGTCCTCGAGGCCCCCGCCAATCATCTCATCTCCGAAATTGTGATGCGGCCGCTGCGTCCTCGGAGCTGACGCTCCTTCCATCGGTCCGCCTCTGGCCTGAGCTTAAGGTATCCTCGACGTATGCTCCCTTGATTCATGTATTGCGTATTTCGTATTGCGTGGGACGAGGGTGGAAGTCCGTGAGTAAGAGCTGCCCTGGGTGGGGAAGACGACGTTGACGAAAGGCGCACACCCCCCTGAGACAAAAACAGGTCTCTACGGGCGGATTCTATCGGGAGTACGACTCGTCCTCACCTTTCCTGTCCTTCCTTTCTCCCTTTCATACCTCCACCCGTCCATCCATCCAATTACGAGTAGACCGGGGACCAGCCGTCTGCCTCGTCCTCTTCTTCCTGGGCCTGGAGCACCCGTGTCATGGGAGCCGTTCGATAGTCGAGCGCGTCGATGAGGTGATCCGGCTGCATGGGATAGCGTCGCTGCTGCCCCGTACGCAGGTCGAGCTTTCGCTCCTCCGAGGGAAACACGTACTGCCACATCCAGGCACGGGCAGCGTCCGGAAACTGCTCCTCGACCGTCTCAGGAAGATCTACGAGCCCATGCCCCTCTGCCAGATCCGCTTCGTGCTGTTCCTTGACGCGCTGAAGGTGACGCTCCAGATCCTCCGTCAGGACCTCGTCGAGCTCCACAATGCGCTTGGTGACCCCTTTGGCGTCGGTCACCATAATTCGACCGTTCCTCAAGTCGAGATCCCCCACTCTCAAGCGTAGCGCCTCGGTGAGATCGAGCTCTGTGGAAAACACAAGCCGGGCCAGCAGTCGCTCCGGCCCATGCAACTGTCGCATCACCGCCTCCTCCTCGGACGAAGACAGCATGTCGAGCTTGCCGTGGACTTCCCGCACCCGATCCTGGAGAATACACTCGTGAAAAAATACGAGGGCCTCCGCCGCTTGCTGACGCGTCTCTTCGTCTGCTTCCTCGTTCTGAGAAAGGGAATTTAGAAAGTGCGGAATGTGCTTCGGCGCGGGATCCCCTAGGTCATGTCGATCGAGGTGCCGGAGGTAGCCCATAATCCACAGGCTGTAGATCTTCTTCTTGTGGTGAGTCAGTTCCGGAACCTCATTGAGCATCTTCGCCACTTCGAGGAGCCGTCCGGCCTCCCGGGCCGGCGTGTCGAATCGTGAAACCAGATTGGGCATGAGCGCTCCTGGGCTCAGAGATGGACAGAGAGCGATTTCCGTTAGCCGACAGAGACCGACAGAAGAAATGATGTATCTTTACCATGTAACGAGGACTGATGTACAAAAGCAACTCGATCAGATCTTTTTGGAAATAATCAATGTATCCTCTTGCTCTCCGGCATCGACGTTCTTTCCTCCCAGGGCCCTACCCGATATAGACACACCTTTTCGTGTTGCGGAGCCCTCGCGATCGACCGGCGCGGTATCCGGAGATTCATTTCCTCTGCCATCATTGCTCTCTGGGCTCGCCCGTCGAACTAGGGGAAGCATGAAGGGTCGAGCCCCCGAGGCAGACAGGGAGTGGCGCTTCGAGAGCGATCGGGCTCCCTACAGGCTGAAGAGGCCCACCCATTGTCTTCGACCCGGAGCCGGATTCAGCATCGGCCCGAATCGAGGACACTGCCACTGCAAACCGAAACAGATTCTATAGCTCGGGCTCACCGATCGGCGAGGCCGTCGGCGATTCTTGAGACGTCTCCGAGGGAGGGACCGGCGGCTGATATCCCTGCTCAATCAGGTAGTACCCCAGGAGCGCAATTCCTGTAACCACGAGCAGGATCGCATAGGCGAGGGGCGATTCGAAGCTAATCTGGAAGAGGTCGACCAATAGAACCCCTCCCCCAAGAGCAAAGATCACCAGCCCCCACTTGAGCGCCGACTGCGGGCTCGGTTTCGAGCCGTGACGAGCCAGGACCGTCTCGGCCACGTCATCTGAAGCTGAAGACTCGAGGGCCTTCCGACGAATTCGGGTTTCCCCGATGAGCTTGGCGATGTAGGCAATCATGGCGAAGAAGCCCAATGGAACGAGGATCTCGACGTCAAACATATTTTGAAGGAGCAGTTGTTGAAGAAAGAAGCTGAACAACCAACTCTCGGCCGTCCACCTCTAGCAGACAGGCGGATCGACGAATGGGTTGCAGAGGTCGACGAATCGCTTGCTCGGGCGGACGGAGATCTCTACTGTATCGGGCACAGGCTCGACGCAGAGCCGTGCAACCTTTCCACTGATCCCCCTGTCTACTGGGGATGCCATGGCCAACCCTGCCTCTGACATCGATGAACGCGAGCTGGTCGAGCGAGTCCTCGACGGGGACCGCGACGCCTTTCTGTCGTTTATCGACCGGTACGAGCGTCTCGTGAAGCACGTCGTCTTTCGCATGGTCGACGACGAGCGCGATCGCGAGGAGTTGTGCCAGGATGTCTTCATGCGAGCCTACCGCTACCTGGACGGCTTTCGATTCGAGTCGAAGCTGTCGACCTGGCTGGCCCGAATTGCCCGCAACACGTGCCTCAATCACCTCGAGAAAAAGGAGGTGCCGCTGTACGCCGACCATGCGCCCTCTCCGGAGGGCAAACCGGTCGACGCCCGCAATGCCCTAAACCGCGTGCCCGACCCGGAGGAAGACGTGGCGGGGACGACTGTCGATCGCCAACAACGGGATCTTCTTCGAGATGGGATTCAGTCCCTTCCCGAGCACTACCGAACCGCACTGACCTTGTATCATTTGGAAGAGATGAGCGTATCACAAATTAGCGACGTCATGGGGAACCCCGAAGGCACAGTGAAAAGCCACCTGTACCGGGGCCGAAAGAAATTAAAAGACTGGTTGCTCGACCGCTATAGCCAGGAGGAGTTTACGATATGACCGACCGAGACCGATCTTTACAGGAAGCCTTTAACCGTCACCTTCGAGGCGACGGACCGCCGCCCGACACGGAAGGCGACCCCGAAGCGGCGGCTTACCAGAAGGTGTACGCGGCCTTGCACGAGGAACCAACGGGCGATCTGCCGAACAACTTTGCCGAGCAGGTCGCGAACCGAGTGGGCCTGACGCCGGAGCCGGTCGTGTCGGTGGCCGAACTTCTGCTCCTTCTTTTTGCCCTTGCCGGCTTCGGAGCCGCCGTCGTCACCAATCCGTCCCTGCTTGGCACCCTGCTGGAAGGCCTGGACGCCCTTTCCCGAACCGTCCAACAGGTGTCTGTGTCTTTTCGCCTCGACGTCCTCCTCGCGACCGGCTTCGTCTTCGTTCTGACGCTCCTGTTCGACCGTCTCCTTTCCCAGTGGCGCCCGGCGCCACGAGCCTTCTCGGCGTAGAGGAGCAGCCGACGCGACCGGTGTCCCCCGCTCCTCTCCTGTTTTTCCAGTCCACCTGCAGGGAGACGTAAACGCCTTCGACGGAGTCGCTGGGGACTCGCTCCGAAACGGAGGAGGGCCGGACGTCAACCGCGACCGTTTGCGCTGAGTCGGGTTGGCCCCTATACTGTTTCCCCACCCCTCGACGAGCCTCCAACCAGTCTCCTGCTTCCCATGGAACGGCGTGATTTTGCAAAGAAAGCCCTCCTCGGCGCGGCCGGGGCCAGCGTGCTGACCGGCTGTGGGGGGGACGAGTCGACCGCCGGCGACGGCGCCCCAAACGTCCAGCCCCAGCAAACTGTGCGGTGGCGCCTCGCGTCCAGCTTTAGCCGCTCCCTCGACACGATCTACGGGGCCGCCGAGGTCCTGGCGGATCGCCTAGACACCCTGACCGACGGTCGTTTTCAACTCCGGCCGTACCCGGGAGGGGAGCTCGTGCCCGCCGACGAGGTGCTCGGCAGTGTCCAGAATCGCACCGTCGAAATGGGACACTCGGCCAGCTACTACTTTATTGGCAAAAATCCAGCCCTGGCGTTCGACTGCTCGGTGCCGTTCGGCCTCACCGCCCGTCAGTACCGCTCCTGGATCTACTACGGAGGGGGACTGGAACTCATGCGCGACCTCTTTTCCGACTTCAACATCATCAACTTCCCCGGGGGCAACACGGGCATTCAGATGGGCGGATGGTTTCGCACAGAGGTGAATTCGCTGGCGGATCTCCAGGGCCTCCGAATGCGCATTCCCGGCCTCGGTGCCCAGGTGATGGACCAAATGGGGGTAAACACCCAAATGCTGCCGAGTGGAGAAATCTATCCGGCCCTCGAACGCGGGGCCATTGACGCTGCCGAATGGGTGGGCCCCTACGACGACGAAAAGCTGGGCTTTCACGAAATTGCTGAGTACTACTATTATCCCGGCTGGTGGGAGCCCGGTCCCGCACTCACGTTCTACGTGAACCGGGACGCTTACGAAAGCCTGCCGACGTTTTACCAGGAGGCCCTCAAGACGGCTGCGGCCGAAGCCGATCTGCACATGCTGGCACAGTACGATCACAAGAATCCGGCCGCCCTCGACCGGCTGCTCGATGAAGGGACCACCCTGCGCCGCTTTCCGGACGACGTGATGTCCCGCGCCCAGGAGATTACGCAACAACTTCTACAAGACCAGGCTTCGGGCAATCCGCAATACCGTGAAATCTACGATTCCTATCGGGAGGCCCGTGAGAACACCTACCGGTGGTTCGGTACGGCTGAAATGGCCTATGCCGACTTTGCCTTTCCCCGCGGGGACGAGGCAAACACGCAGACGTGAATGTAGAAGTGAAAGCGAACACGCAACGCTCCTCTGTCCGATTTGTCCTTTTTTCTAATTGCTCGGGGGCTTCCTCGTAAAGAGAGGAGCTCCGCTCTTCCCCGCCCTCCATCGCGCCCCCTTCCTCATGGAGCTTGACGCCGTCTGGTCCCTCTTTTCAGATCGGGTCTTCCCGGTCGCCTCCACCGACACATTGTTTAACCCCTACCGCGATCGCCGGGAAGCCCTCGACGTGCCCGATGCTCCTGCCCTTCGTCGAGAAAACCTGCGCCGCTATCTTGCCTGCTACGACGAGAGGCCCCCTCTCTTTCTACTGGCGGAGGCGCCGGGCCCCTGGGGATGCCGGTTTACGGGCGTTCCCATCACCAGCGAGGTACAGCTCGAGGCCCCCGACTTTCCCATTGACGGAACGCGCACGAGCCAGTCTTCGGAGCCTCACACGGAGTACAGTGCGTCCATCTACTGGCGCGTGTTACGGCCGTACTTCCCACACTTCTTCACCTGGAACAGCGTTCCCCTCCATCCCCACGACCCGGACGCCCCTCTGTCCATTCGCAACCCGCGTCGGACCGAGGTCCGGGAGTGGCAGGATTTGCTCGTGGCCCTTCTCGACCTCCTTCAGCCAACATGCATTGTCGGGGTGGGACGAAAGGCCGAACGCACCCTGAACGAAATCGGTGCCGACGTGACGTACGTCCGGCACCCATCGCAGGGAGGGGCCACGAAATTTGAGGAGGGCGTGCTCGACCTCGTCGACACCCTCGGAGTAAAGAAAGAAGGGGCCTCTTAGAGTCTCGCCTCGTGCACCCCTGGAAGGCTTCCTCGCTCCCTCCGGGCGCCCCGAGCGGCAGCGACGGCCTGGCCCACGCCCCAAAAGTGTCGAGGGCAGGCTCCCAGCGATGGGCGTGCTGGAATAAGAGGAGGCGGCGAACCCCACACGGTGGGCCGCAGGGGCTA
>CAYXAD010000233.1:0-5652 GCA_964462965.1 uncultured Salinivenus sp.
TAGGGGGTGCCGAGGACTCGGTCATACCAGTTCTCGACGATGTCGAGCCCATCCGGGTTCATGACCGGCATGAGAAGGAGGATCGTGTTCTCCCGAATCTTCTGCATCTCGGCCGACTCCTCGGTCGCCACCCGGTGAGCAAGTTCCGGGGCCATCTGGGCGTGGGCCCGCTCAGTCGCGTGCATGCCGGCGTCGATCCACACAACCGCCTTGCCTTCCCGAGAAAGCGACTGGGCCTCTTCCTCGTCGATGCGGGCCCGGGCGAGCCGGGCACTGATCTCGCGCCACCGGTCCAGATTGTCGAGGTTGTCCGCCGTCGAAATCAAAAGCAACGGCATGTCGCGGCCCATCGACGACTCCCCGATGGTTCGCATCTGCACCCGATTGCTCTCCGTACTGAGCTGGTCGTAGTACGCCATCACCTGGTCGTAGTCAGCCATCTTGCGGTCGGCCCCCGGTTCAAAGCCGAAGACCTCTTCCGGGCTGGGCACTTGGGCATGGGCGTCGGGGCCCGCACCGACCCCAACGAGCAGTAGTCCTAGGAAAGCATACAGCGGCGTCTCCGTCAGCAAATACAACATCGAACCACGAGCGGTAAGGAAAATCGAGAAACGACTTTGAAGGGCACTCACCGGACCGAACCGTACGGTTGACAAAGAGGCTCAGTAATCGGGCGGGGCCCACTTTCTGCCCCTCACGTCCACACTCGGGAACCTCCATCGTGCAATGAATCGGCCCGTCACGTCCTCTTTTTGCAAGATCCCGGTCGGCACCTGGAAAGGCAACACGCTGCAGAAAGAGAGCACCGGACGGCTCGTGCCGCGTCAATACAACCGTTGGCGTACTGTCTGGACGACCCGCCGGTCGTCCCTTGTCTGTAGCAGCCGCCGATGAGACACTTATGCATACCGCGACCCCCCCACGGCAGACCGATCGTCCCCGGGACCGTGCCGCCCCCTCCCCCAGGCCCCGACGTTCGTGATGCATGAGGCGCGCACTAGAGAGGCTGAGAACCACGCCTGTCCCCCCTCAGGTACAATGCTACGCAGGGCTCTGTGAACGAGGCGCGCATAAGGGGTGTGTATGCCCAGTCGATTTCATTTCCGGGGAGTCAACCTTCGAGAGAATGTCCGCTCGATCTTGGAGGGGGTACGGACGTGCGCGACATACTACGGCAAAGGCCTCTACCAGGAGCTCTTTTCAAAACAGGTCTTCCTCTGGGCCCAAGCAATCGCCTTTAAGGCCCTCGTTACCTTCGTCCCCATCGTGATCCTCGTCACGGGCCTCATCGGGCAAGTGCTGGAGAGCGACGACGCATTTCGACTCGTCGCCCCGTACATCCGCGGTTTCTTGCCCCAAAGCCAGAACCAACAGCTCATCAATTTTCTCAGCGAGGTGCGAGGGGCCAGCAAGACGATCCTTAGTGTCGGGAGTGTTGGCTTGCTTCTCGCGGCTGTGTCGCTCGTAAACACCCTTCGGATTGCCGTCAGCAATGCATTCGGGCACCGCCTGCACGAGCATCGCTCCCTCCTCAGGCGCTATGCCTTCGACGCACGCATGGTGTTTCAGGTGGGCTTGGTTTTTCTTCTCACCATCGGGCTGACGGTCTTCCTCCCCCCATTCTTCAGTGATCTCCTCATCGAAGAACTCGGGGGCTTCTTGCACCAAATCCCGGGGGGCTGGCAGCAGACGATCCGGGTGCTCCTGCCCTTCTTCTTCACCGTGGCCGTCTTTTTTCAATTGTATTATTTCGTGCCCCGCCCCCATCCCGATAAGCGCAGCGTCCTCGCGGGGACGATGGTGGCCGCTCTCCTCTGGGAGACCTCGAAGCAGGCATTTACCTACTATGCCTCCTACGTCGGACGCTTCGGTCGGTATTCAGCGGGCAGTGAAGGGCTCGGGGCCGTCGGGAACACCTTCGGCCTCCTGGTGGCCTTTATGGTGTGGGTGTACCTCTCAGGCGTGCTACTGATCGTGGGAGCCGTCGTGGTGTCTCTTCGAGAACGGCGACACGGGACAGTCGACCGCTCCCCCGGCGACAACGTTCCAGAAGCATCACCACTCGCAGACCCTCGTCCGTTTCCGGTTCACGACCCGGTCGATCCTGCGGTGGCAGAAGAATCGCGCGGCGCGACCGACTCCTCTACATCTGGGGATTCCTCTCCCTCCAGTTCGCCCTCTGTCTAACTCGCTCCAACCGAGATCGCAGACTGCGGAGGGCACAAAAGGGGTTAGCTCCCGGACCGAGAGTCGACGCATCCCTCGACCGCCCTCGGACCGAACGGTCCTCGGTGAGCAGGAACGGAGCCCTCCGCTCGGCGGGCCTTCATTTTCCTATTGGAGCTATCAGCTGCTAGTGCACGCCACACATGTTGCCAACGAGGGCTGCCCAGGGGCCACTCGTGTCGAGGTCATCTACCGGTGTTGAACCACTTCTTTGTAAGAATCCGTGACAGAACTTGGCGAAGGCGTTTCGTTCGTCTCTCGCAGGCGGATGACAGGAGACGCTGCTCCTGCATCGGTGCTCATCTCCCTCTCTTTCTGTTAAGTCCCCGCGTCCGACACCCTCTGCACGTATGACCGACTTGATCGAGAAGCCCTTTTCGGGCCCTGCCTTTAAGGTCATGGAGGAAGTCCTCTGTGCCTTTACGCCGGAAGGGGTCCTCTTGCACTGGAATCGTCGGGTGCCCGAAGTGACCGGTTTCACAAACGAGGAAATTGAAGAGAGACACTTCGCCGACCTCGTGTCCAAAGAAGCGGCGACGATCGAGAAATACATTGCGACGGTTCTCGAAGAGGGACAGACCCGCTTCGAGGCGCACGTGCAGACGAAAGATGGAGAGCTCATTCCGTACGAGTTTTCACTGTCCCTCCTCGAGCACGCCGGGCATACGGTCATCTGTAGCACGGGGCGAGACATCAGTGCCCGGAAACAAACCCAAAAGGAGTTACGGGCCTCGGAAGAACGCTACCGACGGCTCTTTGAAGACGCCCAGGAAGGCATCACGATCACCACCCCGGAGGGCGAAATCAAAGAGGTGAATCCAGCCGCCGCTCGAATTCTGGGATACAGCCGGGAAGAGCTCCTTTCCATGAACGCTACGGAGCTGTACGTAGACCCCACCGAACGATCCGACGCGGCCAAAGAGTTGCGGAGGAAAGGAATTCTCCAAGGCCGAGAACTCCGACTTCAACGAGCCGACGGGAAGGAGATTACCTGTCTGATCTCCACCACGATTCGCCGTGGAGACGATGACGCTTCCCTCGCTTTTCAGACGTTCTTTCGGGACGTCACCGAGCGGGAAAAAGCAAAGGAAGCCTTACGAGAGTCGGAAGAGACGTTCCGCAAGCTGGCCGAAGAGGCCCTCGTGGGCATCGGGCTCATCCAGAATGGAACCTACAAGTACGTCAATCCGACCCTGGTCCAGATCACCGGCTACCCGCGCGAGGAACTCCTCGACCACTCTCCGAAGCGTTTTATTCACCCCGACGACTGGCCTCAAGTCCAAAAAAAGGTGAAGCGACGCGAAAAAGGCGACCTCAAAGAAGTCCACTACGAGACCCGTATTAAGACGAAATCGGGCGAGACCCGTCTGATCGAGGTCTCCGGAACGCGCGTCACGTACCGGGACGCCCCGGCTGCCATTGGAACGATCCAGGACATTACAGATCGGCGGCGGATGCAGCGGGAGATCCTTCAGGTCCAGGAGAAGGAGCGCCGACGGTTGGGGCAAGACCTCCATGACAGCGTGGCCTCCCAGTTGACGGGAGCCACCCTTAAACTAAACCTCCTCTCCCGAAAAGCCGATGAGCAGGAACTCGAAGAAGACATCGAAAAGGCACAGGATTTGATCGAAGAGAGTGCCGGTGACGTCCGCAGGCTGTCTCGCGGCTTGAACCCGGCGGGATTGGCCGAAGGGAATCTCCCCTCGGCCCTCAAGGGGTTGGCCGAGAACACGAAAGGGGCTTCTTTGGAACAGGACGCCAACCTGTCGTCGCTCGACGAGGAGACGGCGACCCACCTCTACCGAATTACACAGGAGGCCGTCCGAAACGCCCAAAAGTATGCAGAGGCCTCTCGGATCGAAATCCGCCTCCAGCAGACCGACGACGAGCTCCTCCTGTCCGTCGAAGACAATGGAAAAGGCTTCGATCCCGATCGGGCAGACGAAGAGGGCTTTGGCCTTCGCTCTATGCGCCACCGCGCCGAACTCCTCGGCGGGCAGTTGCACCTCGACTCGGCGCCCGGGGAGGGGACCCGCGTATCCTGCCGACTGTCTCTCTAAGCATTCTCCTCGGCGCTTGCCTTATTTCGGGCGAAAACCCACCTCTCGGGTGCAGATACCCACAGCAGTGTTTCGGCCCGCTTGAACCTCAGGGGGCCGGCCTCCCAGTCGAGGTCGGCCCGGAGGGTGGAGACGAAGATGAGAACATACAGGCGCTCGCACTCCGCGCCCGAGTAGGGACTCCTACTCGGCGCGGTCGACTATCGGACCCCTGCAGCAGAAACGATCCCCTCTCCTGGAACAGGCTTCCGAGAGAAGATTCTGCAGTCCGGATTGACACCTCTAGGTGGGTTTCCTCCACCCTCTTACAGACAGACATTCGGAAAAGAGACGACGATCTGTGGTCGATTTCGAGTTCCGTACGTACCAGGACACCGAGTAACCACTACAAACCTACTTGGACGACGTATGAACGCTCGACTGCTCCGAACCCTGTACGACCGCGCGGCGCGTGGTCTTCCTCTCCTCGGAACGCCCGCCGATGGGCCCCCTCCTGCCCCCCCCGACCAATCTGATCAAGAGAGCGCAGAGCCGCAGAGCCCCCTCGAGGACGTGGAGGGGGACAAGAGAGCTCGCCGCCTCATCAATCGCTATGTGGCCATGAGCGGGGCCACTGGCTTTGCCTTCGGGCTCCCGGGCTACTCTGCAATGCCCGTGACCATCCCGACGAACGTCGCTTCCATCCTGTTGCTTCAGTTCCATCTCTGTGCCTCGCTGGCCGCGATGGGAGGTCGAGATCCCCAAGAGGAGTCCGTTCGCGAACGATCCATCCAGTGCGTTCTAAACAGTCGAGAACTGGACCTTCTTAGCGGGGACGCCGAGAACGACTCCGAGGCCTCGGACCTTGCAGATCGAGTTGCAAGCAAGCTGAGCGAGCGGGGTGCGCGGCTCATCGGGGAAGTGGCCACGGGATGGATCCAACAGGCTGTGAGTCAGACGGCCCGCTCCTCTGGCTTCCTTCGCCCCCGCAATCTACCGCTCCTCGGAGGGGTCTTCGGAGCGATTAATGACGGGGCCTCCACACGAGCGGTCGGAAAACGAGCACAACACGCGTTCCTCGCGTCCCCGACCGATGAACCCACAACGGATTGAGAGTCCCACTCCGCCCCGCGTAGCAAGGACATCGGGGCTCCACTTCAACTTCTTCCGGCCCCCCAGTAAAGCGCCAAGCCTCTGACTCAATCATGAGCTGACGCGGAAAGAGTAGATGTAGGCCCTCTCCCCCCATTGAGGCCTTCTCCGAGACGGTGGAAAGGGACCAGTTCGGAGCAGGGGGAGGACATGCTGGAGATCGAAAATGAATTCGAAGACGGGGTCATGGAGATCGACGTCGACGAGGACTAATGCCCCTGGATCTACGATAGAC
>CAYXAD010000234.1:0-5645 GCA_964462965.1 uncultured Salinivenus sp.
GAGGGCCTCACGGGCGTCGTTGCAGGCCTCGACGTGCCGCTCCAGCTCTGTCACGGTGTCGTCCGATAGCATGGGAAAGGTGGGATTGGGTGAGAGAAGGAAGTCTGGGAATGGGCATTTGAGAGTGTGGGGGTATAGGAGTCCGTAGAAGCCGAACAATTTTAGGTAGGACTTCCATACACCCAAACTCCCAGACCCAACTACGGGGACCACGTCCCCTTCTGCACCGCCGGGACAAACTCGTGCAGGCCGTCCGGCTTCCATTCGAGGGTGCGTTCCTTTTCGGCGCTCATGTACGCGGTCATGAGCAATTCGGTGACCTCGCGGCCGCTGTGGAAATCGAGATCGGGCTGCTCCCCGTCGAGAAAGCACTGCACGAAGTGCCGATTTTCCCCTGCGTAGCCGTAGGCGGACGCTTCGTCCCCGACGATCGGCATGAGGCCCTGCTCGGCATTTTGCTTCTCGACGAGGTCCTCTCCGGCCTCTCCCTCGACTTCTCGACTCAGAAAGATCTCCGTGTCGGCCTTGAGAGAGTTGAAAGTCATGGAGTATTCTGGACCGAGGAGTTCGGCGTTGAGGCGCAGCCCGGCCCCTACAAAGCTCCACGAGGTCGTGGTCTCGCCAATGAGGGTGTTTCCGTCTTCGTCTTCAAACTCGACCGTGGCGCTCGCAAAGTCCTCGGTGGGGCGGTTGCGATAGTCGACCTCGCTTCCCATCCGCTCCTGGAGGCGCTGTACGTACTCGTCCCGGGACCACTTCAGGCTGGCAATGTGGGCCGTCACCTTGGTGGGACGGATGCTGTCGCGAGGGGCGCCGGGCTCGGTCAACAGATAGCGCACCACTTCGATGCTGTGGCACATCATGTCGTTCAGCACGCCTCCTCCTTGCAGGTCGCCCCGCCAGAACCAGGGAGCGTGAGGACCGCTGTGCTCCTCGGAGGCGCGGGCGAGATAGGGACGTCCCGTGAGCGAGGCGCCGCGTCGCCACAGAACCTCGTGACTCCGGCGAAGGCTGGGGCTAAAGAGTTGATCTTCGAGATACCCGTGGAGGAGCCCCGATTCTTCCACGAGGTCGACCATCTGCTTGGCCTCGGGCACAGTGCGGGCCAGCGGTTTCTCGCAGGCCACCCCGATGAGGTCCGCCCCGTCATTGAGCGCCTCGACGATGGCCGTCATGTTCTCGATTCGAGTGTGGTTGGGGCCACAGATCCAGATTGCGTCGATGTCGGGGGCTGAGACGAGGTCGGCGATCGAATCGTAGGCGTTTGCATCTCCGACGCGCTTCTCCCGAGCGAGTGCGGCGGCCGACTCGGCATGTTCGGGGGTAGGGCTCCAAATGCCCCGGACGTCGGCGTCGCGAACGGTCCGCCACGAGTCGATGTGGAATCGGGTGATAAACCCACTGCCGATAAAACCGATGCCCAGTCGCTGTGTCTGTGCCATAGGAGTCGAAAGAGATGCGATTGAAGTGATCGAATCCTCACCTCCGATGATTGGGACTACATCCGACAGAATCAACAGGCCTGCTTCGACGGGGTCCAATCCACAGCATCTTCCGATCGCGAGGAGGCCTACGCTGCAGTGCTGAGGCTTCTAAGGAGAGGAGCGGGAGCCCCTGACGATGCTGAGAGAGGGGAGATCAGTCCTGCGGAGACAAGAGAAGGAGGAGATTGTTGCAAACGAACGTTGCGCTCAACACTATCATCAAAAAACGTCGACCCGACTGCGAACTTGCTCCACGTACACACGGGCCTGTCACCAAGATGGATACGCAAGAAGAGGTCAACATCGTGAGCCTCGACCCCGAGCAGCCGTTCTGGGAGCGCGTCTACACGGTTTCGTCCCTCGTCGTTATTGGAAGCCGGAATACAAACGGCGAGTATTCCCTGACCCCCAAACACATGGCGACGCCCTTGGGGGTGGAAACCTACTTCGGATTTGTGAGCACCCCGAAGCTCAAGACGTACCAGCACGTGGTAGAGGCGGGAACGTTTACGGTGAGTTATCCTCGTCCCTCCCAATTGCCCCAGGCCAGCCTGGCTGCGTCTCCCCACGGGGGAAACATTGACGGCAGACAGGACAAGCCGGAGTTGGATCAACTGCCAACCCTTTCGGCAACCGAGATCGACGGCATCTTTCTGAAAGACGCCTATTTCTTTCTTGAGTGTGAGCTCGATCGGACGGTCGATGGGCTCGGAAAGAACAGCTTCGTGATTGGTGAGATAAAGGCTGTGCACATCCACAAGGATGCCTTGCGGGTGTCCGAGCAGGACGATCAGGAGTTGATCCGCGACCATCCGTTGCTGGCGTATATTTCTCCTGATCGCTGCACCACCATCGAAGAGACCACCGCCTTTCCCTTCCCGGCCGGAATGAGGAAATGACGCACCGTGGAGGGGCGGCAGTAGAGGAGAGCCAACCAGACGGACGGTACGGACCCATGGACTCTGTTTCTGATTGTGAACTGGCTCAGTTTCTTCAGGCCTATCTCGCCGAGCGCCGGGATCAGATGCTCTCGCTTCTGGAGACGCTCGTTCGAGTGGAGTCTCCGACGGACGTACCGGAAGCCCAAGGGGAGGTACAAGACGTCCTTTCCCGGCTTCTGCAAAAGCTCGACCTCGAGGTCACGTTTCTGCCGGGAGGGAGTACGAGCGGAGGGCATCTCTATGCTTGTCCTCCCCGGCGACCGCACGACCGACCCGTCCAGCTGCTTCTCGGCCACTGCGACACCGTCTGGCCCATCGGTACGCTCCAGCAGATGCCCTTTGAGGTCGAAGGAGAGGTCGTCCGCGGACCCGGGGTCTTCGACATGAAAGGAGGGCTCGTACAGATGATCTTTGCCCTCGCGGCCCTGCGGGCTTCGGAGGTGCAGCCCTCTGTCAGCCCCGTGGTGTTCATCAACTCCGACGAAGAACAGGGCAGTCCAACTTCTCATCGACACATACGCCGCCTGTCTCGCTGTGCGGATCGGGTGTTCGTGCTCGAGCCGGCCCTGGGGCTCGATGGCAAACTCAAGACGAGACGAAAGGGAGCCGGGCGCTTTACCGTCCGGATCAAAGGCAAGAGTGCCCATGCGGGGCTCGATCCCGAGAGCGGCTCGAGTGCCATCCTGGAGCTCTCGCACGTGGTACAGCGCCTGCACGAATTGAACGATGCGGCGGCCGGCATTACCGTGAATGTGGGAACCATCGACGGCGGCACGCGGCCAAACGTGGTGGCCGACGAGAGCTACGCGGAAGTGGACGTTCGCATCAACACCGCCGAGCAAGCCCATTACATCGAACAGGCCCTTCGGGAGATTGAGGCGACGACGGCCGGCACCTCGCTCACCATCGAGGGAGACATTGGGCGCCTCCCGATGGAACCGTCCCCCGGAGGACGACGCCTGTGGCAGCGGGCCAGAGAAGCCGCCGACTGCTTGGGCGTGGACCTTCAAGAAGGACGATCCGGCGGGGTGTCCGACGGCAACATCACGAGCCAGTATGCCCCGACGCTGGATGGCCTCGGGCCCGTAGGGGATGGCGCCCATGCGCGTCATGAGTTTTGCTATGTGGAGAAGATGACCGAGCGCTGCGCGCTCCTGTCCCTCTTGCTCGCTCAGCCTCCACTTCCCGGCCCCTCCTCCGAGGCTGCACTCGAGGATTCTTTGCCCTCGTCGTTTTCACCGGAAGACGTATCCTCTTGAGCGCGCGACTCGCCTCATTTTCCTACAGCACTTCTTTCCTTCTCATGGCTTCATCCGTCGTTCTCGACCGGTACATTCTCGGTTCTCTTACCCGCATTGCCGACTTTGATCATGAACCCTTTACTGTGGAGAGGCCGCCCCCCTCCCAGTGGGCCACGGGGGATTACGTGGCGGGGATGGTGACCGATGCGTCTGGCTTTTCAGGAATCGAACTTGAAAATGGGCGACACATGGATGTGGCGAGGGGGGATCTCGTCGTCGGGGCGTTTGGAGTGCGTCGTGCCACCCTGGAAGTGACGGGGAGCTGGGAGTCGATCGGCGAAGACGGCACCATGCATGCCCTGACTCGCGCCGCGCTCTTTGGACAGGTCGAGTCAAAGTCGACCCTCGTGCAATCCCCTCTTACCCTCGAATATCAGGGGCATATCGCTCGAGACGGACAGAAAGTGACGATGCAGGACTTCGTGCCCACCGTTGAGGACGGACCGTTCTCCCTTCCGACGGTGGTTCTCGTTGGCACCTCCATGTCCGCGGGAAAGACGACGGCCGCTCGCATCGTAACGCGTCGGCTCAAGGGGATGGGCCTGAATGTGGTGGCCGCCAAGGTCAGCGGCGCGGGACGGTACCGCGACGTGCTTTCGATTCAGGATGCCGGGGCCGACTGGGTCTTCGACTTCGTAGACGTCGGGCTTCCTTCTACGGTGGTTCCGACGGATGACTACCGCATCGCCGCTCGCCAGTTGTTGAATCGAATGGAGACGCCTCCGGCCGACGTCGCCGTCGTAGAAATTGGCGCCTCCCCCCTGGAGCCGTACAACGGCGCCATCGCCGTCGAAGAGTTGCAGGACGCCCGCGTCATGACCATCCTGTGCACTTCTGAACCCTACGCGGTGCTCGGGCTCGAGGACGCCTTCGAGATGCTGGAGCCTGATCTCGTGACGGGCGTCGCCACCAATACGGCCGCCGGAGAGTCGCTCCTCGATCAGCTCACGGACCGGCTGGTCTTCAACATCCGAAACCCCGATACGCACGATCGTCTCGACGCCATGCTGCGCAAACGAATTGAGAATGCCGACGAGTGAGAGAGGCGTTCTTCCTGTCGGCGTGGTGGTCATTGCTAGGGAAGACAAGGGGCCTGTCCTCAGATCCTTGGAGGAAGAGGTCTTCGCGCCGGTATTCGGGACGAGGGCCGAGGCGGGTCGAATGGGGGTCTCGATCCGTCGAAGGTGAAGGTCGGCCTTGAATCGAGAGGGGATCGGCGTGCCCCTCTCAGAGATCCTGCTAATTGCGGGCGTCGCATCGAGCCGCCCCTAAGGACGAAGAAGAAACAAATGGATTGACCAATCTGCCCTCTCGTCTGACAGAGGCACGCTCGGTTTGCGCACGGACAGCCTCGCCATCCAAAGGGGGCGGTGCAATGGTCCGTAGCGTATTGTGTCCTCCCGGAGAGGCCTCGTTCGAGGGCCGTCCGGTTCGTGTGCCCACCGTCCCGCTAAGCCCCCACGCCATGGCTCGATTTAGCAAGTATCGCCCGTCGTCGACCCTTCGTGAGTTGCAGGCCAACGCCAACCAGGTCTTCGAACGTCTTTTTCGAAGCCGAGAAGACGGGCGGAGCTCCCCATCGGAGGTGTTGGTGCTTCACACAGACGTACTGGAGACCGGTGAAGGGTACCGGGTCCGGGCCGAACTTCCGGGTGTGGATCGGAAGGATATCAAGATTAACGCCACTGAGAAGCGGCTCACCATTCGCGGCCGGTCCCATCCTGCATCGGCACGAGAGGACAGGCAGCAGCCCGACGCTGCCAAGACGCCGAACAGGCACTTCTGTCGGTCGATTGCTCTACCGAGGCGAATTAATCCAGGAGGCATGAAGGCGGTCTTCAAGAGCGAAATCCTGATTATTGACCTTCCCAAGTCCGATGGAAATCGAAAGGAGAGGACCGGATGGGAGTGACAGCTGC
>CAYXAD010000235.1:0-5628 GCA_964462965.1 uncultured Salinivenus sp.
CGCATGGGCCGTTTCCGCCAGTTTTCGAAGAGATCCTCGACTCCTCCCGACAGCTGTCGGGATCCGCTCGGAACATGTCCCGACTACTGTCGGGGTGACGATCCTGTAAGATATTTTTATTGATCTACTTAACCCCTGCGTCTCATGTCACAGCTCGAGTACCTGGTCGCTCTCGTCTCCATTATCGTCGCTCTCGCCCTCGCCGACCTCGCCGGCAGTTTTCGCGAGCTCGTGCGCCCTCGGCGGGCGGTCCGGTGGCACTGGCTTCCGCTGACCTGGGCGGCAATCGTTCTGCTGCTCCTGGTGCAGTTCTGGTGGACGTCGTTTGAGGTCCTCCAAGAAGAGGCCTTCGGTCAGGCGCTGGCGTTTCTTCCCTACCTGATGGCGGTTCTGATGCTGTACCTCGCCTGTGCGTTTGCCCTCCCGGACCCCGAGTGCAGACCGGAGTGTGCTCCCGAGAGACTCTCGGGAGGCTCGTCCTCCGCGGGCAACTCTTCGGCGGAGGGCCCCCTGGGCGTTCCCGAAGAGGCGCTCAATATGGAGGCGTTCTACTTTTCGCCGGTGCACCAGCGGTGGTTTTTCGGGACGCTGATTGTACTGATCGTGCTCGGCCAAGTCATTTCCATCGTGTCCTCGGTGTTTCTCGGGGACTCGACCGCTTCGGACATCGCAGTCACTGCGGGTGCAAACCTCACGGCGGCCGCCGCTCTCGGCGCCTTGATCGGAACCGACCGACGGTGGGTCCACGCAGGCGTTACGATTCTCATGCTCGGCGTCACGGCGTATACCTTTACGACGGGACTCCCGGCCCTTGGCTGAGGATCAGGGATCGGAGGCAGGCCTCGTGTGACGACGTCGATGATTGTTACGTGCTCCTGCAGACCATTCGATCATCAAAGAGCCCTTTCTGGAGTCCTATGCAAACAAACGCTCGGACTGATGCTCACGAGGCAGGCCAGCGTCTGCTCGTGAGCCTCGACCTTGCACCATTTCCTTCATTCAATGAGACCCCTCCCACTCGTGCCATGCACATCCGACGCGCCACTCCCGACGCCCTCGACGCGATAAAACAGCTTCTTTCACACCTCGACCTGCCGCACAGTGACCTTACGCCCGCCCACCTCGAGCACTTTTTCGTGTGTCGCGAGGACGACGACATTGCCGGGGTCGTCGGGTTGGAGCTCTACGGGACGACGGCCCTGCTTCGCTCGCTGGCGGTTCGGCCCCAGTACAGGAACAGGGGCATCGGCGCCCGGCTCACCGAAACAATCGAGCAGTACGGGCGCCGGAGCGGTGCACGCGAGATGTACCTGCTGACGACGACCGCCGCCGACTATTTCGGGCGACGCGACTACGAAGTCATCGAGCGAGACGAGTTGCCTACGGAAATCCAGGAGACGGAAGAGGCAACCCGACTCTGCCCGTCGAGTGCCGTCTGCATGTGCAAGAACCTCCGTGCGCCCGAGGGCGAGGCAGTCTGAAGGTCAGTTCCAGAAGTGCCGGTCAAAGCTATTTGCCCTCTCGTACGAACCATGATTGTTACGCTCGGCATCCTCCTTTTCGTCGGAGGCGCCGCCGTCGCCTACACCTTTGTGGAGGTCAGGAAAGATCGGCGAGGCGTCGATCTTACGCTTCAACGGTACGACGGCCTGATTGGCCGGCTCCTGGACACCCGCGGAGGGTCGGCCGAGATCGAGGACCGTAAGATCGGCTCCCCTGAAGGCTAACGAGCCGACTCGACGGCACGGTCGAGGCCCAAGCAGGACTATGGGTCTGGAGCGTCGGTCGCGAGCAGAGACCGGAGGGAGTCGGCTTTTTGGGATTTTCCCCATGCCTCGTACAGGTTGGACAGGCCGTTGAGGGACTGCTGCGTGGACGGATGGTCGGGGCCGTGCAGGGACCGCTGCATTGTGGCCGCGCGCTCATACATCGCCTCGGCCCTTTCGTAGTCTCCCTTTGCCCGATGGACCTCGGCCCTTTCGTAGAGCGTGTTCGCCGCGTCCAGATTCTCCGGCCCGTACAGCTCTTGATAGATGTCTTGCGCTTTCCGGTGGTGTGCCTCGGCGGCATCGTAGTCCCCTTTCTCTTGGAGCAGCCGACCGAGGTTGTTGAGGCTCACGGCCCGGGAGGGATGGACGTCCGGAAACAGCTCCTGACGGATGGCTCGCGCTCTGCGCAACAGCGGCTCGGCCTCCGCAATCTCGCCCTGCATGACGAGCACTTGGCCCAGCCGATCGAGCGTCTCGGCCGTCAGGGGATGCGTCTCGTCGTGGTGGTTCCGGCGGATGTCGAGCGACTGGCGAAGCAGCCGCTCGGCCTCGGCGAGGTCCTCTTTCAGCACGTACAACAGGCCGAGCACGTGAAGCTCCGTGGCGACCTCTGGGTGATCCGAGCCGTGCAGCGATTTTCGCATGGACAGCGCCTCCCGAAAGAGCGAGTCGGCCTGCGTGTATCGGCCTTCTCGAGCGGCAATGATGGCCAATTCCCGGATGTTGTCGGCAATGCGGGGATGCTCGTCCCCCCGATGGGCTCGTTGGAGGGCCAGAGACTTCTGGTAGAGGCGGCTGGCCCGCTGCATGTCTCCCTCGTGTCGGAGGAGGCGAGCCCGTTCGTGGAGAAGTTCGGCCCGCTGTGGGTCCTCGGGCGATAGATGCTCCCGGTGCAGCGCAAGTGCGTCGTCGAGCAGAGACTCGGCCTCGTCGTAGCGGCCCAGTTGGCGGTTGATGCGGCCGAGGGTGGCCATCATTTGCACCTGCACGTCCGGCTGACCGGCCAGCTCGGTCTGTACCCGGGACATTCCCTGATCCAGCAGGTCAGACGTGGTCAGGGTGTCGCGATACTCAGCAGTCGGCCCCGCCGTCCCGTACGGCGTCGCCCGCTCGAACATGCCGACGAGGAAGTCGGTGACCTGCTCTGACTTGTTCGCCTCCTGCTGGGCCTCATTGAGGGCTGCATGCATTTGTTGAGAGTGCCAGGTGAGCGTCACGCCGTACCCCATGAGCAGGAGCAAGATGAGAGACACCGCCGCGAGGCTCCACCGATGCCGCCGCACGAACTTGCGTCCCCGGTAGGCCCAGGTGCTCGGACGGGCCGACACCGGCTGTTCGGCAAGGAACCGTCGCAGGTCCTCGGCCAGCTGCTCCACCGAATCGTATCGCCGATCGGGGGATTTGCGAAGGGCCTGCAGGACGATGGCATCGAGGTCACCCTGCAGCCTCCTGCGGAGCCGGTTGGGAGGCGTCCGGCGGGAGAGCTGTTCTCGCCCTCGGACGTCCGCCTCCTCGTTTGAAGACTCGAGGGACGGCTTGAGGGCCGTGCTCGGAGGCGGAGGTTCCTTCTCACAGACAATGCGCTCGATCTCGCTCGGCGTCCGCCCTTTGACGGAGTAGGGCCGCCGTCCTGCCAGAAGTTCGTAGAGCACCACCCCCAGCTGGTACACGTCCGAGGCCGTCGAGATCGTCCCGCCGCGCACCTGTTCCGGACTCGCATACTCGGGCGTCATGGGAGGCCCACCGGTGCGCGTCCGCGGAGCGTCCCGCCGGAGGAGAGGCTCCGGATCGAGGAGTTTGGCAATGCCGAAGTCGAGGAGCTTGGCCGTCCCTTCGTCCGTGACGAGGATGTTCGAGGGCTTCAGGTCACGGTGCACGATGAGCTGCTGGTGCGCCGATTGAACCGCGTCGCAGACGTCGAGAAAGAGCTCCAGGCGCTCCTCGATGGAAAGGTCGTTTGCGTCGGCGTACTGATCGAGGGGCGTTCCGTCGACGGCTTCCATCACGAAATACGGCTGGCCGTTTTCCGTCACGCCTCCGTCGAGCAGCCGAGCAATGTTTGGATGGTCCAGCGTCGCCAGAATCTGCCGCTCGGCCAGAAAACGCTCTTTGGCTTCCGGCGAGACGAAGCCAGCACCCAGTAGCTTGAGGGCCACCCGTTGATCGAACTGTCCGTCGGCACGCCGCGCCAGAAACACTCGCCCCATGCCCCCTTGTCCCAGGGGCTCGACGAGTTCGTAGGGGCCGATCTGACGCCCCTCCAGTCCCTCGTCGGGCGACCGGCGATGAAGCAGTGCCTCCATGCGTTCGACGAGGCGGTCGACGGGGCCGTCAGCGTCGTGGGCTTTCAAAAGGGACACTACTTCGTGGCGCAGAGCAGGGTCGTCGGCACACGCCTCGCCGAGAAACGCCTCTCGTTCGGCCGCATCTCGCTCCTGTGCCGCTTCGAACAGCTGCTGAATCCGTCGCCACCGCTCGGCATCCATCGCGTCATTCATCCCCCTCACCTCCATCTCCATTTGTGAGTTCACGGTTGAGCCAGGCCCGAGCCATGCGCCAGTCGCGTCCGACGGTGGCCGGAGAAATGTCGAGCACGTCGGAGGTTTCGTCAATCGTAAGGCCCCCAAAGAAGCGGCACTCGACGACCCGGACCTGGCGCTCGCTCACCGCCTCCAGGCGGTTTAGGGCCTGGTGCACGGCCAGGATGTCGTCCAAATCGACCTCGGCCGTGGCGTCTCCTTCCCGTAACGGCACCCGGTCGCGGTCTCCCCCTCGCTTTTCGGCCTTGTGCCGTAGCGCATAGTCGACGAGCACGTTGCGCATCACCCGCGAGGCGAGGGCAAAGAAGTGCGACCGATCCTGCCAGTCGATGCGGTCGAAGTCGACGAGCTTGAGGTACGCCTCGTGGACGAGGGCCGTGGTGCCCCACGTGTGGTCGGCCCGCTCGCGACGCATCCGGCGGTGGGCCATCCGCCGCAACTCGTCGTAGACCAGGGGGAAGAGCTCGTCCAGAGCCCCTGGATCGCCCGCCGCGTGGGCCTTCAGCAATGCCGTGATCGTGCCCTCGTTCATGGTTAGACCCTCCTGGAACGTTAATGGAAGGGAGCGGGTCCCAGGGCCTTCCATCGAGTGTGAAATATTGGGAAAGGGGGCGATGTCCGTGAGTGACGCGCCGCGGATTTTCGGCTTTATCCGATGTAAAGGCACTCCTTAAAAAATCGATGGACGCGGACGGTTTCGCGGGGGACCTTCCCGACGCGTCCTCACGAATGTAACGGGTAAACGTCATGGACGCTTCTCCTTCTTCGTCTTCGGACCTGGAAATTTATCTCCTCGGTCAGTTTCTGGTCTCCGTTCGCGGCCAAGAGCTCTCCGAGACGGCGATACAGGGCCGAAAGGCCCGATCGCTCCTCAAGCTGCTCGCGCTTCAGCGCCACGGCCAACGCGTGCGCGACCGAGTCACGGACGCACTGTGGCCCGAGCTCGACGCGACGGCGGCCGCCTCCCAGCTCTACAAGGCCCTGCATCACATTCGCAAGGCATTCGCCCACGAGGTTGGAGGGGCCGATGGATGGATCGAGATGACCGACGAGCTCGTCCGCCTCGCCCCGCCCGGCGGAGCGACCGTCGACGTTCATCTCTTCGAGGAAACGGCTCGATCCGGATTGTGCGAGCATCGCATCACCGACCTGGAAACAGCAGTGTCGGTGTACGTCGGCGACCTCCTACCCATGGATCTCTATGCGGACTGGGCCTCGCTCCCCCGCGAACACTATCGCCAGCTCTACCTCGACGTGCTGACCACCCTGGCGGCCCAGTACGAGCAGCGGGGACAGCTCTCGGAGGCGGCCCAGATGCT
>CAYXAD010000236.1:0-5586 GCA_964462965.1 uncultured Salinivenus sp.
CCCTCGAGCGTCGTCTTGGTTACCATGGCCGTTCCGTCCTGAACGATGGCGGGAGCCAACTCTCGATTCAAGGCGTCAATGTCTTCTTCCGCCCAGCCTTCAGGGACACAGCGAAACGTGACGATGCCCATTTGCGCAGGGGTGACCACCTCCCACTCCGGTCGCTCTCGAAAGAGGCGCTCCGCCTGCTCGGCCCGCTCGAACCCTCGTCGCACGGCCGTCGCCACGTGCTTCCGCCCGAACACTTTGAACGTCATCCAGAGCTTGAGCGCACGGAAACTGCGTGTCAGTTGAATGCCGTAATCGGAAAAGTTTACCTCGTCCTCTTCCCCGACTGCATCTTCGAGGTATTCAGCGTGGATGCGAAACGCGCGACGGAGGTGACGCCGATCGCGCACCAACACCCCTCCAATCTCGAAGGGCTGAAAAAGCCACTTATGGGGGTCCAGGGACAAGGAATCGGCGTGCTCGAGCCCGCGGAGGCGCTCCTGCCCACGCTCACACACCACCGCCGCGGCTCCATAGGCGCCATCCACGTGCAGCCACAACTCCTCCGTCTCCGCAAAATCTGCCAGGGACGCAAGCGGGTCGACGGCTCCCGTGTTGGTCGTTCCCGCATTCGCAATGACGCAGAAGGGACGGCGTCCCTCGGCCCGATCGGCGGCCACAGCGTCGGCCAGAGCCTCCATGTCGAGCCGAAACTGGCTGTCTGTGGGCACGCGCCGGAGTTGTTCGACCTCGAACCCGAGAAGACGAAGGGCGCGATCGATCGAAGAATGGGTCTGGTCGGAGCAGTAAACGACGGCCCCCGACACGTCGTCGTCTAGCACAGCGTGGCGCGCGGCCGCTAGCGCCGTGACGTTGGCCATCGACCCCCCGCTCGTAAACAGGCCTCCGGCGGACTCGGGCAAGCCGCACAGCTCGCGCAGCCAATCAATCGTGACGAGTTCCACCTGAGCGGCTGCAGCCCCCGAGATCCAGGTCCCCGAAAACACATTGAAGCCCGACGCCAGCGCGTCGCCCAGGACACTGATAAAATTGCTCGGGCTGGGCACAAAGCCGAAGAAGCGAGGATGGTCGACCCGCATCGTGTTCGGCATTACGTCTCGCTCGATCTGATCCAACACAGCGTGCGGGTCGGTTCCCTCCTCGGGCAACGTCTCCTGAAGTCGATTCTCCAGCGCTGCGCGATCCGGCGAACGCCCAACAGACGCCTCCTCTTTCTCCGCGAAGTGATCCACCAGCAGGTCAACCACCCGGTATCCCAGGGTTCGCATTTCTTCACGCGAGAGCTGGAGCTTGTCGGAATCCATAGAAAGAAAAGAGTAAATGAACCGAGATCCCTCAAGAAATTGTGACAGGGGGAAGATAGGCGCCGAGTCCGAGCAGCGTCAAGACAAATGGTCCTTGCAACGGGGCCTCGCCGTTAATCCCACCTAGTTTCCCCTCTTTTTGACACGAATGCGCAGTCCATGAGTAAAACTGGTGCCAGCAGAACACTCGATTCTACGTCTTCCTCCCATGATCACGCTATATCGATCTCCTAATGACGCCTGGGCCGACGAGATTCAGGAGGCCCTGGACGAGATGGTCATTGCCTATGAGACCAAAACAGTCGATGCCGAATCCCAACACCCGTCCGACGTGCCCTCGTTACCCGCCCTCCGCGACGATGGAGACGTGATCACTGGCGAGCAGGCCCTTCGGGATCACCTCGACCACTTGCGAAGCTTGATGAGCGACTGGGATCGATTTCAGTCGGATGCCTGTTACGTGGAGGACGATGGCTCGATTTGCTAACCGGAATAGAGCATGATGACGACACCTGCCGTTCTGCTCTTCGCTGGCCTTCCGGGGGCGCTCATGGTAGTGATCGGCGTGGGCCACATGGGGAACTATCTCAAATTAAAGGGGACCGATCCAGTCGATATCCGAGACCTGACCGTTCCCTCGGACGAGGTTGAGCTGGTGGGCACGGCACGCGTCCACGAGAATACCGGTCGAACCCCATTCACCGATACCGAAAGCCTGCTCTACGAGTGGAAAGTCAAGGAGTACAGGCCGTCCCCGGGCTCCAGCGCCTCCAGTGCTTCTAGCGGCTCCAACTGGTCCCTGCTCGATTCCGGCGACCAGGCGCATCCCTTCGTGCTTGAGGACGAGACCGGCACCGTCCTGGTCGATACCAACGGAGCAAGCCCCTACCTCCAGACGTCCACGGTCATCGAGGTCGAGGGCGACGAATCGCCTCCCCTTCCCGTCGCCCAGTTCCTCCAATCGACCGACGAGGTCGACCGCGAACACGACCGCACCCGCCGGTATCATGAATTAAGGCTCGACCCGGGCGGCGACGTGCACGTTCTGGGGCCCGTTCGGGAATCGGGGCCGCAGGCCGTTGATGCCGTCATTGGAGTCGACAACCCAGACCGGGCCATCGTGGTGGGCGAGGACTCCCTCTCCACAATCATCGACAAGCTCAAGTCCGAAAACAGTCAGTTCATCGTCACCAATGCCGACGAGCACGGGACGAAGCAGCAGATGCTACAAATCGGCGCCCTGTTCTTCGGCATGGGCCTTTTCTTCCTCGGCATCGCTGGACTCGTTGTCGTGTAGTCTTGCCCCCTCACCCGTTGCGGAGCCCGAACAGTCCCGACGGATTTTGTTGCAGGCTTTTTAGCAATTCCGGACAACCCATGCGCCTGCCGGGCATACATTCTTCTGAGCAATTCGTCTGCTCCGTGCCTTTTCCATCACCGATCGCTCTCTCTGCACGATGTCCATCGATCTTACCTTCACCGACACGTTCGCGCCGCGCCACATCGGCCCCTCCGACGCTGACGTGGACGCCATGCTCGACACCATCGGGGTCGACTCTCTCGATGCCCTCGTCGACGACACCATCCCCGATTCCATCCGGACCGATCGCTCTCTTGCTCTGCCACCGGCCCTGACCGAGCAGAAGCTTCTGCAGAAGGCCGAACGCTACGGCGGGAAAAACGAGGTCTGGCGCTCGTTTATCGGCATGGGGTACCACGGCACCAATACGCCGCCGGTGATTCAGCGCAACATTCTCGAAGATCCGGCCTGGTACACGCAGTACACCCCCTATCAGGCCGAGATCTCCCAGGGGCGTCTCGAGGCGCTTCTCAACTTCCAGTCGATGACCATCGACCTCACCGGGCTGGAGATTGCAAACGCCTCGCTGCTGGATGAGGCCACCGCCGCAGCCGAGGCTATGATGATGCTCAATCGCGTCACCCGGCGCCAGGACGCCACCACCTTTTTCGTGGCAGAGGATTGTCATCCGCAGACCATCGAGGTCGTGAAGGGACGGGCCGAGCCCATCGGGGTGGACGTCGTCGTGGAGGCCCCCGAAAACTTCGTCTTCGGGGACGATGTCTTTGGCGCGCTCCTCCAGTACCCGACGACCGACGGCGCCGTCCGGAACTATCGCGACCTGTGCGAAGAGGCCCACGAGGCCGATGCCTACGTGGCGGTTGCAGCGGACCTGCTCAGCCTCACGTTGCTGGAAGCACCGGGCGAGTGGGGGGCGGACGTCGTGCTCGGATCCACCCAGCGCTTCGGAGTGCCGATGGGGTACGGCGGGCCGCACGCCGCCTACTTTGCCACCCGCGAGCAGTTTAAGCGGCAGGTGCCCGGCCGCATGATCGGGGTCACCAAGGACGCCGACGGCAACATGGCGCTACGGATGGCCCTCCAGACCCGCGAGCAACACATTCGCCGCGGCCGTGCCACCTCCAACATCTGTACGGCACAGGTCCTGCTCGCCATCATGGCGTCGATGTATGCCGTCTACCACGGCCCGAAGGGGCTGCGCCGGATTGCCCGCCGGGTCCACGACCTGACGAAAACGCTCGCCGAAGGTCTCAAGCGGGCCGGGCACTCGGTGCGCCACGACGACTTCTTCGACACCCTCCGGGTCGACCTCACCGAGACGACCGCCGAACGGGTCCGAAAGCGAGCCGAGGCCCACCAGATCAACCTGCGGTATTACGACGACGGCTCCGTCGGGGTGGCCCTCGACGAAACCACCGGCGCGGAAGACCTCGACGCCCTCTTCACGGTCTTCGGGGCCACGAACGGAAAGCGCCTCTATGCCGAGGAAGTGGCCGCCGATCTCGACGCCGGCTACGACGGTCCCATGCAGCGGCAGACGAGCTATTTGGACCATCCCGTCTTCAACTCCTACCACTCGGAGGCCGAGCTTACGCGCTACATCCAGTCGCTGGCCGACCAGGACCTTTCCCTGGTGCACAGCATGATCCCTCTCGGATCGTGCACGATGAAGCTGAACCCCACGTCGGCCCTGATGCCGATCTCGAACCCGCAATTCTCGGACCTGCACCCCTTTGCCCCCAAGGAGCAGGCGCCGGGATACCATCAGGTCATCCAGGAGCTCACGGGATACCTCGCCGAGCTCACCGGCTTTGACGACGTGACGCTGCAGCCCAACTCCGGAGCCGCCGGTGAATACACCGGGCTGCTCATCATTCGGGAGTATCACAAGTCCCGAGGCGAAGAGCAGCGCACCGTCTGTCTCGTCCCCGAGTCGGCCCACGGCACCAATCCCGCGAGCGCAAACATGGCGGGCATGGACGTCGTGACGGTGGCCTGCGCCGAGAACGGCGACGTGGACCTGGAGGACCTGAAGGCCAAGGCGGAAAAGCACAGCGACGAGCTGGCCGCCCTCATGATTACGTATCCGTCCACACACGGCGTCTTCGAGGACCACATCGAGGACATTTGCGACGTGGTGCACGAGCACGGCGGACAGGTGTACCTCGACGGGGCCAACATGAACGCCCAGGTCGGCCTCTGTCGCCCGACCGAATACGGCATCGACGTCGGCCACCTCAATCTGCACAAGACGTTCAGCATCCCACACGGAGGAGGGGGACCGGGCGTCGGTCCGGTGGGTACCGCCGAGCACCTCACACCCTTCCTGCCGGGGCATTCGGTCGTAGACACAGGCGGTGAAGACTCCATTCCAGCCGTCGCCGCCGCACCCTACGGCAGTGCACTCATCTTGCTCATTTCGTGGGCCTACATTCGGCTGCTGGGCACCGAGGGCATGACCCACGCGTCGAAGATTGCCCTCCTCAATGCCAACTACGTGGCCGAACGCCTCGCGGAGCACTACGACATCGTCTATCGAGGGCCCAACGACCGTGTGGCGCACGAATTTATCCTGGATCTACGCGCCTTCCGTCAGGAGCTCGAGGTCACCGAGCAAGACGTGGCCAAGCGGCTCATGGACTACGGCTTCCACGCCCCCACCATGTCGTGGCCGGTGGTGGGCACCCTCATGGTGGAACCCACAGAGAGCGAATCCAAGGACGAGCTGGACCGCTTCTGCGACGCCTTTTCCTCCATCCGAGAAGAGATCGAAGCGGTCGAGTCGGGAGATGTCGAGGTCGAGGAGAGCGTGCTGAAGCAGGCGCCCCACACCACTGAGATGGTTACCTCTGACGAGTGGGAGCAGGCCTACAGCCGGACGACGGCTGCCTATCCGGTCGACTGGGTGCGCGAGAAGAAGTTCTGGCCCAGCGTGCGCCGCGTGAACGACGC
>CAYXAD010000237.1:0-5552 GCA_964462965.1 uncultured Salinivenus sp.
CTCTTCTCCGGTCCTCTGACGGTCCTGGACTCGTTCGATGTAGTCGTTCTTGTAGTTGTAAACTGAGGGACGCGTCAGGCCGAGTTCCTCGGCAATAATCGTAACGGCGCCTCGACTCTTGAAGTATCCGTTCTTGTACAAGTGCTCCACGATTTCTCGCTTGTCGGCATACGACAGGGTTTGAGCATTCCAGTTGCGGGAGATGATGTATCGGTGGATGGCCTGCTGGATATCCTCCTTTGGCGTCGACATGCCGTCCGGTGTGGACTGAAAACGTTCCGGGGCGGAGACATAGTCACTTCGCTCACTGGAAATAAACTGTTCGATAAACGAGCGGAAGTGGTCGAAATAGGAAATGTTCAGGTTGAGGCCGAGAACTCCGATCAGCTCTCCTTCCTTGTCGCGAATTGCGAGGGAAGAGGACTTTAGTTTCTGACCGTTGGGGCTCTCATTCTCGTAACCGACGAGCACGTCGGGGAAGTCCCCTTTCATAAGCCGCCGTCCCAGGTTTGTGGCCGCTCCTCCAACTTCCCGCCCTGTGAGATGTCCATTGTAGATTGCAATGATGGACTCTTCGGGTTTGCGGAGGTCGTGGACGACGGTTTCGAGCACGGGGTCAAACATTTCGGCCAGGACCTGTGCAATGTTCACGTAATGGGCCAGAATGGCACCGTGCTTCTTGGGATTGCCGTCGGGTGTTCGAGACGAATCTGAAGGCATTGGGGGCTGAAGGGAAGGGGATAAGGGAACGGATTATATAGTGCAGGGAACTCTGCCGTACCTGATCGAACTGGGAGAGAAGGGAGAGGGCGGATCCGTCGTTCTGGTCCGCAGACCCGTGTATCAGGGAAGGGAAGTTTCGCGTCTGCGTCTGGAGAACGAATGCACCCCAGTCGATCATTGTACACTCTCCAGATTCTACAGAACATTTAATTTGAAGTTCAATCCTAATTTTGGTCGCCTACGTCTACATGAAACGCTTCCCTCACCGAAGACGTCGGCGGTCCTTTTGCCAACATGAGCGCACAAACAGACGGAAGTAATCCAGGTGGATTTTGCCTTCTGTACATATTTTTATAGTATATAAAAGTCTACGACGGAGATGGAGTGAGCCGGCACGCTCTCCTCTTGCAACGGGCAATTTCCAGGTTTTGGGCTGAAAGCCGAAAGGAGGCGTGCGGAAGTCCCCTGCGCTTCTTTTCGTCGAACCCTTCTGCGGAGATGTCTTTTCCTGGCCTCCTTCAATAGGGAGGAGCCTCAACAGAAGCTCGGGGTCTTGATAGCGTTGCCCCTTCTCTCGCCGTGCTGGCTCCTGTGACAGGTGCTGATTCACGGGAGCCGGAGGGTCGCAGTGACCTCTAATCGGACTCAGACACGTCGTTTTTCTCATCTTCATTGTTGTTAAATTGTACGTCCAATTATGAGTCTACAACCGCTTCTTGTCAATGGCGACTGGACCGCGGCAGAAGATCCAGTAGATTCGTTCCATCCTCGAAATCCGACGACGGGCGAATCCTTGCCGGACGAGTATCCCGTCTCACGCTTTGCAGAGCTCGAACAGATGCTAAAGGCGGGCCGCACGGCGGCAAGGGCGTTACGATCCGTCTCTCCGGAGGCCCGTGCAGATTTTCTCGAGGCCTACGCTAGCAACATCGAGGATCGGAAGGATAACCTGGTAGAAGCAGCCCATAAGGAAACAGGTCTCGCCGCCTCGCCGCGCCTGTCCGACATCGAGCTGCCCCGAACGACCGATCAGCTCCGACAGGCCGCTCAGGCTGCCCGGGATCGTTCGTGGTGCCACGCCACCATCGATACGGAGACAAACATCCGATCTCGTTTTGAGTCCCTGGGGGCTCCCGTCGTCGTCATGGGGCCGAACAACTTTCCGTTCGCCTTCAATGCAGTGTCGGGGGGCGACTTTGCCGCGGCTGTGGCAGCGGGCAACCCCGTGATTGCGAAGGCCCATCCGGGCCATCCCAAGACGACACAGATTTTTGGAGAGGCGGTCCTTGAGGCTGCTCGGCAGACCGGCGTGCCCGAAGCGATCGTCCAGATGTTTTACCATACGGAGCCGGAGAGTGGGCGGAAGCTCGTGGCCCACGACCTGACGGGCGCTACGGCCTTCACGGGAAGTAAGCAGGCCGGGCTCTCCCTCAAAGAAGCTGCCGACAAGGCAGGGACGCCCATCTACCTGGAGATGTCGAGTGTAAATCCGCTCTTCGTGCTCCAGGGGGCGCTCGAGGAACGCCAGGACGACATTGTCGACGAGCTGACCGCTTCCTGTAGCCTTGGGGCCGGTCAGTTTTGCACGAATCCGGGACTCGTTATTCTTCCGGATAGCGAGGAGGCTACGTCCTTCACGGACGCACTCGTCGACTCGTTCGAGGAGACGGACGAAGGCGTTCTTCTCACTGCACAAGGGCCCCAGCAGATTACCGACGCCATCGGCGTTTGGCAAGAGAAGGGCGCTGAGTTGTTGACCGGTGGGTCCTCTCTCGATGGAGCGGGATATCGCTTTGAGAATACTTTGCTTCGCGTGTCGGGGGACGATTTTCTCGATCATCCCGAGGCCCTGCAAACAGAGGCATTCGGGACGGCTTCGCTCCTCGTTGTTGCGGAGGGGACGGAACAGATGGTCGAGATTACGGAGCAGATTGACGGCAACCTTACCGGCTCGATTTACAGTCACAGCGGCGACAGAGACGAGTCGACGTATGAGCAAATTGAACCGGTGCTTCGGGAGCGCGTCGGGCGAATTCTGAATGACAAGATGCCGACGGGCGTTGCGGTGACGCCGGCTATGGTCCACGGAGGGCCCTACCCCTCTACCGGACATCCCGGGTTCACGGCGGTTGGCATTCCGGCTGCCCTGCGACGCTTTGCCGCCAAGCGGTGCTACGACGAGGTGCGTCCTCACCGGCTTCCGCCCGAGTTGCAGGACGAAAATCCGACCGGGTCCATGTGGCGATTCATAGACCGCGAGTGGACCCAGGAGGACATACAGAGCTAACTTTTTCGGTGCACGATCGGTATTTCCGGGATCGCTACGTGTGCATCGACCGCGGCAGCAGCGTTCGTTCCAGGCCCTCCAGCAACACCAGTACGAGGATCGTCAAAAGAGCAGCGGGCACCGTCCCCTCCAGGATGAGACCGAGGCTTGCCCGCCGGATGCCAGTGAGAATGGGTTGGCCGTACCCGCCGGCGCCGATCAGGGCCCCGAGCGTCGCCGCCCCGATGTTGATGACGGCGGCGATCTTGACGCCCGCCAGGATGGAGCGGGCGGCCAGGGGCAGCTCCACACGCCACAGCTTCGCCCCCGTAGACAGTCCCAGCGCCTCGGCCGACTCCAGCAGCGGGGGCGAGATGTCCTTCAGCCCCGTGTAGGTCGTCCACACGATGGGAAGCAGGCTGTAGAGGAAGAGCGCCGTGATGGCCGGGACGCGCCCGAGGCCCAGCGGCGGCACCATCATGGCCAGCAGGGCGAGGGCGGGAATCGTGTAGATCACGCCCACGAGGATCAGGATTCCGGGACCCAGCAGTTTCCGATAGGCGGCCACGATGCCCAGCGGAATGCCAAATAAGAGGGCCAGGCCGAGCGAGATCCCCACGAGCACGAGGTGCTCCTGGGTGTATTGGCGAAGCCGTTCCCATCGAACTTCAGTGTCGGCCGTGGTCTCGAGGGCAAACGTTTGATTAAGGAAGTCGGCCGCCACTTGCGCCTCGTTCTCCTGCTCGATCTTGGACCGCGCGTTGAGGCGTTGCATCGTGTCGGCCGAGATCTGGCCTTCCAGGCGCTGCAGGGCCGTCACGGCCGCCGGCGCGCGGGTGGTCAGATCCTGACGGTAGAGGTAGATCGCTTCGTACCCAGGGAAGTGATTGCGGTCGTCCCGCAGTACGCGAATGTCGTACTGTTGAATCTCGGCGTCGGTCGAGTAGAGGTCGATGACGTCGACCTGTCCGCTGGCGAGCCCCCGGTACGCAATGTCGTGGTCGACGCCCTGGGCAGATTGGGGCAGGTCGTAGGCCTGCTGCAGCGAGGGCCAGCCGTCGGCCCGCTCCATGAACTCGTTGGAGAACCCGAAGGTCAGGTCGGGGTGGGCTCGCAGGTCGCCGATGGCGCGGATGCCCAGCGAGTCGGCGTGCGGCTCCCGCATGCCGAGGGCATAGGTGTTGTTGAACCCGAGCGATGTCGTCGAGGCCACCCCATAGGTGGCGAGGACGTCCGAGAGACGATCCGGCGGGACGTCGTGCTCGGCGAGAATTTCCTGGCGGAGGGTGCCGGTGTACTCGGGATAGGCGTCGATGTCGCCGCGAACGAGGGCCTCCCACAGGAAGCGCGACCCGCCCAGTTCGGTCCGATGGGTCACCGATAGGCCTTCGGCACGCAGGAGATGGGTGGCCATCCAGCCCAAAATGACGTTTTCGGTAAACGACTTGGAGCCGACGGTGAAGGTGGAATCCGGCTGTTGGGCGTGTGCCGGGAGGGAGAGCACCGCCAGCAGGAGGACGGTGAGAATTGAGAGTCGAGGATCGAGGGTCGAGGATCGAGAGTCGAAGGTCGAATGACGCGTCATGGGACGGTTTGGGGACTATTCTCGATCCTCGATGCCAAGGTGCTCGAGCGGGGCGCGCTGGGCCTGAACGAAGGCCTCCACAAACTCGGACGTCGGTTCCCGGATCAGGGTCTGCATCGTTCCTTCCTGTGCGATTTGGCCCGCTCGAAGCAGGGCGACGTGGTCGCCAAAATAGCTCGCTTCGCCGATGTCGTGAGTGACGAGCACGACGGTCTTGTTGAGTCGTCGGAAGATTGCCCGCAGGTCGTCCTGCAGGTCGGTGCGAATCATGGGATCCAGGGCCCCGAGCGGCTCGTCGAGCAGAAGGACATCGGGATCGAGCATGAGAGCCCGCATGAGGCTGACGCGCTGGCGTTGCCCTCCGGACAGTTCGCTGGGATACTGTGAAAGGCGCTCCGGGTCGAGTTGTACCAGCGTGGTAAGTTCTTCGAGGCGGGCCTCCATGCGCGAGGGGGACCAGCCGAGGTGACGAGCCAGGAGGGTCACGTTGGATCGGCCCGTGAGGTGGGGAAAGAGGCCGCCCTCCTGAATGACGTAGCCCATCCGGTGGCGGAGCGTCCGCACGTTGCTGTGGGCGAGTCGGGTTCCATCCACCACGACCGTGCCGGCGTCCGGGCGGGTGAGCCCAATCATGAGGCGGAGCAGGGTGGACTTGCCGCTTCCCGATGGGCCGATCAACACTGTGGTCTGTTCGGAAGGAATGGTAAGACTCACCTCCCGTACGGCGTAGGCCTCCCCGTAGCGCTTGGTAACGGCATCGAGTCGAATCATAGAGAAAGGCCCCTGGGCCGAGACGATTAAAGGCTCGTAGGACGTAGAATCGACCGTTAATCGACCGTGAAAGTGCCCGAGGCAGGGATCTTCGGTCGAGGACCAACCGTGAATATTAGTCCGGAAATCCCATCCGGTCAAATTTGATTTCCATGCCAACGTAGCTCAGCTGGTAGAGCAGTCCCCTCGTAAGGGACAGGTCACCGG
>CAYXAD010000238.1:0-1763 GCA_964462965.1 uncultured Salinivenus sp.
AGGCGGGTAAGGCGTTCCAGCTCTTCAATTTTTTCCCGGAACGCGTCAGAGGCGCGATTCAGGCTGTCGGCCAGGTCCTGAAACTCAGCGGCCCGCGAGTCGATGCGGATCTTGCCCGCAAACTGCCCCTCGGCGACGCGACGGGCCGTATTGCGGATACGCTGAAGGGGAGTCGTGATCTGATAGGTAGCGATAAAGCTTCCGATGAGGGCCAGGATCAACGCCAGAATCATTCCCAGAATGAGGACGAGCTGAGAGCGCTGTACGAGCTTGTACAGCGGCGGTGGAGGCTGTCCCACCTGAACGATGAGGTTGGCCTCCGGGCGGTACAGTGTTGCGACAAAGAGAGGCTCTCCCCGTACGTTGGCGTATCTGGAAAATTGGGCTCCCGCCTCCATTCTGGAGCGAAAGTCGGAAGGGTCGATAATGGCCTCCGGGGGAAAGGCATTCGGCGACGTGCGATACGTCGTGTCGGACGTGGCGACGACCACGTGCAGGTCCGTGAGCGTCGTGAGGCTCTCCACGATGTTTCGCCGCTGGTCGGGGATGGATTCCTGTTCGACCTGGACAGCGATCTGTTCGGCCTGGTGGCGCAATGTTTCCTGCATGGCCGTCCGCATCTCCCCGCGGAGGACCAGCACTACGTAGAGGGCGACGCCCACCACGGCCATCCCGACAAAGAGCGCAAACGTGAGAACCATCCACGTGCGCGTAGAGGCCCGGCGCGGCAGGAAGAAGTCTCGGATTGACCGAAAGAACGACATATCGACGGAATGCTACCACTAATGCAAACCGCCAAAAAGGGCTCGGGAGGAGCACTCCCGAACCCGGCGGCCCAAAGAGGGCTACGCTTCAGCCGATTCTTCCTCACGGACGAACCGGTATCCGACGCCCCGAACCGTCTGGATGTGCTTGGCGAAGTCACCGAGCTTCTCGCGCAGATTCTTGATGTGCGCGTCGACGGTCCGCTCGGTTACCATCATGGCGTCCTTCCAGATGGTTTCGAGCAGCTGCTGGCGGGTGAACGCCTTGCGGGGATGGCGCACGAGGTAGCGCAGGAGTTCAAACTCAGTGAGGGTCAATCCGAGGTCCTCCCCATTGAGTTCGGCACGGTATTCATCCTCGTAGATCTTGAGGCCGTCGACTTCCAGGATGCTGCTTTCCTCGACGCCGGAGCGACGAAGAACAGCCTTCACGTGGGCCACCAGGACCTGCGGGGAGACGGGCTTGGTCAAGTAATCGTCTCCTCCGAGCATCAGCCCTTCGATCTGATCCTCTTCTTCGGTCTTCGCACTGAGGAAGACGATGGGAATTTCTTCGGTCTCGACGCGAGAACGAAGCTTCCGACACACTTCGTAGCCGTCGACGCCAGGAAGCATGATGTCGAGCACAATCAGGTCGACATCTCCGGACGCCTTCTCGAGGGCTTCCTCCCCGTCGTGAGCGGTGTGTACGGTATACCCTTCTTCTTCGAGGAAGTGGCCAACGACTTCAACGACATCTTTTTCGTCATCAACGACGAGAACGTCGATGTCACCAGGATCGGCAGTAATAGGCATGGGTCAAAGTAGGAGTGAATGAACGATGACTGAATGTATAAATGTTTTGTCAGGCGAGCCCGAGGCACATACGCAATAAAATTCGGTCTCCCTTATACAAAAACCAACACGAGAGGATATACCTCTGCCAGAGACAAAACGGGGGAGAAGGTAACAATGTTGTGTGTGACGCTAAGAGTCAGGGCGTGGGGGGGAGGTCTGGGC
>CAYXAD010000238.1:1773-3652 GCA_964462965.1 uncultured Salinivenus sp.
TGGCGGGCCCGACCCCACCCGCCCGGGGGGGGGGGGGCGGTTTGGGCGACAGGAGCCGAGGGTTCTACCTCCGTAGTCCCATCGATATAGCGACGGGGAACCCGCGGGGAGATTCCACAGCAAATTTCGTACGGGATGGTGTCGGCCCAGCGAGCTACGTCATAGATTGTCGGGCTTGAGGCGGTAATGAGGAAGGCCTCGTCCCCGAGCTCGATCTCAGAGGCCGGTGCCTGGTCGGGCGGGCCGAGATCCACCATGCACATGTCCATGCAGATGGTCCCCACGATCGGACGGAGCGCTCCTCCGATGCGGACCGAGGCGCGTCCCGAACAGAGCCGGGGATAGCCGTCGCCGTAGCCCACCCCGAGCGTGGCGATCCGAGTCGGTTGGGAGGCCGTCCACTGGGCCCCGTAGGAAACAGTCGTGCCCGGTGAAACAGTTTTTAGCTGAGTCACGCGGGCGCTGAGCTGCAGGCTCGGGCGAAGGTCGATGTGCGCTCCTAGCTCTGCGGTGGCCGTGAGGCCGTACAGCCCGATGCCGGTGCGCACAAGGGGGGCAGACCCTTCGTGTGCTCGAGCTCCAATGGTAAGAAGCGCCCCTGTGTTTGCCGTGTGGACGTGTTCGACGGGGACATCGAGCGTCTCCACGATGCTCTCGAAGCGGTCGAGCTGGGTTTCTGCAAAGCTACTGTCTGGGTCGTCCGCCGTGGCAAAGTGCGTCCAAAGGCCTGTAAGGAGGATTCCGGGCGTATCGTCCAGCCGAGCCACGAGCGAGGGGACCTCCTCCGGCGAAAGGCCGAGGCGGCTCATGCCCGTGTCGACGTTGACGTGAACCCGCATCGGCTGGGCGGGGCGCGCGTGACGCATTACGGCGGCTGCGGTAGCCGTCGACGAGACGGTGACGTCCAGGTCGTGTTGCCTGTATACCGACATCTGGTCGTGGAGCGGGGCCCCTAGCACCAGGATCCGTCCGGTCAGCCCGGCTTCTCGAAGACGAACGCCTTCGGCCGGACGGGCCACGGCAAAGTGGCGAACACCCTCGTCGTGCAGCACACGGGTAACCGGAATCGCGCCGTGGCCGTATGCATCCGCCTTTACGACCGCCATGAGCCGTGCTTCCTCTGCGCGGTCTTGCAGAACCCGAGTGTTGTGTCGCAGGGCCGACAGGTCCACGGTGGCCGACACCGGCACGAGTTCTTCAGTATGTGAGGCCGAACGATCGATGGCGAATGCAATTTACGAACCAGTCCACGCATAATTCGCGAACCAATGAAAGCTATCACCCCCTCCGATGGTTCCAATCAGGGGGGTATGGATCACCCGTATTCCTCATGCAAAATGAAGACGACAAAAGATCTCCGTCTTGAAAAGGAGCAATCCCCAGGGATATCATGTAGTGAGCATATTTTACAATCGGTTTCGTCTTTTCCAATCGCCTCGCCCTTTTGTTATGGTTCGCCGAACAGTTTTCTTTTTTGCCGTCCTTGTCTTCGTGGCGGGGCCTACAGGATATGCACAGCAACAGGAGACCTCCCAGTTCACACTGGAGGCAATTCACGCTTCGAACGAGTTTACGCCACGTACCTTTCGGGGCGGTCAGTGGGCAGAGGAGGGCCCAGTCATCACGTATATTGAACCCGCCGATACCGGAGAGGCCACTCACCTGATTCGATACAATCTGGAGACGGAGGAGCGTCGTCGTGTCATTGACGGCACCACCCTCTTTGCCGAGGATGTCGGCCGCGTCGTTCCCATCGAGGACTACACCTTCAGTGACGACGGCGAAAAGGTTCTGATCTACACAGACTCAGAGAGGGTTTGGCGCGCCAATACGAAGGGCTACTATTACGTCTATGACCTTGAGGCGGAAACCCTGACTC
>CAYXAD010000238.1:3752-5545 GCA_964462965.1 uncultured Salinivenus sp.
GCCAATACGAAGGGCTACTATTACGTCTATGACCTTGAGGCGGAAACCCTGACTCCCATTTCCGAGCGGGAAAAGGGATACCAGATGTTTGCCAAATTCAATCCCGAGGCGACGAAGGTGGCCTTCGTTCGAGAGCGCAACCTGTACCTCGTGGATCTGGAAACGGGAACAGAGACGGCCCTCACCACGGATGGTGCCGAGGGAACCATCATCAACGGCACCTTCGATTGGGTATACGAAGAGGAATTTCGCCTGCGGGATGGCTGGCGGTGGAGCCCGACGGGGGAGCGTATCGCGTTCTTCAAGCTCGACGAGTCGGAGACCCGCTCGTTCGAAATGATGGATTATACCGAGCGCTATCCCACCTATACGAAATTCAGATATCCGAAGGCCGGAGAGAAAAACAGCGAAATCAAGATCGGGGTTCTCGACCTTGCGGAGGTCGACACCAGCCAGCAGGGCCAGCCGCAGGCGATCGAGTATTTCGATACGAACACGTGGAACGAGGGCGGCATGGAGCACGAGTATCTGGCTCGGATGGGCTGGACGCCCGAGATCGAGGGAGAACATCGTGTCTGGATGTTTCGGCTCAACCGGAACCAAAACGAGCTCGACCTTCTCTACGGCGATCCGGCGACGGCGGAGGTGCAGCAGGTTCTGACGGAAACGCAGGATACCTACATCGACATCACCGATGACAAGCTCACCTTTCTCGACGACGGCGACCACTTCGTCTTTCTCTCTGAGCGCACCGGATACAATCACGCTCATCTCTACGAGACGAACGGGTCGTACCTCGGTCCCCTCACCGATGGCAACTGGGAGGTGACGGCGTTTCATGGCATCGATGAGGAGAAGCTGACGGCTTACTTTACGGCCACCCGTGATACCTCGATCGAGCGGCATCTCTACCAGTCCGGAGTTTCTCTGGGCCAGCACGAGGCCGCCATGCCCGCTAAAAAGCTCTCGTCCAGGGCAGGATGGCACGGCATTGACATGTCGAAGGATCGGCAGTATTACATTGACCGTCACTCGAGCGCGGGAGCGCCGCCCACGTGGACGCTCCATACGGCAGAAGGGAAGCAGGTGACGACGCTCGAAGACAATGAGGCCCTCCAACAGCGGCTCGACAGCCTCGAGCTTCCTGAGACGAGGTTTACGTCTCTTCCTGCGGCCGACGGCACACCTCTCAATTCGTATGTGATAAAGCCCTCGGACTTCGATCCGGCAAAGACGTATCCGGTTCTCATGTACGTCTACGGCGGCCCCGGGGCGCAGACGGTCACGGATCGGTGGGGCGGAAGCCGTCACCTCTGGCATCAGTATCTGGCTCGGGCTCACGACGTGGTTGTGGTGAGCGTGGACAACCGGGGCACGGGTGGGCGCGGAAAGGCCTTCCAGGATGTGCCCTATCAGCGCCTGGGACAGCCGGAGGCCGCCGATCAGATTCATGCGGCGCAGAGTCTGGCCGACTCGTCGTGGGTGGATCCTAATCGCATCGGCATCTGGGGCTGGAGCTACGGCGGCTACATGACGCTCATGTCCATGCTGAGGGGGCAGGGGCCGTCTACCTTTTCCCTGGGCCTTTCCGTGGCTCCCGTGACGGACTGGCGGCTCTATGACACCATCTACACCGAGCGCTACATGTCCACGCCGCAGCAAAACGAAAAGGGATACGTCCAGGGCGCCCCGCAGACCTACGCCGACCGCCTTCGCTCCGAGCAGACGTTGCTCCTCGCGCACGGAGATCACGACGACAACGTGCATTTCCAGAACAGCGTGCAGATGGCCAA
>CAYXAD010000239.1:0-5529 GCA_964462965.1 uncultured Salinivenus sp.
GTGTCGGCCATGGTGATGCCGTGAGACAGCGCCCGTGCACTCGCCCGCTGGATGGGACGCCCTTCGGCAAGCGGGTCGCTAAAGGGCATCCCGAGCTCAATAAAGTCGACGCCGCCTCGGTCCAGGGCCCGAAGGATCGGGAGGGTGCTCGACGGATTGGGGAAGCCACTCGTGAGAAAGAGGCCCATGGCTTTTTCGTCACGGGAGCGCACGGCCTCAAGCGTTTGGTCGAGTCGGGACATGGTTGATCCGAAGACAGGGAAGGGGAAGGGAGGAAGGCTAGGAAGTGCTCGCGGTCAGGTGGCGGGCAATGGTTTCCATGTCCTTGTCACCGCGTCCGGAGCAGTTCAGGACGAGCACGGCGTCGTCGCCTCGTTCTTCGGCGAGGGAGCGAGCCAAATCGGGGAGGAGGGCCACGGCATGCGCCGTTTCGAGGGCCGGGATGATTCCTTCCGTGTGCGAGAGAAGCTCGACGCCCTCCAGGGCTTCCTCGTTCGTCACGGGATGATACGAGACGCGCCCTTCGTCCCGCAGGTAGGCGTGCTCGGGCCCAACGCCGGGATAGTCGAGGCCGGCCGACAGCGAGTGAGCGAGCCGAACCTGCCCAGCCTCGTCCTGAAGCAAGTAGCTCATGGCCCCGTGGAGAACGCCCGGCGAGCCCTTCGAGAGGGTCGCTGCATGCTTGCCGTTCAGGCCCTCCCCGGCAGCCTCGGCGCCGTGTAGCTGAACGTCGGGGTCGTCGAGGAAGGGATGAAAGATGCCAATCGCGTTCGAGCCGCCGCCCACACAGGCCACGACGGCGTCCGGACATTCTCGCCCTTCCTTTTCGTGTAGCTGTGAGCGCGTTTCCGTGCCGATGATGCGGTGGAAGTCCCGAACCATCATGGGATACGGATGGGGCCCGACCACCGAGCCAATGATGTAGAAGGTGTCGTCCGGGTTTGAGACCCAGTCCCGGATGGCTTCATTGGTGGCCTCCTTGAGCGTCTGGCTGCCCGTGGAGACCGAGCGCACCTCGGCCCCCAGCAGGCGCATGCGTTCGACGTTGAGGCGCTGTCGCTCCATGTCCTCGGCGCCCATGTAAATGACGCAGTCGACGCCGAACTTTGCACAGACCGTCGCTGTGGCGACGCCGTGCTGACCGGCCCCCGTTTCGGCAATGATCCGGTCTTTGCCCATCCGCGTAGCCAGCAAGATCTGACCGATCGTGTTGTTGATCTTGTGGGCGCCGGTGTGGCACAGGTCCTCTCGCTTGGCGTAGATGCGCGCTCCGCCGAGGGCGTCCGTCAGACGATTGCAGTAGGTGAGAGCGGTCGGACGGCCCGCATATTCCTCGAGGAGAGACTGAAGCTCGGCCTGGAACTCCGGGTCCGATCGGTAGGAGGCATATGCCTCTTTGAGCTCGTCGAGCACCGGCGTCAGAATTTCCGGCACGAAGGCACCGCCGTAGGGGCCAAAGTGACCCCTGGCGTCGGGGACGGATTTCGTTTGGGGTTGCGTGGAAGAAGCAGGCTCGGACATAAGGGAAGAAGGAAAGGTCGAAGTATTCGAGCCGATCGCACTGGCTGTGTTGCGTGATGCGTCATGCGTGATTTGGTTCTGCTCGGCCCTTTACACCTCATTTCACGCATTACGCATCACGAATCATGCTACACAGGTTCGTCGGCCAGTTCCTGTTTTACGGAGCGAAAGGCTTCCATGAACGCATCGATTTTTTCGAAGCTCTTCTCCCCGGGGGCCGATTCGAGACTGCTCGAAAGATCGACGGCAAACGGTCGCATCGTTTTTACGGCCCGTTCCACGTTGTCGGCGTCGATTCCTCCGGCGAGAAAGATCGGATAGTCCTTCGAGACGTCCCGTGCGAGGCGCCAGTTAAACGACTCGCCCGAGCCGCCCCAGACGCTAGAGTTGTGGGTATCCAGCAGAAAGTAGTCGGCAACCTCGTCGTAGCGTTCAAAGAGCGTGCGGAGCTGTTCGGGGGATGCATCGTGGCGAACGTGAAGGGCTTTGATGACGGGTCGCTCCACCTTCTCGACCAGCTCCGGAGACTCCTGGCCGTGGAGCTGGACCAGTTCGAAGCCAGCCTCGTCGGCCGCTGCGTTCACCTCACCCGCGGGTGTGTTCACGAAGACGCCCACCGGCTTCGGCCCGTGAACCCACTCGATGATGTCACTTGCCAACGACGGAGGAGCGTAGCGAGGACTGTCCTCGTGTTGCACGAAGCCGAGATAGTCGACCCCCGCTCCCGCCAGGTAGCGGGCGTCCTCCAGCTCCAGAATGCCGCACACTTTCAGGTTCAGAGCCATCGGTCAAGGGGATTGTTGAGAGAAGGGTTCAGAAGGAAGGGCAGAAACTGCTTCTAATCCCGTCAAATTACTTTGCCTGCTGGACGGCGATTTTTTTGGCCTCCGATCGGAGCGAAGAGAGGGCCTCTCCAGGGTTTTCGGCCCGCATAAAGTGCTCGCCGATGAGGACTCCGTTCACCCCAGCTTGCCGGAGCCGAACGAGGGTTTCTGGATCGCTGAGGCCGCTTTCGGCGACCCGCCCCACGCTTTTCGGGACCTGGTCGAAGATGCGGAGCGAGTTTTCGACGTCGACCTCAAAGGTAGACAGATCTCGGTTGTTCACGCCGAGAATGCTGACCTGCTCCCAGTTGATCTTCTCGAGATCCTCGAGCGAGTACACTTCGACGAGGCAGTCCAGCCCGAGCTCGGTGGCTTTGGCGTGCAGCTCTGCCAGTTGGCCCGCGTCCAAGGCCGTAGCGATCAGGAGGACGGCGTCGGCCCCCACCGCTCGGGCCTCGACGAGCTGATAAGGGTCGATGATGAAATCCTTCCGGACCAGGGGCACCTCGGACACGTGGGCGCGGATCCAGGCCATACTTTCGAGGGACCCCTGAAAATGAAGCGGCTCCGTCAACACACTGATCGCAGCGGCTCCGTGCCGGGCATACTGCTGCGCGATGGAGGCGGGAGCAAAGTCCTCTCGAATCACGCCTTTCGAGGGAGAGGCTTTCTTGACCTCCGCAATGAAGGACATCCCCCGCTCCTTCAGGGCTTCCACCAGCGAGAGCGGCTCACGATCGCCGTAGAAGGGACGCTGCTCGAGCTCCGCAATGGGCGTCTCGGCCTTGCGCTGGGCCACGAGCTCTCGAGTGTCGTCGATGATGTCGTCGAGAATACTCACGTCTTCTGTGGGGTTAGAAGCGGAAGGACATTCAGTTGATCGTGACGAAGCACCCAGACCTCCAGTCGTCCATCCTTAGGCAGCGGGCACTTTCTGGGAGACCTCCGCCAGGGTTTCGAGGGTGTCGAGTGTGGCCCCGGAATCGATGCTTTCTTCGGCGGCCGCGACACAGTCGTCGAGGCTGTCGAACTGATCACTCGTGTGGAGGGCGTAGGCCGCGTTCAAGACCACCACGTCCCGACGGGGACTTTGATCCTCCCCGGACAAAATGTCGTACAGGATCTTGGCATTTTCGTCGGCCGTGCCTCCTTGCAGAGTGGAGGCGGCCGAACGGTCGAAGCCGTGTTTCTCGGGGCCGACCTCTCGGCTCCGGGGCACAGGGTTGTCGTCCGACGTGTCGTACTCGAACAGGGTGGTGGCGGCCGAGATGCTGACTTCGTCCATTCCGTCTTTGGAGTGGAGGGTGATGACGTGGTCTGCATCGAGTTGGGCGAGGATGCGCACCATCGTCTGGGCGGTCTTCGTGTTGAACGCGCCGACGATCTGACGGGTCACGCCGGCCGGATTGCAGAGGGGGCCCAGGATGTTGAAGAAGGTCCGGACGCCGAGCGACTTGCGGACCGGCATCACGTGCCTCATGGCCGGATGGAACTCCGGGGCGAACAAGAAGGCGATTCCGGCCTCCTCCAGGCACCGCTCGACGCCTTCTTTTTTCAGGTCAATCTTCACCCCGAGACTCTCGAGGACATCGGCGGAACCGGACTTGGACGAGACGGACCGGTTGCCGTGTTTGGCCACCGTCACGCCGGCCCCGGCGGCCACGATCGACGCCGTGGTCGAAATGTTGAAGGTGTCGGCGCCGTCCCCCCCGGTGCCACACAGGTCGATGGCGTGTGGGTCGTCGAGCTCCACCGGGACGGCAAACTCGCGCATCGTCCTCGTGAAGCCGACGAGTTCGTCGAGGGTTTCTCCTCGGGTGCGAAGGCCCATGAGAAGGGCGGCCATGTGTTCGTGCGAGGCGTTCCCCTTCATCATCTGGGCCATGGCCTCTTCGGCCTCCGAGCGGGACAGGGGATCGCCATCGGCGATAATCTGGAGAAATTCGTTCACGGGTGTGATTGGATGTGCTGTTGGTGCGGTCTTATGCGGTGCGTGGAGGGGCGTGCGATTACACCGAGGCCATTGAGGCCTCGTCCCATACGCTCTCGAGCCAGTTCTTAATGATGGTCGGTCCGGCCCGAGTCATGACGCTCTCCGGATGAAACTGGATGCCGTGCAGCGGCTGAGAGCGGTGCCGAAGCCCCATGATGGTGCCGTTTTCGGCTTCGGCCGTAATCTCGAGTACGTCGGTCGGGAAGGTCGATCGGTCGATCACGAGGGAGTGGTACCGGGTGGCCTCGAAGTTCGGCTCGATGCCGGCAAAGAGGCCGGTCCCGTTGTGCTGAACCGGGCTCGTTTTCCCGTGCATGAGCTCCTCGGCCTGGGTGATGGTGCCTCCGAACACCTCCCCGATGGCCTGGTGCCCCAGGCAGACTCCGAGGATGGGGGTCGACGCTCCCAGTTCCTCGATGACGGGCTCCGTAATGCCGGCCTCCGCCGGTCGCCCGGGTCCGGGCGAGATCAAGATGCCGTCGGGCGCCATCGCAGCGACCTCCGCCACGGAAACGTCATCGTTCCGCACGACCTCCAGGGCCTCGGTGTGCCGTCCTACGAGGTGGACGAGGTTGTAGGTAAAGGAGTCGTAGTTGTCGATAACGAGGATCATTGCTCTGTGTGGGGGTCTGAGGGTGTGGGTGGATGGGGGAGAGAAGAGGTTGCCTCGTACTCAGTGCCAGCTTCTTGAGCCTGGTTAGCAGGTCCACACCACTGTTCTGAGCTGTTTATCATTTTGACGAGGCGAGCGGTGATGACGTCATAATTGGAGTCAAGCTCCTCATACTTCTTCCGATCAATGTAACCGTGATCGAGGGCTGCATCGAGCCAAGCCCGTGTTTCTGCAGCCTCGGCATCCGCATCACTGAGCTTACTGATAAAATGGTTGGGATATCGACGCTTGCGCCATGCTTCAGCGACATTGGCGAAGACAGAGCGCGAAGATCGCCGAATTTGGTCAGTGAGAGCATACTTTTCCTCATCAGGCCATGACTGCGAACACTGATAGATGGTCCGTGCGGCCCGGAATGCATCTTGGTAAACTCGAAGATCTCGAAAAGATTCAACCATTTCGCTTTGCAGGATTCTGGTAGAAATACCCCCAAACTCCCATACCCCCGGGCCCACATACTCAGGTGCGAACGAGGCCGGTAAGCGAGCGCACCTGCTCCATGATCGGTTGGGCGCGCT
>CAYXAD010000240.1:0-5500 GCA_964462965.1 uncultured Salinivenus sp.
GGGAGGACGGAGGGGAGGAGTTGAGCTACAACCCCCCATCTGGCTGTACGTATGTTAATCGAGTCCTAGCTCTGAGATGCACCGTCGGTCATGTCGTACCTCACTGGGGGCGAGGAGGCAAATTTGTTTTGTTCATTGAACATTTGCAGAGGAGGGCTTGCAATCGATGATTTCCAGTTATAGACTTGTCGACTGACTTACCGGCAAACAGTACTCATCCAGAAGGGGCTAGGGAACAGGCCCGTTGATCCCCTGGCAACCGTCTCGACACCTGTCGGGAAAATGGTGCCCCGTCCTGCCTTGCCGTTGGCAAGGAACGATGAGCAAGAGACTGATCCTGAAGTTGAGGGCCTCTTCTGCTCATCAGGCGGGGGAGGCCATTCTTTTTTGGATGGGTGTTTGTTTAAACCTTCCCACCCCCAATCGTAGCGGAGAAGTATGAATATTCAGGACGTCACACCTTCCTCTCTCGTGACTCCATTCGCAGAGTCTTTTGCCTCTGCCCTGTTTCTCTTTTCCTGCGTCACGCTTGCGTCTGACGTGACGTTTTGTCGAATGTCTATCTCCATGCCGGGCTGTTGTCGGGCCCGTCAAATGTCCATGCGGTGTTGTTAGTCGTACCGTCGCTTAGTGGCTCCCTTTCGGAGCTTTCGTACACCGCTCGTTCGTATCCAGATGGCTCTCTGCCCTCCTACAGGGGACTGATTCGGCTCGCAGGGGCGCAGTGATGGGAGCGTTATCCCTGGCACTGCTTTCCTGCCGGTAGAATCGAAGAGCTTGCAAGCGCCTCGTTGACGACCTGAGGCCCTCTTTATATGCCCTTGTGAGGGAGGTGTATATCTGGTCCATGTTTCGCCAAGCGTGGCCGCCGTATGGCTGCGCTGCATTTCATACCGATTCTCATGCGATTTCAGACGCTGTCATTCGTTTCACTTTTTACTTTCGCATTCCTTTTTCCACAGCTTGCCCAGGCCCAGGGGACGATTGAAGGGACGGTTTACGACGATCAGGGAGAGCCCCTGCCCGGGGTCAACGTTACGGTTCCCGACCAAAACGTGGGAGCGGCGACCGCGCCCGATGGCACCTATCGGATTCAAGGAGTATCCACGGGGACCGTCGTGGTCGAAGCACGCTTCGTGGGCTTTCGGACGGCGACAAAGCAGGTCTCCGTCTCGCAGGACGAGACCACGACCGTTGAGTTTACGCTGCAGGAAGACGAACTGAACCTCGATGAGGTCGTGGTGACCGGGACGGGGGGGCCGGTCGAGAAGGGGCGACTTGGAAATACAGTGGGCACAATCTCTGTCGAAGAGGTAGAAGAAGCGCCCGTAAGCTCCTTCTCGGATCTTCTACAGGGGCGAGAGCCCGGTCTCGTAGGACTCCCCTCGAGCGGCTCGACCGGAGAAGGCGCTCGCATTCGGATCCGAGGCTCGGCCAGCCTCTCCCAGAGCAACGAGCCCATCGTGTTGGTCGACGGGATCCGCGTCGATCGGCAAGGGGGCTTCGGAGGCTTTGTGAGTGCCGGAGGGGGCGGTTCGCCCTCTCGGCTCGACGACATCAACCCGCAGGCCATTGAGCGGGTGGAGGTGTTAAAGGGAGCCGCCGCCGCGACGCTGTACGGAACCGAAGCGTCGAACGGCGTGATTCAGGTCTTCACCAAGCAAGGAGAGGTTAGTGAGCCCGAGTTTACGTTGACCCTCGGACAGAGTGCAAGCACCTATCCGCGAGTGATTCCCGACAACACGGGCTTTGCTCGGACGACGGCCGAGGCAGACACCATGTCTCGCTACTACGAAGGCACCGTGCAGCCCTACGAGCTCGTGCGCCAAAACTATTTGCACGATCTCTTCGAAGTAGGCCGCGGCTCCGAATATGGGGCGTCCGTCCGGGGAGGGAGCGAAGGCATCACGTACTACGTGAACGGAGCCTGGACCCAAAAGGACGGCCCGCTCAATGGAAACGGAGTGCCGTTCTCGGAAGGGAATCACGCCCGGGCCCAGGACCTTCTGAGCCGCCTTCAGGGCAATGCTCGGGTGAGTATCTTCCCCTACGATCTCCTGCAGATCAACGTCTCGCTCGGCTTCACAGACACGGACTTCGAGACATTTCAAACTGGGAATAACGTCAACGGAGTTGTTTCCGGGGCCATGCACGGCAAGCCTGAGCTGGTGGGGCACGACAACCGCTCTGGCAGCTCCTACGTCTCTACTCTCCAGGAGCGGCTTCAGCAGACCGTCCAGCAATCGGCCAACAGCTTCAATACGAGCCTCGGGTTCAATTTTCGGCCGCTCGAGTCCCTGACCCTTGACGGAAACTTTGGGCTCGACTACACCAATCAGGGGAGCGAAAGCGTGCGCCCCTACGGGTGGAACATTAACAACTATTCCAGCACCGAGGTCCACGGCGCCCGTCGAACCTCGGACCGCTCGTTTGTGAGCTCTACCATCGATCTGAAGTCGACCCTCAGCCACGATCTGGGGGACCGGTTCTCCTCGACCTTTATCGCAGGGGTACAGAATTACTACACGCAGACGACGCTGCGCAGCGGACTGGCCCGTGACTTTCCGGGACCGGGGCTCTCCGTCTCGGGAGCCGCCTCGGAGCAGCAAACGACTGAAACGCTCACGGAAGAAGCTGAGATCGGCGTCTTTGCTCAGGAGCAAGTGGGGTTCGACGACTACCTCTTCGTAACGCTCGGTGGGCGGTACGATGCCCACAGCGCCTTTGGAAGTAATTTCGCGGGCATCTTCTACCCCAAGGTTTCCACCTCAGCCGTCCTTTCAGATGCGCCGTTTTGGGAGCCCATCGGTCCTCTCACCTCCCTTCGAGTGCGGGGAGCCGTCGGTCAGTCGGGGCTTCAGCCCGGTACCTTCGATGCTCTCACCACGTACGGCCCGGAAAACTCTGCCCAAGGGGCCGGGATCGTCCCCGAAAATTTGGGCAATCCGGACCTCAAACCGGAAATCTCGACGGAATGGGAGCTGGGCTTCGACCTGGGGCTCTGGCAAGATCGACTGGCGGTGGAAGCCACCTACTGGGACCGCACGGTGAGCGACGCCCTCGTAGATCGTCAATTTCCAGTCACGGGAGGGTTTCAGGCCCCCCAACTCGATAACATCGGCGAGTTGTCAGCGCGAGGCGTCGAGCTCAGTGTCTCCGGACAGGCCGTAGACCGACGAAATCTGTCTGTGAATCTGTTTGCGAATGCCTCGTATCTCTGGGAAGAGGTCACGTCGCTCGGGGGAGCTCCCCCGATCAAGGTGGGAGGCTCGTATCCCCGCTATCGCCAGTTCATTATGGAAGGGTATGCGCCCGGCAGCCACTTCGGCGCCAAGCTGCAATCGGTTCCCGACGGACATCTGCCTCTGAGTCGACGAGGACTTCTGGAAGAGCTCGGGCGGGATGCCTCTGGGATAGATCCGAATGCACCGGCCTCTCGGGATCTGGTGCGCGAGTACTTGGAGACCCTTGATCCCGAAACGGCGGCGCTCGGAGATCTCAACGGCTTCGTCTTACTGCAAGATGAAGACGGAGACGGCGATCCCCTCGATCACTATCTGGGCAAGCCCATGCCCGACTGGCAGGGGTCCTTCGGGGTCGAAGTGGGCATTCAGCAATTCCGCTTCTCCACGCTCTTCGAGTATCGAGCCGGCAACTACTACATTAACGACCTCACGGGTGGATTTCGACAGCGAAGTGCCGGAATTGGTCGGAATACGCCGGGTGCAGCCCGCGTGGAGCGCAACTTTATAACGGGCGGAGTGAATAGTGACTTCGAGCCTCAGAACGATCCGGAGACTCGTCTCGAGGCCACCGAAGAGTGGCTTGGGGAGCATTTGGCCTTGGCGCCGTTCGCTGGAGTCAACCAGATTCGTCCCGGCGACTTTCTACGGCTTCGGGAGGTGAGCCTGACGTACTCTCTGCCGGAATCCGTCACGACGTCCCTCCGAATCAATCGTTTGTCTCTCACCCTTTCCGGGCGAAATCTCTGGCTGACGACCCTCTACAAGGGCGTCGATCCTGAGGTGAATGCCATTGGGCGCGGGGGGGGAGACACGGACCTGGAGGAAAACTTTTTGATGGGGACAGACGCCTGGAATCTGCCCCCTCAACGTGAATTCAACGTCGAACTCCGGGCCCGCTTCTAGCTCCGGCCTCTCCGCTGTCCTCTCCACTCTACCCTTCTTTCTGTTATGTATTTTTCGACGTCAACTCGATTTTCTTCCGCGTTTGTTCTTGCATTCCTTCTCCTCCTCGGAGCCCTCACGGCGGGGTGTGACGTCCTGGAGGTCGACAATCCGAATAGCTTGGTGGAGGAAGACCTGGAGAATCCAGCGGCGGCCCCCGCGATCGCCAATGGGGCGTTAGCCACCCTTACACAGGGGACGGGCTCCGTCCTCGCCCCCTACTCGGCAGCGACGGACGAGCTGACCTGGACCGGGACGCGCGATGCGTGGGAGCAGCTCGTCTTCGGCGAGGTCAGCGATCCCCTCAATGAGTTCTCCGACAACGCCTTTGGAGACATCGCCGAGGCGCGCTGGACGGCCGACGAGGCCATCAATCGGCTGGAGACCTTTAAGGAGGAGGGACGTCTCTCTTCTTCAGAGCCATTGATTCGAAGCTATGTCTACGGAGCCCTCGCCTACATCACGATCGCCGACATCTTCGAAGACTTTGCCTTGTCCAACCGAGAAGAGGCAGCGCCTCCCGTGGGGGAGGAAAACATGGACTCGTTGTACCGGACGGCGATTGACTACCTCAACCAGGCAGTGTCCTTGGCCCAAGAGGCTGGAAATGAAACGTGGGAGACACGCGCCCTGGCCGTTCGCGCACGCGCTCATTACTCCTTGGGGCTCTGGGAAAAGCTTCATCCCCTAAACACGGACGCACCGCTGGTACAAAGTGCGAACGCCGTTGCCGATGCGCGGGCAGCGCTCGACCGCCTCGAAGATGCCGACTGGCACTACGAGCTGGAGGTGCTTCCCAATACGCCTGAAAATACGATGGCGTCCAATGTGAATGAGCGGCTCGAGCTTCGTATTAGCGACACCTACATCGTTCCCACTGAGGAAGGAAACAAGGTGGAACGGGTTCGGCTGGAGGATCCCATCGATGAAGAGCCTGCTCCCTATTTGCAGGAGGAGATCGAGGCCTTCGTGAATGCCAATCAATACGCCGACATTCCCGTGGTCTCCGCTCGAGAATTGCATCTCATCCTCGCGGAAGATGCTTTGGCCCGGGAGGACCTTTCGTCCTTTCAGAGGCACATTAATGATCTTCGGGCGCTGGATGGACTGACGTCGTACGACGATCAACTACCCGCCCGTGAGTTGCTAATCCACAGCCGGCAGGTGAATCTCTTCTTACAGGGACGGCGCCTGGCCGATCACTATCGTTTTGAGGATCCGGCTCCGGAGTGGACGAACGCCACACAGGGAGCCTTTTTCCCCATTACCATCACTGAAATTCGGGCCAACCCACACATCGATCTGGATTCCTA
>CAYXAD010000241.1:0-5484 GCA_964462965.1 uncultured Salinivenus sp.
GTAGAGATTGGCGAGATTGCCATGGACTTCGAGTTCGAGCCCCCCTCGGAAGTAATTCGATGGGGGATCGAGACCTTCGGCAATCGGATTGCGCTGGTCACGTCGCTCCAGCGCAACTCTCTCGCCATTCTCGACATGGCGTACCAGATCGATCCCTCGATCGATGTCCTGACCGTAGACACCGGGCGCCTGCCGGAGGAGACGTTGGCGTTTATGGACGAGGTCCGCGATCGCTATCCCGAGGCCAACTGGAAGGTGCTGTTTCCCGATCACCGAGAGGTAGAAGAAATGGTCGAGCGGAATGGAGTCAATCTCTTTTACCACTCGGTGTCCAATCGCTTCCTCTGCTGCCACATCCGGAAGGTGCGTCCCCTGACGAAGGCCTTGGAGAACTATGACGCCTGGGTCACGGGGCTGCGCCGGGACGAGTGGGCGTCCCGGGCGGCCATTGACAAGATCGAGCTCGACCACGATCACGACGGCGTCGTGAAGCTGAACCCGCTCGCCAACTGGACGGAGGCCGAGGTGAAGGCCTACAATACCGAGCATGGAGTGCCCTCCCACCCTCTCTACGACCAAGGCTACACCAGCATCGGGTGTGAACCGTGCTCGCGCCCGACGGAGGATTCAGAAGAGAAGCGAGAAGGACGCTGGTGGTGGGAGGAAGACGCCCCCAAAGAGTGCGGCATGAACTGCCCGATCTCGACCGGCCACTTCGAGCGAGAGGCCGAACAGATTCAGGCCGAGGTTCACGGATAAGGATGGACGGGTGGAAGGGTGGACGTGTGGAAGTGAGGCGTTCGTCCGCTCCGTTGCCCAATTGATACACCAATCGACTCAAGCCAATGGCACGACGCAGCACACAGTATGGCACCGTCTACCTGGTGGGGGCCGGGCCGGGTGATCCGGATCTCATCACCGTGCGCGGGCAGCGCCTGCTCCAGTCGGCCGACGTGGTCGTGTACGACCGCCTCGTTCACGCCGACCTGGTGCGGGAGGTTCACCCGGGCGCCGAGCTCTTCTTTGTGGGCAAGGCGCCGGGGGAGCACAAGGTGCTCCAGGCCGAAATCAACGCCCTGCTGGCAACCAAGGCGCGGCGGGGACGCGAGATTGTGCGCCTGAAGGGCGGCGATCCCTTTGTGTTTGGCCGAGGGGGCGAGGAGGCCCTGCACCTGCGGCAGGCCGACATCCCCTTCGAGGTGGTTCCTGGCATTTCGAGTGCGACGGGGGTGCCTGCCTATGCCGGAATTCCCGTGACCCATCGTGGTCGTTCTCGGGCGTTCACCGTGGTGACGGGCCACACGTGTGCCATGGACGACACCGCGCTGGACTGGGCGCACCTGACCTCCGTCGACACGCTCGTCATTTTGATGGGCCTCCGGCGTCTGCCCCAGATTGCAGAAAAGCTCGTGGAGCAGGGGCGCGCTCCCGAGACGCCGGTCGCCGTCATCGAGGCGGGGGCGACGTCGAACCAGACGGTGGTTCAGGGGACCCTGCAGTCCATCGAAGAGCGCCTTGGGTCCCTCAATTCGCCCGCCACCATCGTGGTGGGAGAAGTTGCACAGTGGGGGGCGGCGCTGGACTGGTTTGAGCCGTCCTCGTCGGCCCGGGGGGCCTTTCCCATCCAGGAGCGAGTGACGCTTGAGGCCACAGAGCCCCCACGGACCCCGGCGCCCATCCACTCCCACGCTCCCGTCCCAGAGTAACGAATAAGATCGACACTCAACCCGCATTGTTGCGCATCGGTCTGTGCAAGGGTTGCTTCGACGTGTTTCTGCACTCCCGAATTTAGATGAGCACACCGGTATGAAGCCGTATCCCGTTTTTCTCAACAACCTCCACGAGCAGCGCTCTGTCGTCATCGGCGGCAACCACGAGGCCGAGCGCAAGGTCGGCGAGCTGCTCGAGGTGGATGCCAACGTGACCCTTATCGCGCCGGATCCACTGGATTCCTTGAAGGAGTGGGCCGAAGAGGGCGCCATCGAGTGGATCGCTCGGGAGTACCGCTATGGCGACCTCGAAGATGCCTTTCTCGCCATCGTGAGTGAGACGAATCCGGAGCGGACGCATCCCATCTGGAAAGAGGCCGAGGAGCGCAACGTCCTTTTCAATGCGATGGACGACATCCCGCACTGCAATTTCTTCAATGGCTCTTTCATTCGGAAGGGGCCGCTCGTCATCTCCATCTCGACGACCGGGGCGGCCCCGGCCTTGTCGGTACGGCTCCGGCAGGAGATGGAGGAGACCTTTGGCCCCGAGTATGAGACGTTTCTGCACATCATGCAGGACCTGCGCGAGCCGATGGCCGAGCAGTATCCCGACTTCGACGAGCGTCGCGACCGCTGGTACGAGATTGTCGACGCTGACGTGCTCGACCTGCTGCGTCAAGACCGTCGCGGGGATGCGATTGCTCGCATCGAATCCATCGTGGGCTCGGCCGTCGCCGAGCGGCTGGAGGGATGGAAGGATGGATGTCTAGAAGAGGAAGACCGGAAGCAAGGCGGAGGACAGTGACACCCTTCCAACCATCCACACCTACACACATCCACCCCTAAGCAGATGGAGCTAGATTTGCCCGTCCTTACAGACGAAGAGGCCACTGAGCCCGAGGCGATTGCGGACGCCACGGTCCTCTTTGCCGGCGACTCCGGCGATGGCATGCAGCTGGCCGGGTCACAGTTTACCCGCGCCACGGCTCACGCTCAGAATGACCTGGCGACCCTTCCCGACTTCCCGGCTGAAATTCGAGCGCCGGCCGGCACCACCTATGGGGTGAGTGCCTTCCAGATTCAGTTTGGTGCCAACGAGGTGCGGACGCCCGGGGAGGAGGTCGACACGCTCGTGGCCATGAATCCGGCCGCCCTGAGGGTGCACCGCGATCGAGTAACGAAAGGGGGCACCCTGCTGGTCAACGAGGATGCCTTTACAGACCGAAACCTCCAGCGGGCAGGCTACGACCAAAATCCGCTGGAGAACGACGAGCTCAGGGAGTATCAGATCATCCCGGTGGAACTCACGCATCTAACCCGAGAGGCCCTCGACGGGCATCCGCTCGGGCAGGAGGAAAAGGACCGCGCGAAGAACATGTTCGCGCTCGGACTTGCGTCCTGGTTGTACTCGCGGCCCCTGGATCCCGCCATTCGGTGGATCCGGTCGAAATGTGAAGACCAGCCGGACATCCTAGAGGCCAATCTCCACGTTCTGAAGAAAGGCTACCACTTCGGTGAAACGACCGATCTCTTTGCCAACCGCTATGCAATCCGCGAGGCGGACCTGCCGCCGGGTACGTACCGCACGGTGCGCGGGGCCGAGGCCCTCGCTCTCGGACTCGTGGCGGCCGGGGAGAAGAGTGGGCTCGACATCTACTATTCCTCGTACCCGATCACGCCGGCGTCCGACGTTCTGCACGAGATCAGTCAGCACAAGCAATTTGGCGTCCGGACCGTACAGGCGGAGGACGAAATTGCGGCGGTGACGTCGGCGGTGGGCGCCTCGTTTGGCGGTCATATCGGCGTTACGGCCACCAGTGGGCCCGGCCTGTCGCTCAAGACGGAGGCCATTGGGCTGGCGGTGATCACCGAGCTTCCGCTGGTCGTGATCGACATGCAGCGCGGTGGGCCGTCGACCGGCCTGCCCACAAAGACGGAGCAGGGAGACCTTCTGCAGGCGCTGTACGGACGGAACGGCGAAGCTCCGGCGGCCGTCCTCGCCCCGTCCACGCCGTCCGACTGCTTCGAGGTGGCCTACGAGGCCTGCCGGATCGCGACCAAGTACATGACGCCGGTCTTCGTCCTGGCCGACGGCTATTTGGGCCACGGCGCCGAACCCTGGCAGGTCCCTGCTCCCGACGATCTGCCACCGATCGACGTGTCCTTTGCCGAGGAGACCAATGGTCTCGACGGGGAGGGGCGTGAGACCTTTCATCCCTACGTGCGGGACGACGAGACGCTCGCTCGTGGCTGGGCTCGACCCGGTACACCTGGCCTAGAGCACCAGATTGGGGGACTGGAGAAGGAGCACGAGACCGGCCACGTGAGCTACGATCCCGCCAACCACCAGAAGATGGTGGACCTGCGGGCGGAAAAGATCGAGCGCATTGCCCAGAACCTACCGCCGCTCGAGGTGAACGGGCCTGCGTCGGGGGATCTGCTCGTCGTGGGTTGGGGCTCTACGAAGGGGGCCGTCGACACGGCCGTGAATCGGCTCCAGGCGGAAGGGGCCTCCGTCAGCAGCATTCACCTTCGATACCTGAGCCCCCTCCCGAATGACCTCGACGACCTCGTCGAGCGCTTCGACCAAGTTCTTGTTCCTGAACTCAACGGTGGTCAACTACTCAGCGTGCTGCGGGACCGATACGCCCGCCCTTTTGAAGGACTCAACAAGGTGCAGGGGCAGCCCTTCCGGGCGCCCGAAATCGCACAGAAGATAAACGCTTTCCTTGACCACTGAGTGCTGAGGCCTGACGACTGACCGAGTTGTTCATCCAGTTCTACATCGAGAATGACCTACATCGTCGCCGAACCCTGTATCAACTGCAAATACACCGACTGCGTGGAGGTTTGTCCGGTCGACTGCTTCTACGAAGGGCCCAATTTTTTGACCATCCATCCGGACGAGTGCATCGACTGCAATGCGTGTGTGCCCACGTGTCCGGTGGAAGCCATCTATGCAGAGGGGGAGGTGCCGGAGGAATACCAGCACTACTATCAGTGGAATGATTACTTGTCCCGACAATGGAAAGAACTGGGCTACAACATTACCGAAAAGTCCCCTCCCTTAGAAAATGCCGAGGAGTGGGAGGACAAGGAAAAGTCCGAGGAGGACATCCTGACCTGGGACGTGTGACGATTGGCGATCTTCGATTTTCGATTCGGAATGGCGAGGTCCATCCCGTAAAGACGCGCCGATGGCGCGTCTCCACATCTGATGAAAAAGTGAGTAGTGATCATCCATGAGTAACGACGAGAGACCTGACGGAACCCGAAAACCGGATCTCCCGGCGAGCCTCTCCTCAGAGAGGGAGGCTTCGGGGGAGGACAGTCCTTCTGACGAGTCGACCACTTCGGGGACAAAGAAGCCGGATCTTCCCCCGGGCCTGGGGGATAGTCGGGGAAAGCAGGGAACTCCTGCGACCAAAACCCCGGCGGCTCCAGGGGGCGACGACGAGGGTCCCACCCTGCCGCCGGGATTTGGAGGCGACGGGGCTGCGGCGGACGAGCCGAGCTTGAGCCGGGAGGACTTCCAGAGCGACCAGGAGGTGCGCTGGTGCCCCGGCTGTGGGGACTACGTGATCCTGGCCCAGGTGCAACGCCTGCTGCCCGAGCTCGACGTCAACAAGGAGGACGTGGTCTTTATCAGCGGCATTGGCTGCTCGGGGCGGTTTCCGTACTACATGAACACCTACGGCGTGCACTCCATCCACGGTCGGGCGCCCGCCATGGCCACGGGCCTGAAGACGGCCCGTCCAGAGTTGGACGTGTGGAT
>CAYXAD010000242.1:0-4135 GCA_964462965.1 uncultured Salinivenus sp.
CTCTTTGGAGAAGAGGAGGAGCGTTAATCTCTTTTGAGGGGGCCCGTTTCGCAGCGCTTCGAGCTTCCCTACGGAATGACTATTTCTTAGAGTCTGTTTTGATTTATGCCTCGGGTTACGAGCGGTCTCGATGGGCTGCAAATCGGCCTCTTCGTCAACGAGTAGTTCCACTACGCGTCTCCTCCTCGGCCGATGTTCGCCTCATCGATCTTCACTCTCACTTTCCGACTCAAAATCAAAACAGACTCTTAAGCTTCTTTTGCTGGGCGAGTTAACCTGGTGTGCAAGGTTTTTTCTCAATCGCAGATGGGGTCGGTCGGCACGATCTGTGTGATGAGGGTCCTTCACTGTTCTTCCTCTCCCGGTATCGAAGGGTCGACGCGCGCGTCGTCCCTTCGTCAAAGAAGACCCCCCCGGTCGCTTGGAGATTCTTTCTGAACCGATTATCCGGTTCCCCGGAGGACGGACGAGTCTGGAGATTCCTAAAACCTGCACACGCCGTTAGTTAGGAAGTGGTTTCCGTCTGATCGAAGAGAGAGGGAGAGGTTTGGCGTCGTTTCAGTTCTTCGATGAGTCGGCGATTCGCCCGAGGAAACGCATAGTCGTCCAGCTCTTCAATCTTTGCCCATCGTAAGGGTTGATCTTCTCGGGAGGTAGGGGTCCCCGAGGCGATGCGACACCGGAAGGCGTGAAGAGTAATTTTGAAGTGAGAGTAGGCGTGGGAGAGCGTATAGAACGGCTCTTCGACCGTGAGTTCGACGCCGAGCTCTTCTTTGGCTTCTCGCCGGCACGCAGCTTCTAGCGATTCGCCCTCTTCCTGCTTTCCTCCCGGAAACTCCCATAGTCCACCCAGCAGTCCTTCGTCCGGTCGACGTTGAATGAGAAGGTGGTCATCCTCAAAAATGAGCCCGACGGCGATGTCGTGGTGGGGCACCGGTGTCGATTCGGGCGTCACGGGATAGTTCGTCTGGGTGCCGTCTGTGTGAGCCTGGCAGGCCTCCTGCACCGGGCAGCGGTTGCAGCTCGGGCTGTTGGGCGTGCAGACGAGCGCTCCGAGCTCCATCATTGCCTGGTTGAAGTCACCCGGTCGCTCCGGATCGAGCAACTCATTGGCTACGCGTCGCAGGTGTCGCTTGGTGGTACTCGTTGTAACGTCTTCGTCCACGGCAAAGACCCGCGAGAGGACGCGAATGACGTTGCCGTCCAGGACAGCGTGAGACTTCTGGTAGGCAATCGAGAGGACGGCCGCGGCCGTGTAGGGCCCCACGCCCTTCAGCTCCTGAATGGCCTCTTCGGTCTCCGGGACTTCTCCGTCGTGTGCCTCGACGACGTGTTGGGCGGCCTCGTGAAGGTGACGGGCTCGGGCGTAAAAGCCGAGGCCTTCCCACTGCTTCAGGACGGCATCTCGATCCGCGTCGGCAAGGGCCTCCACGGTGGGAAAGGCGTCGAGGAATCGATGGTAGTAGTCCCGTACCGTATCCACCCGGGTCTGCTGAAGCATGATCTCGGCGACCCAAATTCGATAGGGGTCGTCGGTTTCTCGCCAGGGCATCGATCGTTTGTTTTCGTCGTACCACTGAAGCAGATCCTGGCGAAAAATGCGACGGTGTTGATCGGTGGGGGAAAGGGCTTCGAGGGACACAGAGGGGAGGAACGGCGAGTCCAACGAACGGATGAAGAGGGCGGAGGCGCTTACTCGTGTACCTCGACGTGAAGCCAGAGCGTATCCGGGGAGGCGTCAGGGCGGTTAGCTTGAAGCGTCACCTCGTAGGTGTCCGGCTCCACGGAATGAGTCACCCAGGTGAACGAGTGCCCGGCCACTCCGCTCAGGGACGGGCCCTGGATCAGAGAATACTGGCTCACCGGAGAAGCGTCAAGCTCAGCGGGAAGATCGAGGATCAATGGCTCGCCCGCCTCGACGGAGGGACGCAGGGTGTCTACGGGAGGGCCGACGGGTGTTTTCGTCGGTGCAACCCACAGCTCGGTATCGGGTTCGAGGGACCTGGAGGCTCGAGGGGGGTCGCCGACACCGAGGGCGAGCAGGGCAGCCCCGACGAGCACGAGTCCAGTGAGACGAGAAAGTTGCATATAGACGTGTGCCCACGATGAGCAGGCCATAACGACACCTCCTATACCCAGTGGTCGGGGCCGTGTTGCTTGAGGCAACGCCATTTCGTAAGGAGGGTGTCACTTAGCTCAGAGTCAACCCCTCGGCGGGAAAAGGCCACTTGGGGTCGCAAGGATGTTTTTGTCGACCGAGGAGCTACGTCCGGCCCTCACTACCTTGAGTCCGCCGGTCAGTGAGCACGTTCTTGACCAACTACGTCAGAGGGCATTATCCTGGGTCGATACGGTGGTTTCCGACTACGGCCTCGACCCCTGACTTCTGCTTTTCATTCTCGACCGATTGTGATGACGACCAATTTTTACGCCCCCCCTTCGTGCATTCGAAAGCAGCGGGTCGTTCTTCCGGAGGAGGAAGCCCGACATGCTCGGACTGTCTTGCGGGTGCAGGAAGGCGATACGATTCCTGTCGTGGACGGAAGGGGAAACTGGTACCGGGTTCGCATCGATCACCTCGCTCCTCAACAGGTTGTCGGGACCATCCTCCAGCACACGGAAGACGTGGGAGAGCCCGACGGGGAGGTGACCGTGGCCCTCGGCCTGCTCAAAAAACGCCAACGGTTCGAAACGTTCGTAGAAAAGGCCGTCGAGCTTGGGGTCACTCGAATTGTCGCTCTCCACACGGTTCGAACGGAAGCGGAAAGCATTCGGGAGCAACGGCTCCAAAACATCATGGTGGCTGCGCTCAAGCAGTGCCGGAGAAGTCGCTTGCCGACACTGGCGTCTCCTCAGTCGTTGGAAGAGCTCCTGGACAGCAATGACGCTGAGAGCATACTTCTCTGCCATCCGCACGAGGAAGCCGTGCCTCTTCTTGAGGCAATGGACGACGTGCCGAGGACATCGTCCGTGTTGATTCTGGTCGGACCGGAGGGGGGCTTCGCTTCCACGGAAGTGGCAGATGTATTGGATGCCGGCGGGACGCCCGTTACGCTTGGGCCCCGTCGACTTCGAGCAGAAACGGCGGCGCTGACAGCCCTCACTGCTACCACTCTTGCTCGGCAACGACACGGGAATGGGACCTCTGTCTAAACCGAGAGGTTCAGGCAACAGCAGGCGAGCCGTGTACTGGGTTCTGTTCTCAAGTGGTACCGCTGAGGACTGATTCGCCACGATCCGCCACAATCACTCGCACGAGTGTATGAGTCACGAGAAATGAGTTATGAGTGATGAGGGCGCTCTAGCCAAATCCTGAATCATTCCGCATCACGTTGGAAGTAGACCCCTTCGCTCAAGGGAGCCCATGTGGCTCGAGTCTTCTTATCGCGGTTCCTCGCAGATTAAAACGACGAGGTTGGGGATATATGAAAAACGGACAGAGCCGGAGCACGCGGGTAGGGGGCTCGTTGAGGGCACAGTATAATTTACGAGGATCCTTGTCCATCTATGAGCGACCTTTCCGAAGCACCGCTCTCTTCAGAACAGCTCGTCGATGGGGTTCTTCTGGAGGTCTTTCGGGATGAGGTCCGTCTTCCCGACGGATCGACGTCGGCGCGAGAGTGGATTGACCATCCTGGGGCCTCGGCGATCGTTCCGATTTTTGACGATGGGCGGACTCTTCTCGTCCGACAGTTTCGATATCCGCCGCGTCGCACGTTTTTGGAAGTTCCGGCCGGCAAGCTCGATGAAGCCGGAGAAGATCCAGAGGAGGTAGCCGCCCGGGAACTCGAGGAAGAGACAGGGTGGCGGGCTGGACGATTTGAGCACCTCGGTGCGGCGCATCCCTGCATCGGGTATAGCAACGAGGTCATTCACGTGTATGCAGCGTACTCCCTCGAACGGGGAACGCAGGATTTGGCGGACGGGGAGTTCATAGAAGTCGTAGAGATGCCGCTCGATGAAGCGATTGCCCGAGCACAGAGCGGAGACTTAAAGGACATGAAAACGATCACGGCGCTGGTATATGCCGCCGCGCACGTGAACGAAACATCGCCTACCTCGTAGCTTTCTGAGTGTGTGGATCGATTGGACGATTCTTTGAGGCTGGCTCAGGGCCTTCCCATTTATCGACAGT
>CAYXAD010000242.1:4145-5421 GCA_964462965.1 uncultured Salinivenus sp.
GCTTCGTAGGGGGCAGAGTGGAACGAAGGGCTTGAACTCTTGCTGGGGGACCCGCCGGGTGCCCCTTTCTTAGCAACGAAATTTCGAAAAGCGGACGGTAGAAAGTTATGTTTACGTTTATGGTGGTCCTCATTGCTCTGATCGCGGCCGTCCTCATCCTGGTCATTCTCATGCAGAGTGGACAGGGCGGGGGGCTTGCCGGTATTGCCTCTGGTGGGGCCACCCGTCAGGTGCTCGGGACTCGTCAGGCTCCAGACGTATTGGAAAAAGCGACCTGGACGCTCGCGGCCATTTTCATTGCCCTCTGTGTCATTACGAACTTCTTTGTCGACGAAGGGCAGCAACAGAGTGTAATTCAGGAGCGGGCCCGACAGGGACAAACCGAGCAACAGGCGCCCGCACCGGGGGCCCAGCAAGGTGGTGAGGCGGCTCCCCTCCCGGGACAAGGCCAAGGTGGGGGACAGCAGGGCGGAGGGAACCCAGGGAATGGAGGGAACTAACTGACCCTTCTTTTATGGATCTGAGGATGGCGAGGTGTCTCCGGCGCCTCGCCATTTCTATTTGAGGCCAAGTGTTTCCGCCAAAACGGGACAAAAAGACGAACGGCAGCCCCCATCCAGGAGGCCGCCGTTCGTGTACGAGCAGTGCGGTGAGCCTGTAAGCCGAATTTGGTCTACCCACGCTGGCGCTCAGCCGGAGGTGGGGAGGTCATCATCTATCTGAGACTGCCGTCACCGGCAGCCTCGAGCGGCCTACCTGCACCGTCCCTCCCGACGAGGGAGGCGTCGGCGGGCCACCTCTGCCCCGACAGCGGTCGGGGCACGGTGCGTCTTGGCCTTACACCCCGTGGGGTTTGCCTGGCCGCTCCTGTCACCAGGAACGCCGGTGCGCTCTTACCGCACCCTTTCACCCCGTCCCGGCCCGACAACTGTCGGGCCGGCGGGACTTCTCTCTGTTGCACGTGCCGTCACACCGGCGCACGTGCGCCGGAGCCTTCCCGTTAGGAAGCACGGTGCCCTGTGGTGTTCGGACTTTCCTCACTGCCGCCTGGAGCGTCGATGCCCCAGACGACGGAGCGATGACCCGGCTCACCCACCGTCTATAAATACGCAGCAAGGGCCCCGAGGTTCGAGAGGTAGGTCCCGAACGGACGGGGCCACAAAAAAAGCGCAGCGGCTTGTAGGCCGTCTGCGCGATTAGAGGTCCAGCGTTTCTTTCATTTCGTCGACCGTCTCGTTGTAGAGATCCTGGTCGACGATGATGCGACCGGTGTGCT
>CAYXAD010000243.1:0-5408 GCA_964462965.1 uncultured Salinivenus sp.
CTTAGGCCTCCTGGGTGACGGCGGCAGCCCGATCGGCAATCCCCAAAAAGCTGTCGGCCTCGAGACTTGCACTGCCAACGAGTCCACCGTCCACGTCCGGCTGCCCCGTCAACTCCGCAGCATTATGTGGTTTCATGCTTCCCCCATATAGCAATTCCATCCCCCCAGCAACCTCATCCCCATATCGCTCCGTGAGATCGTCCCGAATTAGCGCGTGCATGGACTGTGCTTGCGAGGGCGTAGCCGATTCTCCCGTCCCGATGGCCCACACTGGCTCGTAGGCCACCACCAACTGGTCTGGAGCAGCAACGTCCACGTTCGCAAGTGCGCCGTCGAGTTGGGCACGGACGACCCCTTCGGCGTCCCCGGCCTTCCGCTGCTCGAGGGTTTCGCCCACGCAAACGATGGGCACGAGATCGCGACGATGAGCCTGTTTCACCTTTCGGTTGACGTCCTCGTCAGTCTCGTCGTAATACTGGCGGCGCTCGGAATGACCGAGGATGACGTACGTACATCCCACAGAGGCAAGCATTCCAGCCGAAATGTCTCCGGTAAAGGCCCCTTCGTCTTCAGCGTGCATGTCCTGCCCCCCCACGGCTACAGGCGTCTCCGCCAGCACCTCGGCGACAACTGGAAGATGAACGAAAGGGGGACAGACAGCAAGGTCTACCGTCTCAAACGTCCCTCCACGCTCTTCAAGTCCCTCGGCAATCGACCGAGCCAGACGACGCCCTTCTGGTACAGTTGTATTCATCTTCCAGTTGCCCGCAACAAACATATAGAGGAATGCTGTGACTCGGAGAACGATGAAAGTGCCGGCTCGGCAAGCACCAACACTGAACCGGCGGCTCAGCCTTCCTGCTTCAACGCCTCGTATGCAAACATCGGAGGAATATTCAGGAGCTCATATTCCTTTTTGACCTGTGGGAAATGCGCCCGAAGGGGCTCTTCCATGTGGTTGTAATTCTGATAGACCAAGAATTTCCCCTCCTCATTCAGAACCTCCCGAGTGCGGTTCAGCAACTCGTGCTTTACATCCTCGTCGAGGAACGAGAACGGAATGCCAGACACCACGTAGTCGGCCTCTTCAATCCCTTGCTCCTCCAAGATGTCGACAATATTCTCTGCGCGATCCTCGACGACAATGGCTCGTGGATCGTCTTCCGTCATCTCCTCGAGCATCTCGACAAAATCGGGATTGCTCTCGATGAGCAGGAGCGTGGAGTCCGACGTCATATTGTCGAGGATGTACTCACTAAATACCCCATTTCCGGGGCCGTACTCAACGATCGTATTTGTCTCGTCGAAGTCAATCCACTTACACACCCTCTTTACGAGGAAAGTCGAGGACGGGGCAACGGCCGCAACGTCCCGATCCTGGATAAAATTTTTGATGTAAGAAAGGGTCCCAGAAAGTGTTGAAGGCACGGATGTCTCGCGTTTGCCGATGAGCAGAATGACGAAAGGAACGCTTGCACGTGGTGAAACGGCCACGTGTCATCCATATCGCAAAGGTATGGCGAAGGGACGACACGTTTCAAGCGCTCAACGTGCCAACTCCGTGAAGGATTGCTGAGAAGCTGGCCCGGATCGGACATCCGTATTGCAGTGGTCACTGTTAGAGGCGAAGAACAAAGTGAATCATCGGTTCTATGCGCGTCTGTTTCCTCTGACCGATCGTTCGCCCGTCCCGGTAAACGGTCTCAAAGTGTTGTCGGGCTTCGACCCCTATTCGGAGAGGCGAAAGAATTTCATAAGCCACCCCGAAGCGATAGAGTACGTTCTCTCCGCTCAGTGAGAAAATATCGCCCAGCGACGTCATGTCAAATCGGTGATACCCCATTCGAATGGATACCGGGAATTGAGCGGTACGAAGCTCGAAGTCAAAATTGAACCGTCCGGTGTTCGGTTCCCCCCAGATCGTCTCGTAGCCCACCGTCGTGTCAAATACATCCTCGTATTCCGCGTGCACCTGAACGTTGTACCCGGTGCCCACTTGCTGTCGCCCGGCCAAGTCATTGCGCCGAGTGTCTACCGCCGGGAGATCGCTTCCCTGACGGGTGGACATAGAGACCTCTCGGAGACGCTCTGCTTCATAAGAGGGGTCGAAGTAGTTCGGCAAAAACTCCTTTCCCAAAATTCGCTGGGCGTACCGAGCCCGTAGTCGAAGCCGATCCACGCGCGCGGCTCCTTGCACCCCGAGGGACGCTCCAATTCCGTAGTCAAAGATCTTCGCTGCCTCCACGAAGGAGAGCATCGAAACGGTCTCCGTGTCGAGCCATCGCGCCCCTGCATCCACTCCCAACATAACGAGAGTTCCGTCGTCAACGCCGCGAGGAACATTCTGCTCCTCGGGCGAAGCGGGGCCAATCAGGAAGGGCTCGCCCGGATCTGACGGATTGACCAGCGCGCCCTCGTCGTCGAAGTCGCCGGCGAGTCCCACCCCTAAGGTCACCTGCGGTAGAGATGAGTCTTCCGCCGTGCCCAGAGGAAGGTACGCCGTGTGAACGCCAAACACGCTCGGACTCGCAAAGTCAGCGTAGAGGGCCTCAACACGAAACCGACTAGTGGTGTAGGTCCCCGTGAAGCCCCGCATCGGATCATCAAGCCGATGGGCATTTGTGTACCCATCCACGAAGAGTCCGTAGCTCAGACTCGTTTCTTCGATGCTGCCGAAGCGGCCGTATTGGTCTTCGTCTTCCCCTGTCCCATATTCGAGAAAGTATACCAGAGCGAGGTAATCCCGTACGTCGTCGAAGTCCTCCTCCCGGAATCCTCCCCTTCGAGGATTCACCCGAAGAGTTGCCAGCAGCCCAATCCCTAGGTTGCGATAATAGATCTCAGGAAGGAGTCGTAGGGTGGCGTATCGATTCGTAGCTCCTCCCTCTCCGATTCGACTATATCCGGTAGCCACTCCGAAGCCGTACTCCAATCCTCGTGTAGTATCCTCCGAGGGCTGGGGCTGGATCTGTCGGACGAACGATTCTGCCTGAGAGTCAACAGCAGAACCAAGAACAATCCCCAGACAACATGAAAAAACAAAGCTCGCTCTGAGAAGCTTGGGCATCTGAGATTCCTTCGTGGTTAAGTGGAAACTCGTCCCCAATCTCACTCTCCTCGTTCGCTCGACTGCTACGTCAGACCTCCTTTCCCGTCCTGCCCGATCTTCTGACTGACCCCGCCAGCTCAGTGGCCCCAGACGAAGAGCCGATGTGAGGTCTCAACTCTCCCTTCCTCCCCGCCTGCGCTCCTCTGTCGACGAGGACAACGAAGACAGATCCTTTAGAATACCTGCGGAGCGGACTCGTTCGATGTGTTGTACCTTTTCACAGATGTGCACGCTCCATGCACATTTCAATAGAAGAGCGACCGTCAACTGCACTCCCCTTCTTACCAAACACCCAGGCAGAAAAGCGACTGGAAAAACGAATGCGTAGCACTCTCCTTCTGAGCGATGCGCCCTATTCTGTCTCGGCCGTTTCTTCATCGGACTCTTGATCCGCAACCACCTCTTTGTCTGTCCGTCCGAGCCCAATGACTTCAATAATGTCACTGATCGTATGGTGAATCATGAGGACGACGGAAACGAGAGCCCCTCCAACCATGGCAGTGAAGGCTAAGATGAGATAGTACAATGCCGAGAACCAGGTGGTAGGCACATTTTCAGACTCCGTGAGGGGTACGTTGAAGACGAGCACGACAATTGTCGCCCCGACAATCAAAATCGTATCGAAGAGGGCGATTTGACGAATTCGCTGGTAATGGTGCGCCTTCATCTCGGAAGCAGCTCGCGTACTCATCCCAAGGATTGTGAGCATCAGCGCGAGGATGGTCCCCGCAGCCAGAATGATGGTGTTACAAAACTCGCGCATTCGGGGAAGGGAGGCCTCGACCAGGACTCTTGCTTCGCCCCCACTCAAGCGCCCAACCCCCCATGAGCCTGCGAGGGTCACCAAGGCGGCAACGACGCCCCCCATTATCGCTCTTCGGAGATCAACTTGAAGTGTATCGGCCTTTTCAACCATGTCAGGCGTTGAAAGGAAAACTTGCCTCAGGTGGAGCTACCACGTTGAGCCCATTTTGTCCGTTCGCTCGAACAGAACATATTCACACCTGTCCAAGGGGCCTTCACAAGCGTAATCCTCCTCGGTCAGAAGAATCTCGCTCCTGCACGTCCGGGTAGAGCACCATTCAATCGGCGGCCGTACACCTGTCGATCCGCTCGAAATGAAAACGACGATTGAGTTCAGTACGCCCCGTCGGCTCCCATCGAAAAACAATTGTTCTCCCCCTCTGAGGGGGATACCCTCAAGGCCCCTTTCAGACGCCGATCTGCTTTCACCGAAGCATTTATCGATCCCATTATGGAAGACATCGAGCAAGAAGCATCCAAGCAGCAGGAGGAGCGCCCCCCACAACACCAGGCACAGCCCGGCCACGAAGGGCAAATGGCCCCTGAACCGATTTTCATTCGTGACGACTACGTCGGGAGTGGAAAGCTCGACGAGAAGGTGGCTCTAATAACGGGGGGAGACAGTGGGATCGGCCGATCCGTCGCTGTCCATTTCGCCCGTGAAGGAGCAGATGTTGCCGTGGCCTATTACGAAGAACATGAGGACGCGCAAGAAACGCAGGCCCTCGTTGAAGATGAAGGGCAGGAGTGCCTCCTGCTCGCGGGCGACATCGGGGATGAATCGTTCAGTCCCGAAGCAGTCGATCAGACGCTCTCGAGCTTTGGCCAGCTCGACATTCTCGTGAACAATGCCGCGGAGCAACACGATCGACAGTCCCTCGAGGACATTTCGGCCGAACAGTTAAAACGCACCTTTCGGACAAACTTCTTTGGGTTCTTCTACCTTACCAAAGCTGCGCTCAAACACATGGACCCGGGAAGTGTCATCCTGAACTCGACCTCGGTGACCGCCTATCGCGGGAGTTCTCACCTGATCGATTATGCCTCGACGAAAGGGGCCATCGTGGCCTTCACTCGCTCGTTGGCCACCTCACTGGTCGACCGCGACATTCGCGTGAACGGGGTCGCCCCCGGACCGATTTGGACGCCCCTCATCCCCGCGACCATGCCGTCCGAACACGTCCAGACCTTCGGGGAGGACACCCCCATGAAGCGAGCCGGCCAACCGGCAGAGGTCGGTCCGTGCTATGTATTCCTTGCCTCGGCCGATGCCTCCTACATGACCGGCCAAATCGTTCATCCGAACGGCGGAGACTTTATAAGTACGTAAAGGGAGCATCGCTGCTCTCATTTTTCCCCAGGGCCCCTCCTCCCCCTGACCTCGACCCAGAACCTTCGGGAAGGCACCCAGAGAAAAACAGTAGTAGAGCCTTTCTTTCCTAGAAGCGACGAAGGGCTCGAGCGCTCCCCTTATAGCAATTCTGACGGGGTCCTG
>CAYXAD010000244.1:0-5395 GCA_964462965.1 uncultured Salinivenus sp.
ACGACATTACCGACGGCGTGCAGTACCTCATCGACGAAGGCATTGCCGACCCGGACCGCGTCGGCATCTTTGGCGGGTCGTACGGGGGCTATGCGACGCTGGCCGGCGTCACCTTCACGCCCGACCTCTATGCTGCAGGCGTGCCCTACGTGGCCCCGTCCAACTTGATCACGCTCATCGAGTCGTTCCCGGCCTACTGGAAGCCGCTCCTGGAGGGCACCTGGTACGAGCGCGTCGGCAACCCGGACAACGAGGAGGATCGCAAGCGGCTCAAGCAGCAGTCTCCCCTCTTCTCCGCCGAACAGATCGAGGTGCCGCTCCTGGTCGTCCACGGTGCCAACGACCCGCGCGTGAAGCAGCAGGAGTCGGATCAGATCGTGGCTACCTTGGACGAGCAGGGGCACCCGGTCGAGTACCTCGTGGCCCCGGACGAAGGACACGGCTTTAGCAACGAAGACAATCGCCTGGCCTTTTCCATGGCCATGGAGAAGTTCCTGGGCGAACAACTCGGCGGGCGTTACCAGACGAGCGCCACCGATCGAATCGCCTCCCGCCTCGAGGAGATCACCGTGAACCCCGACTCCGTCTCGATGCCGGACACGACGGCCACCGCCGACGCTTCTGACGCCCCGAACGGCTTCTCACAAATCGACGGCACGCAGCTCGAACCCGCCACCCTCGCCTACGACGTCTCGATGACGATGCAGGGCCGGTCCATGGATCTCTCCTCCTCGGAAGCCCTTCGGGCCACCACGACCAACGGCTCCGAGTCCTGGACCATCGTGAACAAGACTGAAACGCCCCAGGGGACGGTCACCGATTCGCTCGTTGCTGACCGCTCGACCCTTCGGCCGCGGGCCCAGCACCAGCGCCTCGTCCACGGGACGATGGACCTCACCTACGATGACTCCTCGGTTTCCGGCGAAATGGACATGCGGGGACAGTCGGTGTCCATCGAAAACGACTTTGACGGCCCCACGCTCGCAGGGGGGAACCTTCATTTGATCGCCCTCGGCACCATGCCCCTGGAGCTGGGCTTTTCGACGTCGCTTCAGGTCTTTGTCCCTCAACAGCAAACCGTGAGAACGGCACGCTATGAGGTCACGGGAATGGAGACGCTGGATACCGCTGCCGGCTCGTTCGAAACGTACGTCGTGGACGTACAAATGGGAGAGGACGACGTCAGCGGCACCGTGCACCTTCGCACAGAAGCCCCGCATCTGGTCATCAAGTCGGAACTCGAGCAGTCGACGCCTCAAGGAAGCGTCACGATGACTCGAACGATCTCGTCGATCAAGCATCAGGCCACGGCGGCCTCGGGGACTCAGTAAGGCTGCGAACGTAGGAAACTTCACTTCCGTCCCCAGTCCGTCTGCGGGCTGGGGACTTTTTTTGCCTTCCTCTCTCAGTGTCTAGCACCTCATGTTTCGCAAACCCCTCCCCTGGATCCTCCTTGTCGTCGTCTGTGTCGGGGCGGCCGTATACAGCTGGCATTTCTTTCCCCGGGCCTTTCCGATTGTCAATGTGGAACTGACGATGGATCGCACCGCTGCGCTCGACAGCGCTCGGGCCCAGGCTGAAGAGCTGGATCTCGGCCCGGACGGCTTCCGGCAGGCCGCCGAGTTTCGCCAGGACAGTGAGGTGCAAACCTTCGTGGAGCTCGAGGGTGGGGGCAAGGACGCCTTTCGCCGCATGATCGAGAGCGATCGATACCAGCCGTATCAGTGGGTAGTGCGGCACTTCCAGGAGCAGGAGCCTCGCGAGGCGGAGTTTCGATTCACCCCCGACGGGGTCCCCTATGGCTTCGAGGAGCAGTGGCCGGAAGATGCCCCCGGTCCCGCCCTCGCCCCCGATTCAGCCCGCACGATCGCAGAGCAAAACGCCACCCGACACTGGCAGGTGGACCTGTCCCACTACGAGCTGATCTCGTCGTCACAGGAGACTCGGCCCAGCGATCGCGTGGACCACACCTTCGTCTACGAGCGGCCCGACGTGCAGCTCGGAGACGGTCGCTATCGCCTCCGGCTGGGCGTCAGCGGTTCGGCCCTTAGCGAGGTCACCCGCTTCGTGCACGTGCCGGAGGCCTTTTCGCGACGCTACCAGGAGATGCGTTCCGCCAACAGTACCATCAACGTGGGGGGCCTTGTCGCTGTCGGATTGCTCTATGTGCTCGGGGGGTGCCTCTTCGGGCTCTTCTGGCTCCTGCGCCGCGGGGCGCTCAAATGGCGCATGGCTCTCCTCTGGGGCGGCATCGTCGGCGGCCTTCAGCTTCTGGCCAGCCTCAATCAGCTGCCCCTGGCCTGGATGGGCTACGACACGGCGTTGCCCGCCCAAAGCTTTCTCCTCCAGCAAGTTTTGATCGCCGTGGTCAGTGCAGTGGGCATGGGGCTGCTCGTGACGGTTTCCTTCATGGCGGCGGAAGGACTTACCCGCGTGGCGTTCGGGCATCACCCGCGCCTGTGGCGGGTGTGGAATCCAGAGGCGGCCGGGAGCACGACGATCCTCGGCCACACGGTGGCGGGATACCTCCTCGTAGCGATGTTCTTTGCCTATAACGTCACCCTGTACTTCTATGCCCAGGAGATGCTGGGATGGTGGACGCCGTCGGACCTTCTCTTCAATCCGGACATCCTGGCACAATATGCCCCGTGGCTGCCTCCCATTGCCAATGCCCTGCAGGCCGGGTTCTGGGAAGAGTGTTTGTTTCGGGCCGTCCCCCTGGCCGGGGCCGCTCTCATCGGCGATCGGTGGGGCGGACGCCGCTGGTGGATTGGGGGAGCCCTGGTCCTGCAGGCGATCATCTTTGGGGCGGGACATGCCGGATACTCGGCCCAGCCCGCCTACGCCCGCGTCGTCGAGCTCATCCTTCCCTCGCTGGGCTTCGGCCTGCTCTACCTTGCATACGGCCTGCTGCCGGCAATCGTCCTTCACTTTGCCTACGACGTCGTCTGGATGGCCCTGCCCATCTTTGTCTCGTCGGCGCCCGGGATCTGGATCAGTCAGGGGCTCGTCGTGGGGCTGACGCTGGTGCCCCTGCTCGTCGTCGCCTACGGACGGCTCCACACCGGTCGCTGGATTCCCCTCCCCGAGCGGTTTTACAACCGATCGTGGTCCCCGTCCGAGGAGGCAAACACTGAACCGGCTCCCCTCCCGATTCCCGCCGGCCTCTCCCGGCGCACTGTAGGTGCCCTGGCCGTCGCGGGCCTCGTGGGCCTCGGGGCCTGGGTCGGAAGCACGTCCTTCACGACCCCTGAGATCCCCCTCTCGATGACCCGCTCCGACGCGGAGACGACGGCCCGCTCGATGTTGGAGGCAGAGGGAGTCGATCTGTCGGCCTGGACCATGGCCTCGGCGGTACAAACCCCAAATGGCACGGACGACGACTTCGTGTGGCAGGAGGGCGGCCCGGAGGCCTACCGCCAGCTCATGGGCACCTTCTTGAGCGGCCCCTACTGGCGCGTTCGGTTTTACACCTTCGAGGGCCCGGTCGAAGAGCGGGCCGAAGAATATCGCGTCCACCTTGCACCCGGCTCAGACCGGCAAGAGATCGTGCATCGCCTCCCCGAGGCCGCCCCCGGCGACAGCCTGTCCGAGCCGGCGGCCCGGTCGCTCGCCGACTCCGTCATTCAAGCCCGGTACGATCGCAATCCGGCCCAACTGGAACGCGTGGGCGCCGAGCCCACGGCGCGTCCCAACCGCCGAGACTGGACCTTCACCTACGCCGACACCACCGGCTATCCGCTCGACCAGGGGGAGGCTCGTCTTCAGGTGGAGCTGGCCGGGTCGGAGGTCACGGACGCTTCGACCTTCATCCACGTGCCGGAAGCCTGGAGCCGCGACGCCCGGCGCCGCAGTACCCAGATGCAAATCGTCAACCTGGTGACCGGCCTCCTTGCTTTTCTCATCCTGCTAGGCGGAGCCGGATGGGGCATCGTCTACTGGGCCCAAGGCTCCTTCCGCCCGTGGACCTTTCTGGTTGTCGCCGGTGGCGTCTTTCTCCTGATGGCAGCCGGGGCCGCAAACAACTGGCCGGCGACGGTCGCAGGCTTCAATACAGCCCAACCGTACCTGAATCAGGTCCTGCTTACCCTGCTGGGATCTCTGTTTGCGGCCGCCTTCGTGAGCGGCGGGATGGGCCTCATCGCCGGGGTCACCCACGCCCGCATCGGAGGCAACAAGCCGATCGCTCTTCGTCGACCGATCGTGGGCGGACTCGGAGCGGGCGTGCTCGCAGCCGGCCTCCTTGCCCTTACGGGTTACGTCGGCCCGTCTCTGTCTCCCTCGTGGTCCAGCTACGGGGCCCTCGACGCAGCCGTGCCTTGGCTCCATCCAACCCTCAGCCGCCTGCCCCTCTTCATTGCCGGAACGCTGAGCCTGCTGCTCGTGGCAGTCGTCTTGCACCGCTGGACGCGGGCCGCAACGAAACACCGGATGGCTGCACTCGGGAGCGCTTTTGCCCTCGGCTTCGTGGCGGCGGGGCTCGGCCCGGCCGAACACCTCGGCACGTGGGCCCTCCAGGGAGCATTGATTGGTGGGCTCTTCGCCGGTGCTGTCCCTCTGATCTGGCGGTACGACCGAGCTCTCATTCCGATGGTCGTTGCCGGCATTGTGGTGCTCCAGGTGGTGAGAGACGTGGCCACGGCGGCCCACCCCTATGCCGTCCCCGGAGAACTCCTGGCCGGTGGGGTCTTCCTCACTCTGGCCGTAGCGTGGACGTACGTCCTTCAGCAACGACAGAGCGAGGCAGCCTCATCCGCCCCCGTCTGACGAGTCCCCTGTTGCTTCGAAGACGAACATGCACTGCGGGGCCTCCTCGACCTGACACGCCCGCTGCACGGGCAGCCCCGTCATCTCTGCAAGCAGGACGGCGGCCATCTCGCAGACGGCATCGTGGTGCTCGACGACGGCTCGAAAGGGACAGCTGTGCCCTCGGAGGACGATGGAGCCGTTTTGCCGCTCCAGCTCTGGCAGTCCCCCGAGCTCTTCCAGCACCGATTGCGCCTCGGCGACTCGTTCCTCGACCGTCCCGGTGCTCGTCCCACCCAGCTGAACGGCCAACCGTTTGCCGGCGGCCTTGAGTAGAGCCTCGGCATCGAGGTCGTCGCGCTCCTCCAGCAGAGCGATCAGTTCCCGGAGCAACACGTCGTAGGCCCGGGGAAAGATCTGCTCGGCCTCCTCCGTCAGTCCGTAGACCGTCTCGGGCTTTCGAACTCGAGGCCGTTTGCCCACCGGCTGAACGAGGTCCTCCCGCTCCAGCTTCGTGAGTTGAGAGCGGATGGCGTTCTTCGTCAGGTCGAGAGTGTCGGCGAGCTCGCGCACGGTCTGATCCTGGCGGCGCAGCAGCTGCACGATCTGTCCCCGCGTGCTTGAAAAAAATCGCTCGCTCCAACCGGAC
>CAYXAD010000245.1:0-5320 GCA_964462965.1 uncultured Salinivenus sp.
GGTCGTACCTCGCAGCTTGGGTTAAATAAAGCCCCCCCTCCGCGCCGCAATGAGCACTTCCCGGCGGTACGACACCGACTCGGCTCCGGATGAAGGAAGCTTGGTTCAGCTCCAGAGGAAGGATTCAGCACTCGTAGTTCCCTTCTCCATAGAGCCATTCCGCCTGCCTGCAGATACCCGACCTCATATCATCTAGATGGACGTCACGACTGCGTGGCGTGGGAGACCGGAGGAGTGGCTTGGCCGTTGGCTTGTGCGGAAATGGTCGTCGGCTCAACGTAGAGCGTCCGATCGAAGACTTCTTCGAAGAGCGCCCCCTCCTCCTTCCCGGCCCACACTTCGAGCTGGGGATCCCCCTTGGTGGCAAGGAAGAGATGGAGGGCGTCGTCGGTCAGGCGACTCCGCAGAGCCACGACGTTCTGAAAGTGACTTCGATCGAGCCCTTCCGCCACTCGGAGCAGGGAAGCCAACTGGCGCACCCGCTGTTGCTGTCCGGGCGGCAAGCGGCGATAGCGCTCGTGCGAGGACGAGGGAGCCGAGTTTCGATGGTACCGAGCCACCAGCGACATGATGGAAACCTCCTCGGGCTGAAAGCCCTGGAGGTCTGCATTCTTAATGAGGTACCGAGAGTGTTTGTGGTGCTCGTCGTGACTGATCAGGTAGCCGACGTCGTGAAGTAGAGACGCGTATTCGAGGAGCTCAACGTCGCTCTTCGGTCCGTCATACAGGGGATGGCAGACGTGAAAAAGGAAGGTCGCCGTCGCGGCTACGTGCTGCGCATGTCGCTCCTCCCACTGAAACCGAAAGGCGATCTCGTGCACGCTTCGCCGTCGCGGATCCCGAAACGACGCCATTTGCCGAAGACGGGCATAATTTTCCTCGATGAAGTGAACCACCATTCCTTCCCGCAGGGCATTGGGCGAAACCCTGACCTGCTGCACAGACGGAAGCCCTGCACAGAGTGTGTCCAGTAGCACGGCTCCGGCTCCAATCTGGTCGACGCGCTTCGGGTCGATGGCCACGTGGGCCCGACGCTCCTCTGCGCTCGCCCCCATCACCCAACGCAAAGCCAACCGCACCTCACTCACGGGAAGGGCCTGTTGGAAGATGGTCCGCGACGAATCCCCATACTCCTCGACCGTCACCCGGGCGAGGCTCTTCATCGTCCCCGACGACCCTATGATGGTCGTAACTCCATGCTCCCGACAGGCCGCCAACACGTCTTTGAGCTCTCCCTTGCAGTGAGCGCGCAACTGGGCCTGTTCGTCCTCAGTCATCGGATCGGTGTCTACGAACCGCTCCGTCATCCGCGCCGCCCCGAGCTTGAGACTCCGAGCAAACACCTCCTCCCCCTTATCCACCACGATAAACTCCACGGATCCGCCCCCTACATCGACGAGGAGGCTGGGCTCGGGCACGTCCACAGCCCGAGTGACTCCTTGAAAAATTAGGTGGGCTTCCTGCTCTCCGTTAATGGGTCGAATACGAAGACCAAGTTCGTTTCGCGCTCGACGGATAAACACGCCCCCATTGGCGGCCTCCCGGATGGCACTCGTCGCAAAGGCCAGAAACTCGTGGGTGTCCCACCCTCGGGCCAATAGGTGGATTCGCTTCAGAGCCTGCATTCCTCGCTCTATGGCCGCTTCCGGCAACGCACTGGCGGCGAGGCCATGCTGCCCCAACCGCACCATTTCCTTCATGCGGTCGACAATCTGAAAGCTCCCATTCGGATAGGCATCGACGATAACAGCGTGGAAGGAGTTCGTCCCCAGATCGATTACGCAAACGCGAACGGGAGAAGCAGACCCATCCGAAGCATACGTCGTTTCTGGGACCCGGATGCAGGCGGCGTGCTCGCGGGGAAAAGCCATGTACGCAGTTCGAAACGCTCAGACAAGGGGAGAAGCGTTAATTCACACTCCCGGTTAAATGACGCCTCGAGCTTTTAGTTCAAGGAATTTACTGACGAGTAGTACAGAAAGAGGATGAGGCGGAGTCTACCCCCTGTACATCCCTCGGCGGCGCAGTTCCTGTACAATTTTTTCTGCGCGAACGCAACCATTTTCCCAATCCCCTTCACGGAAACCTCTCGTGCATTCTTGGCCAGCCGTCCGGTGAGGACTGAAGACCAGCGGAGGACGACGAGCCAAAACCATCGGTGCTATCGGCAGTTCGCCGAGCATGACGACCCGAAGCAGGAGGGCATAGGGGACGCACAAGAATGGGAGATTCGTATTTCCCTGAAAAGCCGTTTGGGCCGCTCACGAACGGCCTCACCGCCCTCCAGTCACAAACAGAATCACCAGATCTACTCTCCTAATAAACGAGAGCCCTCCGTTCTACTGCCACAAGCCGAACACTCAGAACGCCCGACGCTGATCCCCTCCCCGGTCGGTTGTTGAGGCCAAAGAGCCCCTTTCATTCATCCATTCCGGTGCTTAGCCTAGAAAGAAGCAGTCAACGCCTTTCATCACTTCTCCCCCTCTTTCTACTCTTCCATTCACCGACCGTCCATTTACAGCTATGATTGGGGACCTTCAACGCAAAAAAGCACATCATTATTTCGACCTGATTGACGAAGACGACAATGACTACATCGAGGCTCAAGACTTCGAGACTCGAGCCGATCGCCTCGCAAAGCGTCGCAACCTCGACGATGGAACCGCCCGCGAATCTCTTCGACGCCGGGTGCTAGGATGGTGGACCGACCTCTGTACCGCTATTGACAAAAACGAAGACGATCGCGTAAGTCGGGACGAGTGGATCGGCTTCTGGACGACCCTTCAGACGGCCGTGGAGCAAGCCGAAACTCGAGACAATGAAGTAATCAAAAGCCTGATTGAGTCGTCAAAAGCCACGTTTCATGCAATGGATACGTCCGGCACCGGAAAAATCACGGAAGAAGAGTATACCGATTGGCTCGAAGCTTGGGGAGCGGACGGTTCCTCCGAGGCATTCCGTCGTCTGGATCGGAGCGACAACGGAGTCCTGACGAAAGAAGACCTCACCGAAGCCACCTTGGAGTTTTACCTGTCCAACGATCCGGAGGCCCCGGGAAATATGCTGTACGGGTCCCTTCCAGAATAGGCCCACACTGAATGTTCGGGGTTCCGTCACGGGTCGAGGCCGAGATGACTTCGCCGCCGGGACTCCCCGCGTCCGAATGACTCACAGGCCTCCGCCTCTTCGTTCCCGATCGATTCGTGAAGATCTACTTCCCGACAGCGAACGCGATGTGCAGGTTTTTAATGGGCCGGACGGACCACACATGCGCGCTGTCTACATCATTCCCCGTCGTCGACCCGGTCCCTGACGCCCTTTCCGGCCGAAAGGACCGGATTTCACAAGAGGAGACATGTGGAGACAGACCGATTCGGTGGGACACCCAGCACGAAAGATCCCCCTTTCCCGAGATGCACCGACTACGGTGTCGGTTTCAGCGGTACTGACTGGTCCGTGAGCTCACGACAAATTTTTTCTGCCAACACCTCGGAGGGCTGGTCCGGCGCCCAACGCACCACGTGCAATTCGCTGCGGTGCGTGTACGTCCACTGCGACAACAACCGAATTTCGTGTACCGCTCGCTTGGACAGATTCGTCGGCCGCTCCTCTGTCGGGTCATAGTGCGCTCGACAATGCGCCTCGATGTCCTCTCGCTCCGCAGCCGTAGGCGGCACGCGACACGAGAGCGATTCGACAAACTGCCCAAACCGCACAAATAAAATGTCGACGGAATTCTCCTGCTCCCCTGCAAAATGAAGGAAGGCGGCGTTCTGTCGACGGACCGGCTCTGCCACGACCTGTTGCTTGTCGAGCATTCGCTCCAGCTGGTCTCTGGCGTCCCGAAATGCAGCTGCCTTCTCGAACTCCAGCTCTGCAGAGGCTTGCTCCATCCGAGCTTGTAGACGATCGAGGACGGAACGATCACGACCCGTCAGAAATGCACGGACACGTTCGACCTCCTTGTTGTAAGCGTCCGGATCGTGCTCTTCGCACGGAGCCGTACAGCGATCCATGTCTGCATACAGGCAGCGCTGGCCCAGGTGCAGACGCTGATCGTCACACTCGCGAAGCCGAAAGAACCGACTCGCAACCTCGACCACGACGTCTGCCTGGTCAGCATTTCGGACCGGCCCGTAGTATTCGGCCCCGTCCTCGGCGACGGTGCGGCTCCACGAGATGGTGGGATACTCGTGGCTCACGTCGAGCCGAATGAACGGACGGCTGTAATATCGGCGCTGGGCTCGATTGTAGCGAGGCTTCTCGGATTTGATGAGGCGGGACTCCCGAAGCAGGGCCTCCAGCTCGGTCCCCGTCGTCTCCCACGTCACGTCTCGGACCTTCTGCAGCATCTTTCGTTTGCGGGCGCTACGAGACTCGACGGCCGTGAAGTGGCTGCGCACACGATCCGCCAGGGACTTGGCCTTGCCGATATAGAGCGGCGTCTCCGACCCGTTGTTGAGAAAGTACACCCCAGGCTCTGCCGGGACGTCCGGCAAGATCTCCTCTCGAATGCGCTTCAGGTGCTTGGGCACCGTGCGTACCTTCTGATAGCGCCGATGCTGAAAGGCCAGGACCTCCTCGACGGTGTCAATTTCGTGCTCGTAGTTAAGCTGGCGCAAGAGACGTTTCAGCACGATGCCCGTGGCGTCTGCATCTCCGAGGGCCCGATGCCGTCCGTTGACGGTGATGTCGTAGAACTGGGCGAGACGGCTGAGGCCCTTCGAGTCGAGGCCGGGAAGCAGGCGTCGGGCGAGCCGGAGGGTGCACAGCGTTTCATTTGACAGCGAAGCACGGCCCAGACGCTCGAGTTCAGCGTTCAGAAAGCGAACGTCGAACGACAGGTTATGCGCCACGAAGATGCCGTCGCCCAAGAATTCGAGGTACGACGGGAGGACCTCCTCGATCGTCGGGGCGTCGAACACCATGCCCGTGCTGATGCCCGTAAGCTTCGTAATCTGGCCCGGAACGGAGCGCTGTGGATTGACCAGTTGCTGAAACCGATCGACGACCGACCCATCTCGAAGTTTGACCGCCCCAATCTCGATCAGGCGGTTGGACTCGGCGGAGGTTCCCGTCGTTTCGGTGTCAGTGACCACGAACGTGGCGTTGGCAACCTTCATGGAGAAGACATCATCCCAAAAATACACACTACAGACGCTCCGACCGCGCTTCATCGTAGGGTTATGTGCAAAGTATAAGGAACGGCGCCCGCAAGATCCACAGCTCCGAACGGAGATTTGAGAAACGCCCCCGGCAGGGGGCCTTCTAAGTAGATCAACATAAAAACGTAAGCCGAAGTCATTCTGAGCGACCGACG
>CAYXAD010000246.1:0-5276 GCA_964462965.1 uncultured Salinivenus sp.
CCGGCCTACGCTGTCTCCCGATTTGCGTTCAAATGGCCAAAGTCGAGCTTAGAGTGTGGGAGCGTGCAGGGAGTGGGAGCCGAGGGAGCTTCATTGTGGCGAGTACGTCCAGTCCCTGTGTATAAAATTTTCCTTCCAGAGAAGAGGAGAGAAGCGAGAGGGGGCTGAGCAGATTACCGAAGCGAGGCAACGGCGTCTTGGCCCAGAACGTCGGTCTCGTACTGCACGGCTTCCAGCACGAGTCCCTCTGGCGGCATCGACGGTCCGGCAGCCCGTCGGTCCTGTGTGGCCATGACGTCCGGGAGGGCATCCATCGATCGCTTTTCCCGGCCAATCTCGACGAGGGTGCCGACGATGGCGCGCACCATCCCGTGCAAAAATCGCGTGCCGGCAATCTCGAAGCGCCAGAAGCCATCCCGCTCTTCGTCGACCCACCGGACGTGGTCGAGGGTGCAGACCCGATTTTCGGTGTCGGACTGGGTGAGGCAGAAAGCACCAAAGTGGTGACGTCCCAGGAGGGCGCGACTGGCTTCTCGCATGCGCTGGAGGTCGGGGATGGGGCGGAGCTTTGTGCGCGTGTGACGGTCGAGGGCACAGGGCTGCGTGTGCACGTAGTAATGATAGCGGCGTCGGCGCGCGTCGTAGCGAGCATGAAAGTCGTCAGGCGCCTCTTCGACGCGACGGACAGCAATTGCATCGGGCGTCAGTCCGTTGAGGGATCCGCGCAACTGAAAGGGATCTACGGCATCCGGAAGGTCCACGTGAGCCACCTGTTTGCGGGCGTGGACCCCGGCATCCGTCCGTCCGGAGCCGGTGACCCGACACTCCGAGGAGACGATCGTTGCGACGGCGTCTTCCAGGACGCCCTGAACGGTGGGGACCGTCGGTTGGATCTGCCACCCATGGAAGTCGGTTCCGTCGTACTCGATGAGCATCCGGTAACGGGGCATCGGACTGGGGTGTGGGCGTGGGGGGATAGGGTTCAGAGAGTCGGGAAAAGGATGCTAAAAGAGGGTGGTGCCTCGAAGTGGTAGTTCCTCTGTATGTCCCGAGAGGGTCAACTGCTCCGGTACCCTCCCGATCCGTTGGCAACGGCGGTCCGTTCCTATGGTTGAGGGGTTCTCTAAGATAGCGTCATCTCAGGGGAGTTGTAACTCCGCTTGTTGCGTTTTGGGGCCTACTCCTACACCCAATTCCACAATCCAAACTCCACATTCCACATTCGAACCGTGCGGATTTATTTAACCGGTTTTATGGCCAGCGGCAAATCGACGGTGGGGCCGAAGGTCGCCGATCGATTGGGTCTCTCTTTTCTGGACCTCGACGACCGCATCGAGGAGGAAGCGGGGCAGTCCATTCCGTCCCTCTTTGCCGAGGAGGGGGAGGAAGCGTTTCGCCAGCGCGAGGCGAAGGCGCTTCAGCAGACGACGGACGCCGACGATCTGGTCGTGGCCCTGGGCGGGGGCGCCCTCGTCGATGCAGACAACAGAGCCTTCGCCAAAGAGCACGGATGGGTCGTGTACCTGAAGGTGCCCCCGGAGACGGTGGTCGAGCGGGTGGGCGACGCCGCCGACGAGCGACCGCTCCTGCAGGACGAAGAGGGCACGCCGCTACCCCCGGACCGGATGCGGGCCCGGGTCGAGGAGATGCTGGTCGACCGCACCCCCACCTACGCCGACGCCCACGTGACCGTCGACGCGACTCGTTCGGTGGCCGAGGTCGTGGACGATGTCGTCGCTGTCGTCCAGGCCTGCGAGGATGTGCTCACTCCTCCCGGAAAAGCGTGAACGACTGCCGGTGGTACGGCGTGGCCCCGTGGTTTTTGAGTGCGTCGTAATGCTGCTGTGTGGGGTAGCCGACGTTCGAGTTCCAGCCGTACTCTGGATGCTCCTCGTGGAGCTGACGCATCATGGCGTCCCGTTCCGTCTTGGCCAGGATCGACGCCGCGGCAATGGACTGGCTCGTAGCATCGCCCTTCACGACCGTCTCGTGGGGCCAGGGCGCCTCGTCGACCCACCGGTTTCCATCTACGAGCACATAATCGGGAGGGGGATGGCAGTCGTCGGCAGCCCGGCGCATGGCCTTGAGCGCGGCCTGCAAAATGTTGTGGGTGTCGATCTCCTGGGGCGAACAGATGCCAACGGCCAACGCCTCGGCCCGCTCTTCGATTTGTTCTCGGGCCGCAAGGCGCTTCTCTTCAGAGAGGGATTTGCTATCCTGGATGGCGGGGATTTCCGCCTCCGGCGGCAGGATGACGGCCGCCGCCACGACGGGGCCCGCCAAGCATCCGCGCCCGGCTTCATCGAGCCCGGCAATTCGTTCGTATCCGGCCTTCCAAAGCCGACGTTCGTGGGTAAGCATGCGTGTCTTACGGGTCGATGTCCTAAATGTCACCGCTGAAAGCTGACGGGAGCGGAGGAGCACTATGGGGTGCCTCGAGCCACGAGTGGGCGAGTGACGAGGAATGAGGGCTCCCAACTGAACGTTGAATCATTCGGTATCACTTTGAAGTGGCCCCCGAAAGAAGGGGGCAGGAAACTACGGGAGGAGCCTCTCAGCGCACACCTTACACACTTGCCGGGCTCCCTCCAATATCCAAAATTGCACATCCACAATCCAAATCAGGCGGCGTCGTACTGGTCCGGCAGGTCGTTTTCGTAGAGCACCACGTCGCCGGACTGGAGGTAGGACGACAGAAACTCCTGCGCCTCAAACAGGGACGAGAAGACCTTGACCCGGTCGTCCGGAAATTGAGCGTCGGCGAGGCCCTCGCGAATGGGTTTCGTTTGGTCGGGGCCGACGAGGACGGCCAGATCGAGGTCGTGTCGGGCGATGTGAGTGCCCAGAGTTTTGTTTTCCGTCCACTGTCGTTCGCCGAGCTCGATCATGCCGGGCGTGACGATCACCCGCCGTCCCCCGTTCATCTGGCCCAGAATTTCGACGGCGTTGCGGGCGCCAATGGGGTTCGAGTTAAAGGCGTCGTCGATGATCGTGACGTCGCCCTGCTCGCGGAGCTGCAGTCGATGCTCGATCGGTTCGATGCGTTCGGCGGCGTGGGCCATCTGGCGAAGGCGGAGGCCCAGGCTGCGCCCTACGGCGACGGCCAGCAGCACGTTGAGCACGTTGTGGCTGCCGAGCAGCTGCGTCTGAAAGGTGGCTTCCGTTCCCGTGTCGTCACGCACGACGAAGGAGGTGCCGCTCGTGTCGTAGTGGACGTTGTGAGCGGTAATGTCGGCGTCGGGATGCCCTTCGGTGGAGACGCGCCAGACCGGTCCGTGGGCCCGTTCGGCCATGGCGTCGACCCGTTCGTCGTCGGCGTTGAGGATGGCCGGTCCCTCCGGTTGGGTCCGCTCGACGAGCTTGCCCTTTTCCTCGGCGATGGCGTCGACCGTGCCCATGGTTTCGAGGTGGGCGACGCCGATTGTGGTAACGACCGAAATGTCGGGCTGAGCAATGCTACACAGCTCATCAATGTCCCCCGGGTAGCGAATGCCGTACTCGAGCACGAGGACCTGATGTTCGGGCTTGAGGTGCTCGTTCACGGCCAGGCAGAGGCCCATCGGGGTGTTGTACGAGCTGGGCGTGGCGTAGACGCTGTACTTTTGCCGGAGCAGCTCGGCCACGATAAATTTCGTGCTCGTCTTCCCATAGGATCCGGTAATTCCGAGAACGGTAAGGTCCGGCCGTTCTTCGAGGTGCTGTCGTGCCTCTCGCTTGAAGCCCTCCTGGATGGCTGTTTCGACGGGTTGCATGAGGAGGGCCCCCAATCCGACCCAGAGGGGGGCGCCGAAATCCGTAACGAGGAAGCCGAGCAGATACCACAGAAATCCAGTGGGTGTCCCGGTAAACCACCCATACAGCCCGCCGACAACCACAGGAACGGCACTAACGAGGCCCGTCGTCACGGCGAGGCGGGTCATCCGGGCCGTAAAGGCAAGCGGCTTCTTCTCCTGGTCGCTCCGGTAGCGACGCGACGAAATGAACGTGAGTGCCCACAGGGGAAGCACAACGAGAATCACCCAGGCCGGCTCGACGAAGGAGACGGCAATGGCAGCGAGAACGAGGACACCCGTTCCTGCGGCGTGGGAACGGCGAACGACGGTCCCCACGTGGTCGCGAAGCCATCGACCGTAGCGGTCAAACTTGTAGGTCTCTAGCTGAAAGATGTGGAGAAAGAACCGGACGCGCCGCATAGCACGCCATCCTGCGAACAGAGTGGCAATGAGGGCAAAGATGCTAAGAACAATTGTCATGCTGCCCGAGACCTGTACTGAGAAGAGAAGTCCTACTGCAAGCCCTAGTGCTCACCAGGACGCGTCGAACGCCCGCACCTACGCCAAAGATCGTGCGAAGGACGGCCCAATGCAACGAAGTTCCCCGAGGCTCCTACGAGTTTTCCAGGAAATACCGAATGCTGGAGAGAACGCGGTCCGGTTGGTCGAGGTGACCAAAATGTCCAGCCCCCTCGAGTTCGACCAGTCCGCTGTCGTCGATGGAGGTCTCGAGAACCTCCATCTGTCGGCGGGAGATGGCGTCGTCCTCGGTTCCCCAAAAGAGGAGGGTGGGGACCTGGATACGGGACAAGGCACCATCGAGGTGATAATTCACAGTTTTTACAAACGTTTCGCGCATGACTCCCTGAAGGGCGTTGTAGTCGGAGGAGCCCAGCAGGCGCCAGACGAGCGAATGACGGAGCCAGTCTTCGGCGGGTGTACGGAGCGGGTCGGGCAGGGCTTGAATGGGGGCTTTGAGGACGTTCGCTACACTGGAGCGGAGATGGTATCCCCACGAGCGTTGCGGCTGAACCCCGGAGGGGCTGATGAGTACGAGGCGTTCGATACGATCGGCGAAGGAGGCCCTGCTCGCCAGGTACAAGGCGATGCGTCCCCCGTTGGAATGTCCGACGAGGGTGACGCTCGCTCCGATTTCGTCGTGGATGTATGTGTACAGGAGCTGAGCGTGTTCAGGAACGCCCCAGGGTTCGGGAGGGGGCGGAGAGGCCCCATGTCCGGGCAGGTCGAGGGCGTGCGTCCGATAGGAATCGGCCAGGCCTTCGGTCAGGGGACGCATGTGCTGGAGACTGCTTCCCCAGCCGTGCAAGAAGAGGAGGGGCGGTGCGTCGGAAGGTCCCTGGACCTCGACGTTCAGATCTTGGTACGTCACGAGAGCGGCCGAACGTCGGTGAGAAAAGCGTTGTCACAGTGCCGGAAACCATCTGTCTGCGGCGGCGTTCCACCCGATGATTAAGACACCTATCTTCTGGCTTCGTGCCAGGT
>CAYXAD010000247.1:0-5273 GCA_964462965.1 uncultured Salinivenus sp.
TGCCGAAGGCCACGATGTCGAGCGTGTCCTTCGGGTACTGCGTCATGATGAGCTCGGACAATCCCATCGCCACACGCCGCGCCGGCGTAATGCGGTCCTCGCCGTACAGCACCATCGAGTGGGACAGGTCGATCATCAGCACCGTGGCCATCGTGGCGTGATGATCGGTCTCGTGGACCTGAAAGTCCTCCTCCGAGAGATGCCAGTCGTCGCCAACGCCGGAGCGCCGAAAGGAATTGGAAAGCGTGCCGGTCACGTCGAGCCGGGTGACGTCGTCGCCGAACGTCCAGTCGCGCGTTTCGGGCTGGCGCTCGTCTCCCTGGCCGGCGTAGGGCGTACGATGGCCGCCCTGTCCATGCTTCCGCAGCTCCGAAAAGATTTCCTCCAGCGCAGACTGTCGAAGGGAGCGCTCCGTTTTCGCCGTAATCTCGACCGAGCCCGTCTCTTCGTCCTCGGTCAGGTACCCCCGCTTTTTCAGTTCCTCGATGAAGTCGCCAATGCCCTGGTCCGAGTCTTCGGTCAGGCCATACTCTTCATCGAGCTGCGTCAACCAGTTGAGGGCTTCGGCGGCGTCTCCCGCCGTGTGCTGGAGCAGCTTCTGAAAGAGGTCAAACAGCTCCTCGAAGAGCGGTTTCTGACTTCCGTGGCGGGCAGGGTCCCAGTCGGTATAGCGAAAACGCATGGCACGTGGCACCGAGTCGAGCAGGGAAGATCACGGATGAATCGATACGCTCGGACGGAGGCGTTTGTTTTTCCTTCACGAATCGAGGGAGCGTCCCCCATCTGCTCCCTCACATCCTTCTTATTGGACGCGACACTCGAGATGACGGCGGACAGCCGACTGTGGCCCGCGTCATACTGCACCGACGTCGTCTGAACGCTGAAGGTCACCCCTCGTACGGCGAGTCGAGATACTTCCGGGCCCGTTCGTGTGCCCCGGCGTGATCCTCCAGTTGTAGCACCTTTCGATAGCGGTTTACGGCCATGTCGCGCTTCCCGAGGGCATCGTAGACCATACCCTGATACAAATAGCCGAGCATCCGGTATCGGGTGTCCTCGATCTCTCGGCGGGTTAACTGCTCCAGCTCGGCCAACTGGGTGAGCGCCTCCTCATAGTGATCCCGGTACAGTCGTTCGCGAGCCAGGTAATACCGAGCCAGCTCCTCCATGTGGACCGTGTAGCCCGATCGTCCTTCGTCCCGGCGGTCCAGAATCTCCTGAAAAACCCTCCGGGCCTGCCCCCATCGCCCCCACCGGGCATACACCCGGCCCTCAAAATTGTGGAAGAACGGGTTGTCCGGATGGTGCTCCCGAAGCCACGAGACGTATTTCCGACTGTAGCGGTAATCGTCCTCGTAGAGGTAGTAGATCTTGGCGAGGAAGTAGACGGCCTCCGTCTGCACGTAGCGGCCGTTCTCGGCCGTCTCTCGGAGGAGCTCTAAGCCTCTCTCTTTGTTCCCCTCCGGAAGGACCCACATGATGGCCTGAGACAGTGGGTACTCCTCGGGAAGAGTCGCTGCGTAGTAGTCATACATGCCCTTCCCGAAGACGTAGTCTCCCCCATCCGGGGCTCTGTCGGCCACGTCGCGCACGTAGCTGATGGCCGTCTTGCCGTTGCGGATCGTTTTCCACCAGTTCGACCGGTTGGAGTGCAATCGAGCCTTAAACCCATGGGCGGCGCCCTTGAAGAGCGCAGCGTCGAAGTGATGCTGGTTCTGCTCCATCAGATGGTCGCTACGAGGATTCACCTCATCCATCTGCTCGAAGAAGGCCTCGTCGTGCGAGGTATCCGTCAGGTCGAGCATGATGGTCCACCACAGATTCAGGCCTTTCAAAAAGGGGCCAATCGGATGGTTGGGATACCGCTGATTGATCTTCTCGAAGCGAGCCCGGGCCTCTTCAAACTTCATGTTATAGAGACGGTCGAGGCCCGTCATGCCATTCTCCCGAACAAAGGAATCGTCGAGCACCGACGTAGATCGGTCGCCCGACTTCGTAGATACAGACGTCTGGGCATGCCCATCGATCGCCGCCCCTGCAAGCAGGATCAGGGCGACGAGCCCGGACACGAGGCGATACCACATGTGATCTGCAAACAAACGATAAAGATACATCTGGACACCCTAACCGCGGTCCAAAAGGGCCTGTTCCTCTTCCCCCCTCACTCGGGCTCCCCCGCCTTCAAGCCACTCAGGCTCTTCTCCGCAAGCAGATTTACGTCGTACGTTTGGACCCGCCCATTGTGCTCCCGGTGTCGACGACGGGCAATCTCGACCAGACGCTCGACCAGCTCATCGAAGGAGACGCCGGAGGGCTCCCAGAGATAGAACGAGAAGGAGCCCGGAATGGTGTTAATTTCGTTGAAGTAGAGCTGATCGGTGGCCTCGTCGATCATAAAGTCGATGCGGACGACCCCTGCACACTCGAACAGATGGAAAATGCGCAGGGCCATGTCTTGAATGGTCTCCGTCCGCTCGTCCGAGAGTCGGGCCGGCACAATTCGGTCGAGGGAGGCCATGCCCTCCGGGGCCGACTCGGCCGTCTTGGCCCCGCCGCCTCCCTTCGCGTCCTCCCCGTCTTCCCGCATGTACTTGTCCTGAAACGTGAGCACCTCGTCCGACGGCATCGGTTCTTCGAGGACGCTCGGCGTGGCCTCGTGCCGGTCTCCGAGCACCGAACAGTTGATCTCCCGGAGCTCGCGTACGGCATGCTCCACGACCACCTTGTCGTCGTACCGAAATGCATCCTCGATGGCCGCATCGAGCTCGGCACGGTCCTCGGCTCGACCAATTCCGATAGAGGATCCACAGCGAGCCGGCTTGACGATGAGCGGATAGTCGAGCTCGGCCTCACACCGATCCAGGCCCTCCTCCTCCTGATAGGCCCATTCATCCTCGTGGAAGGCGACGAAGTCCACGACCGGAATCCCCGCCTCGCGACATACCCGCTTCGACATCACCTTGTCCATGCCGAGCGACGACCCGAAGATGCCCGCACTGGTGTAGGGCACATTCATCGTCTCACAGAGCCCCTGCACCCCACCGTTCTCCCCGGGCCCCCCGTGGAGGCCGAGTAGCATCACGTCGACCGTATATCGATCGGGCGGACGGGACAGCCGCTGCACCGCATTGGCCGTCCGGTCTTCCAGCAGCTCGAGCCGGCCGTGCGGGGTGGGCGCCAGGGCCACAGGGACGGCTTCCTCGAGCAGATCGTCGAGGTCGCGATACCGGTCTACGTCAAGCAGGGCCTCGCCCGTATACCAGGTCCCGTCCTTCGCGATGTAGATGGGAACGGGGGTGTATTTCTCCCGGTCGAGGGCCGCCGCAGCCTGGAGTGCAGAAATGATTGATACCTCGTGTTCGGGGGCGACGCCGCCAAGGACCACGCCGACGCGGAGTGTCTCGTTGGACACGACAGGAAGGACGGAAAAATGAAGAAGGCAGTGACATCAAAACCACCGACGATACGAACAGCCCACAGGGGACGATCCCGAGCGGGGCAAGTAACAATGCTTTCGTGAACGAGAGAGGTTCCACTTCGCATCCCGTGCCGGACGAGAATCGGAGAGCGGGTGCGTGGGCGCGAATCGCTGACGTCACGAACGATCACCTCCTCGCCGCTCGTCCTTCGCCGCCCACCCCTTGCTCCTCGAACGTTGCCCTTCTCCGCCCACACATCCAGACCCCCAATCGGCCCTCCCACAGGGCCTGCATTGGTTTTGGAGGCAGGGCCGCTTAGATTAAGCAAGCACCATTTCTTTTGCTCGATCCCCACCGCCTGTGCGACTGGCTGTCATCTCGGACATTCACTCGAATCTAGAAGCCCTCGAACGGACCGTGCAGACCATTGAAGAGGCCGACGTCGATGCCACCTATTGTCTCGGTGACATCGTCGGATACAATGCCGACCCCGGAGCCTGCGTCGAGCTCGTGCGGAAGCACTGTGCGGGAGTGGTGCTCGGCAATCACGATGCCGCCGTGGCCCACCAAACGTCCCTCGCCCCCCTTCCCTCCGACGCACAGGCAGCCGTTCGTCACAATCGGGCCCGCCTCTCGGACGAACAGCTGAACTATCTCGCCAATCTCCCTCTCACGCTCACCGTCGAGAACTGCACCCTCGTACACGCCACCCCGGATGCACCAACAGCCTGGAAACGCCTCACGACCTACCCGGCGGCCCGGGCACAGTTCGATCACTTCGAGACCGACGTCTGCTTCGTGGGCCACACCCACATCCCGGCCGTGATCTCCAACGACCTGGGCGTTTTCCAGGTGCGCTCGGGACACCGCTATCTAATCAATGTGGGCAGCGTGGGCCAGCCCCGCGACCAAAACCCCAAGCTCAGCTTCGGCGTGTTCGACACCGACCGGTTTTCGTACCGCAAGGTCCGGAAGGACTATGACGTGGAAGGCGCAGCCCAGAAAATACGAGAGAGCCCCGACCTGCCCAATCGTCTTGCCAATCGCCTCGAGGAAGGGCTGTAGGTTCCGTCGCAACAGGTTGTCTTTTAGAGCCCGTTATACCTGCACCCGGTCCGGACATTCGGGAGCAATCTGTGACTGGTCCAGCTCCTCTTCTCCGAAAAACCGGATTCGGCCACTCGTTTCGACGATCCATACCTCTTCAGCACCGACCTCCCGGTAGAGAGTCCGTTTCTCTTTCATTTCCTCTACGGTGTTCGATTCGCTCAGAATCTCGATGCAGATTTCTGGAGCGAGGGTTGGAGGATCACCGGTTTTTTCATCTCGCGCAGCCGATTTCGGCTGACCCAAACAACATCCGCCTGTTTTACCCCTTCATCAGTTGCAATTGGATACTCTGGCGGTTGCCGGCCCTTTGGGGCGTGATGGCGAAGAAGCTCCTGAACCTCCTCCTGTATCTCAGAGTGATGGGCTTTGTGTGGGCTCAATATCAGTTGTCCTTGGGCATTGGTCTCGACTTTGTAAGGAAGCTCCCTGAGCAGCGGGTCACTTACGATTTCCTCCCACCGCTCCTGCTCTCGCGTGGTCGTGGTTGGCATAAGGGTATACCTCCTGTGAACGTGTCTCGACAACACTATAGGTATGCTCGGCGGCCCTTCCCCCTCCACTCGTTGATCCTGTGACGGCTCTTACGGTCGTCGTATCGAATTCGCCTTCGCTGATCGATCAGTAGCTCACGTCCAGCGTCTCAACAATATCACGAGATGAAATCGCGGCCGCTGTTCTCACGGTAGGCCTTGTGTGGATTGTGTTCGATTCCATTCGGCCTCATGATCAAAAGCGAATAGATGG
>CAYXAD010000248.1:0-5263 GCA_964462965.1 uncultured Salinivenus sp.
CCCGGGGCTCCCCCGGCAGTAGGTCCAAAAACTCGTCCCGAAGCGCCAGGATGCAACTCGGCTCCAGGCCGACAATGGGATGTCCCTTCTCGGCGTAGGGATAAAGGACCTCGACCGTTTGGAGCGCGCGACGTTGGGCCGCCGAAACCTTGCCCTTTGAGAGCAGCGTTCGGCCACAGCAGACTCGGGACTCCGGCACCTCGACGGAATGGCCTGTGGCGTGAAAAAACAGAGCGGCGGCCTGCAACGGCGCAGGCGTGTGGTAGGCATTGAACGAATCGGAAAAGAGAACGACGGTCTCTCCCAGCCCCGCGCGTGCCTGACGGCGAAACCACTGTCGAAAGGTCTGACGGGCAAACGAGGGAAGGGATCGCTCCGCACTCACCCCGAACAGCTTTTCCCCCATTCGTCGCAGGAGCGGTCGACGTCCCAGCCAATTCACGAGCGACGCAAGAGGAGTTCCACTGAGAAGCCGAGCGACGGTCGGCTGATGGGCAAACAATCGAGTTCGAAGCGGCATCCGGCGCTCCTTCCAGTAGTGATGGAGCCACTCCGTTTTGATTTTGGCCATGTCCACATTGGATGGGCACTCCGTCTTGCAGGCCTTGCACTGCACACATAGGTCCATGACGCCCGCCATGTCGTCTCCCGCCATGGACTCCTCGGACAGATCACCGGACAGTACACTACGAAGGGCATTGGCCCGAGCCCGGGTGGAGTCCTGCTCTTCTCGGGTGGCCATAAAACTGGGACACATGGTCCCAGAGTGCAGCTTTCGACAAGCTCCGTTGCCGTTACATTTCTCGACGGCCTCCGCAAAGCCCCCGTCCTCCGAAAAGTCGAGCTCCGTTCTGAACGGACGGGTTTCGTAGTCGGGCCCCATCTTGAGATGATCGGTCATCGACGGGGCATCGACAATCTTGCCGGGATTTAGGATGCGCTCGGGGTCGAAGATGGACTTGGTCCGTCGGCACAACTCGTAGAGCTCCTCGCCCAGCACGACGGGGTTGGCCCAGCTACGCACGATCCCGTCGCCGTGCTCAGAAGAGACGACACCCCCATACTTCGTCACCAGGTCCAGCGATCCTTCAGCAATCGCCCTCATCTTTTCGAGGCCCGCCTCGTCACGGGTGTTCACGAAGGGGCGCACGTGCAAACACCCCGCCGAGGCGTGGGCATAGTAGGCGGCTCGCGTGTCGGTGCGATCGATGAGGGTCGACAGTTCGTCGATGTAGTCGGCCAGATGCTCCACCGGCACGGAGGCGTCCTCGATGAACGCCCACGGCTTGTAGTTGCCCTCCACCCCCATGAGAAGGCCGAGGCCTTCCTTTCGAACGGACCAGACGTTCTTCACGGCCGCCGGCTCGGTCACTCGAACGACGGAATACCCCCGTCGCATGCCCGCCAGGGTCTCGTCGAGGCTCTCGAGCTGATTCAGAATTGATGCCTCCGAATCCCCGGAGTACTCGACAATGAGAACGGCCCCCGGCGCCCCTTCAATAAAGGTCAAGCGGTCGGAGTAGCCCGGGGTTTGCAGCGTTCGTTCGATGGCCACCCCGTCGAAGAGCTCGACGGCCGACGGATCGGTGTCGAGGATGGTCGTGACGGCCCGGAGGGCATCGTCCCGCGTCTCGAAATGCACGACGCCGAGGCCGGTGCGGGACGGCTTCTCCACGAGACGACACGTAATCTCCATGGCTACAGCGAGGGTGCCTTCACTCCCACACATCAGCCGGGCAAGATTCGGCGGATCGTCCAGCAGGTGCTCCAGGCGATAGCCGTTGTTGCGGCGCCAGTGGGTGGGGGTGTCCTCTTCGATCACGTCACGGCCTTGGGCCAAGAGCGCTTCCAGCCCCCGATAGATGTCCCCTTCGAGCCCATCAGCCCGCAGGCGGTTCTGCCAGTCACGACGATCCAGCGGCCCAAACGTCACGGCCGAGCCGTCTGCGAGCAGAGCATCGACCTCCAGCACGTGGTGGATAAAGTTGCCGTATTCGATCGAGTGGGTTCCCGTCGCATTGTTGGCGAGCATGCCGCCGAGGGTTGCACGCGTGGCACTGGCCGGATCCGGACCCACCATCAGCCCGTGCTCGGCGGCTGCACGGTTGAGCTCGTCGAGCGTTACGCCGGGCTCGACCCGAGCCGTCTGGGCCTCCGGATCGATCTCCAGAATGCGATTGAGATGGGTCGTGAAGTCGATGACGAGTGCCGTGTTGACGGCCTGCCCGGCGAGGGACGATCCCCCTCCGCGCGGCAGAACCGGGATCCCGAGGTCCGACGCGACCTCGAGGGCCGCCTGCACGTCCCGCACGTGCTGAGGAATCAGCACGGCAATCGGTGACATGGCATACATGCTGGCATCCGTAGCGTAGAGGGCCTGTGCCATATCGTCGGTCCGGAGCGTTCCATCAAGTCGAGGCGCAAGCGTTTCGCGGAGCGCACGCCGGGGTTTGGTCGAAGGGGACGAAAGCATAACAGGACGCAATACGTGGAACAGCTGAAGGGGGTGAATGCAGGCCTGAACAGACCTGTAGAAAACCGATGGGGCAACGCCTATCGCAGGCGACAGGTTGTGAAGGTCACAAGCGTAAGGGTAGCGGATCGTCGGAGAGGATCTTGCCCTTGGGAACTGATATCCAGATCCCTCGCCCAAAGATCGCTCGGCTAGGGAAGAAAAGGACCAGCCCTCTATTTGTCACCCACCCGGCCCAATATCCAGTCGGAAATGATTTCTAGCACCTCTGGGGCCATGGTGGTGTCGATCGATTGGTACTCATTTGGTAGACCCGTATCGGACGGTTGGAAGAGATGATTCACTCCCGATATCGTCTTCACCGTCACCTCGTCCCGGGTATTGGCTCGAAGAGCAGCCTCTACAGGCGGGCGATTCTGTCCTGGAGGCACCTGAAGGTCGTTCTCCCCAAACAACACGAGGACGGGGACTTCAACGTCCCGGAGTGCCGGTGCGGGGTCCAGAGTGAGAAACGAACGATACCACGATCGAGTGAGTTGCTCAATTTGTCGTTCTACCTGCCCCCCACTTCCGCCAAGCTCGCTCAACAGCTCCTTCAATTGGTGCGCTGCAGCAGTCGAATCGGGCGCTTCGGCCACCGTCGAGACAATGCGACGCTGGACGGATTGAATTGAATCCACCTGCTCCGCCGGTGTCCCATTGGCCCTCGTAATCTGTGCGACCTGTTCCGGAATCAATTCGACGCCCGGAACACCGGGTGGGGCGAGAAGCACGAGAAACTCCACTGTGTCGAGCTCCCGGGCCACCAGAGGGGCCACGATCCCCCCTTCACTGTGTCCATACACCCCGAGGGGGCCGAGGTCCGATCGCTCCGAGAGCCCCTCGACGATGGCACGAACGTCAGCGGCAAGATCTTCCGTGGTCGCCGACGAGAAGGTCCCGGTCGACGCGCCGACTCCCCGTTCGTCGTACCGAAAAACGGCGATGCCCTGACGCGTCAGATGATCAGCGACGACGCGGAAGAGCGCATGGCCGGCCACGACCGAGCGCCGATCCTGGGAGCCCGAGCCGGACACGAGAACCACCGCAGGATGTGGGCCCTCTCCCTCGGGAAGAGAAAGCGTACCGGCCAGTGTGATTCCTGCTTCCTCATTCCGAAAGCTGACGTTCGTCGTGTCGTAGGGATACGGCGGCTCCGGCGTCTGGGGGCGCTGTAGCTCAGCCCTCTCGACGTCTCCCCGCTCCAGGGTCAAGGGGAACGACTGACCATTCTGCGTCCAGGTGCCCTCAATCACCTGCCCTTCGGAACCAACAACACCTTCGAATCGGCCATTGACCACAGAGACGTCCAATGACAGGGAGTCGGCCGAGACCGACACCTCCTGTACCGGAATTCCAGTGGCTCCCTGATCGGGACTGTCCATGGTGGCGGTCAAGGAGTCGCCGGCCGTCTCGATGTGAACGACCATTCGAAGGTCATTGGCTCCCACACTCAGCGTTCCGTGCCACGTGCCGACGACGTCAGAGGGAGCCTGTGCTAGAACATCCAGCCCCGGCAATAACACGAGGATCAGGAGCCCACTCCAGACGGCGAGACGATTGAAACCGGAAGAATCCATACCCAGGGAAGGAATGGGAAAACGAACTCGAATGCCACGACCAAACCTATGCGCCAGAGAAACTGCTCAGACGAGACGACCTTAGATCCTCTCAGACCGACCATTCATCGATGAAGACAGGTATTCTCTGTCAACGCCCACATGTGCCTCACATTCAGATTGGAATCACGGTCACCGAGAAGAATCGGGAGCCGGCCAGCTGCTCACCGAGGAAGTGTGAAGATAGTGATGAACAGATAGGACAGCAATTCTCCCAAACGAATCCTCCCGCTACATCTCGGAGAAAAACATTCCGACCGAGATCGAGGACGCCGCAACATTACAGAAGGCGTTCTCGGCAGGATCTTGAAGGGCGTACCGCAGGAGTAGAGCCTCCGAGACGGGGAGAGTCAAATCTGAAGCACCGTCCCCCACTCGGGCCGGACCACATTGATGTCGGAATGCCGGTCTTCGATGGAATGGGCCATCCACTCCCGCGCCTCCGGCTCTCCGTGCACGAGAAGAACATGCTCGGGGGCCAGCGTTTCGACGATCTCGAGGAGGTCGCGCCGATGGCTGTGACCAGAAAACCGAAAGCGCTCGACGGTGCAATAGACCGGCTGCGGCCCGTGCCCGGCGGCGAGCATGACGGGAGCCCCCGGGCCCTCTTCGGCGGCCTCCTGCAACCGATGGGCGGGGGTGCCCTCTTTGGCGTGCCCCACGATCAGCACAGCATCCCGCTCGTTTTCCACAATGCGCCGAGCGAGGATGTTCGACAGCGTGGGCTCGAACATCATTCCACTGCTGACCACCATGATGCCCGGACCGGACAGAATCTCACGTTTGGCCTCCTCTGGATAGGGGACCCGCTCCTGTTCCACGCCAAACACCTGAAACTCGGGATCGAGACGTGGAGTGGTGGTCCGCGTCTGATCGTACAGGTCCGAGATGGACCGCATGGAACCGGCCGTATAGATGGGCACGTCCACGGGAATCGATCCCTCCTGCTTCAGTTTGCCGAGCAAGGCCAACATCTCCTGCGCCCGCCCCATCACAAATACGGGGATGAGGGCCGTGCCGCCGCGATCGAGAACGCGGGAAAGCGTCTCGCGAAATTTCTCGACCTCCTCCGGGCGGCTGGTTTGTGCGGCCTCTTCATCGGCGCCGAGGGTCGACTCAAGCACCAGCACGT
>CAYXAD010000249.1:0-5237 GCA_964462965.1 uncultured Salinivenus sp.
CTTCTTTGCCGACATCCCCCACGAATTTCGAACGCCCCTGACGCTTATTCTCGGTTCCCTGCGGGAAGCACTAGAGGGGCGGCTTGGAGCGTTGACACCCGACCTTCGTGAGCGACTGGATCGCCTGGTGGGGCAGGCCGGTCGGATGAAGCGGCTTACCAACCAGCTGTTCGAGCTGGCACAATTCGATGAAGGGGACTTGCAACTCTCGGTACAAGAGCACGACCTCGTTGCCCTGATGGAACGCCTCGCCCTTCCCTTTCGAGAGTGGGCCGAGCAGGAGGGAATCTCCTTTCAATTGGATCTCGAGTGTAATCGCCTTGACGTCTGGGTCGATGCCGATCGCTTTGCGGACGTCGTCACCAATCTGTTGTCGAGTGCCATCAAGTACACGCCCGAGGATGGCACGATTCGCGTTCGGGTTCGTCGGGAGGAAGACGCAGCAGCGATCTCCGTGCGGGATTCGGGGCCGGGAGTGCCGGAGGAGGTCCAGGCGAGGGTTTTTGGCCGATCCCAGAGTAGCATTCCGGTGGATGAGGGGGGAGCGCACGGGGAGGGGGCAGATGCAGAGGCCGATCCATGGATCGGAATGGGCATTGCACTGGCCCATGCCCGTGCCCTCGTTGAGGGCCACGGAGGGTGCCTCGGCATTGAGAGTGAGTCGGGATTCGGAGCGGAGGTCACCGTGCAGCTGCCGCTTGGCACCGAGCACGTTGCGGACGAGGCCCTCGATGACTCCTCGACGGAGGCGTTCCAGGATCGGGATCGTCGGCTGGTTCTCGATTCGTGGAAGGAGACTGGGGCCCGTCCATCGACGGAGGCAGGCCCTTCTGAAACGTCCACGGACGCCTCCGACGACGAACGGCCAGAGGTGCTGGTCGTCGACGACGAGGCGGAAATGCGCGGCTACCTCTGCGATCTACTCTCGAGACGCTACCGAGTGGTCACCGCGACGGACGGCGACTCGGGGCTCGAACGCCTCCGGGATCGGCGCTCAGACCTCGTCATCAGTGACGTGGCGATGCCGGGAAGGGATGGACTGGCCCTCTGCCGGGCCATCCGGGAGGACGAGGATCTCCGCCACCTGCCTGTGATCTTGCTTACGGCCCGGCGGGACGACGAGGTGTCGTTCACCGAACTGAAGGCGGGCGCTGACGCCTACGTCAGTAAGCCCTTCGATCCGGTGGAGCTGGAGGCCCGGGTGGAGACGCTGATTGAAATCCGACGGATGATGCAGGAGCGTGTACAGCTCCCTGAGTGGATGCAGCCGGCAGACGAGACGGTTTCCTCCGAGGAAGCCGGCTTCCTCGAGGAGCTTCACGCAATCGTAGACGAGCACATCGGCAACAGCAACTTCGGCGTCGACTGGTTGGCTCACGAAATGGATCTCAGTGCAAGGCACCTTCGACGCCGCATCAAGGAGGTGACGGGTCTCTCGGCGGCAGGCTTCATCCGAGCGCGACGCCTGCAGCATGCGGCCTCGCTTCTGCGTCAGGGGGTCGATACCGTCTCAGAGCTTGCTTCGTCTGTCGGCTACCGGGACCCCAGCTATTTTTCTCGCCTCTTCCGGGACACCTTCGGGTGCTCTCCGACGGAGTATGCTGAAAAGGAACGCGAGTCGCCTGAAGAACCGGACGTGAGTCCCTGAGGGTTCGGACGTGACCATTTTGCATGCGGCTGTGGCTGGTTTGTCAGAGGGACGATTTCATATCCATCGGGTACGTGAGGGTCGGACGGGGGCGTTCCGGCACTGAAGATTTCGATGGATGTGTTTGTTCAAACCCACGATTCCGCCATGTCACTTTCGACCGCTTCCCGCACGATCCCCCCAAAAACATTCATTTGCCTTCTTTTCCTCGTAGGGGGCCTGGTTGCAGAGTGGGGCCATCGTCCCGTCCTGGCTCAGGAACCGGTTCCTGGGCAGGGCGACACCCTTACACCGACAAAGGTTTCTCTGAACCGGGGAGGAGATGAACGGAAATCTCCGGGCTTGGCGCTTCTGTACTCACTCGGGGGAACCGTGGGCGGGACGCTCGTGCTTCTCCCCGCGGGGGGAGCGGGAGTCCTGCTCGGTCCTGTGTTCGGCCCCGCCTTCGGTCATTACTACGCGAATCATTCAAAGAAGGCGAACCGCGGAATCTACGTCCGAACGGGCATTGTGGGGACGGCCACCCTTCTCGCGGTGGGAACGTTTAATCCAGCCCCGCTTGGCGTTGGACTGCTCGGGCTAGCCGTGCACGCCGTATACGACATCGTGATGGCTCCCTTCTCCGCGCAGGAATACAACGAAGGGCTCGGGTCCAATGTCCACGTGTCCCCGACGACGCATCCGCAGGGAACGCAGGTCGGGATGTCGGTGCAGGTTCATTTGTAATTCCTGATATGCTCCCTCAGAGGTCCCCCCGCAATGATTTTGCGATCTCAAGATTGATCTCTCCTCCCACGTTGCGAGGGACTGCTTCGTAGCTATCTTTCGAACAGAATCCTGATCCGGTCATGAATGTCGTGAGGTCCCACTTGCTATTCTCTCGTTTTTTCGGGCAGATCGATCCGTTGTGTAGAGCAACCCGTTGCGTTAAGACGCTGGGTATAGCGCTTCTTCTTTTTGGCTGTCTTCCGTTGTTTCTATCCGGTAGCCTCTATGCACAGGAGCGAGCGTCTGAAGAAACGGTCTACAGGGTCGAGACGGCCCAGGGAGAGGTCGTTATCGGAATTCTCGTCTCCGAAACCGAACAGGAGCTAACCTTCAATACGGAGCAGCTTGGACAGGTTACACTCAAACGGGCGAACATCCGGAGGATGGAAGAGATCGATCCGGAGAACTTTCGAGACGGGGAATACTGGCATCGGAATCCCCAGTCCACGCGCTATTTGTTCGCCCCCAATGCAATTGGCCTTCCCCAAGGAGAGGGATACTATCAAAACACCTGGATCCTCTTAAATAATCTCAACTACGGGATTTCCAATCACTTTTCGATCGGGGCAGGCACAGTGCCGGTGTTTCTCTTCGGGGCAAATGTGTTTCCCGTTTGGGTTCTTCCAAAGCTGTCCGTTTCTTCCCCTCAAGACAACCTCCATTTCGCCGGGGGAGCAGTGCTTGGCGGGGTGCTGGGGAGCGGGGAGGGAAGTGTAGGCCTCGTGTACGGGAGTTCTACGATCGGAAGTCGAGATCACAATGCGACCCTAGGGGTGGGCTACGGGTACACGGGGGAGACCTTTTCAGACGTGCCTGCGATCAATATCAGTGGCATGACACGCATTGGACGGACGACCTACCTCATCTCTGAAAATTACATCTTCCCGGCGGTGGACGAAGCGAATCTCGTGTCTCTTGGGATCAGGTGGGCCCCCGAGAATTTTGCCGCCGACTTTGCGCTCGTTCGGCCTTTGTCGGTAGAGATGGGCTCCTTCATTGCGGTTCCTTGGCTGGGCGTCACCATTCCTTTTGGTCAGTAGCAGAATCCTCTTGCTGCCAGGACTTCGATGCATTCTGGGGAAATATGACGCGTCCACTCGTGGCGGAGGCGGTGGCGTCGGCAAGGGACTCATCCGTAAGAATCACCATGTGTGAGCCGAACTTGGGAAACCGATTTCCGCAGCTCTTCGCTCAGTAGACAGGGAGGAACAGCCCCTCATGCCCCGCGTGCCATTTCGCCCCTCAGACGAATGCCTCGGTCCTTCATCTACACGACCACGCCCGTCGTATGGCTCCTACAGATCTCTCCACGCTCGGCGACCTTAAAGCGTCCGATTACCGCCTTCGCTCCGTTAAGGCCGAGATGCGAGCCAATTTAATTGCGAAGTTGCGCGAGGGAGAGGAGATTTTCCCCGGCATTCTCGGGTACGACGAGACCGTAGTCCCGCAGCTTCAAAATGCCGTCCTCGCCAAACACGACATCATCCTTCTTGGCCTTCGGGGGCAGGCCAAGAGCCGTATTATTCGCATGCTTCCGGGGCTCCTCGATGATTACATTCCGGTCATCGAGGGCACGCCGCTCAACGAGAATCCCTTCAATCCCATCACGAAGCAAGGAAGGGAGATCGTGGAAGAAAAGGGGGACGACACCCCGATCGATTGGCTGCCTCGGTCGGAACGATACGGCGAGAAGTTGGCGACGCCCGATACCACGATCGCCGACCTCATTGGGGACATCGACCCCATCAAGGCGGCCAACAAACGCCTGACCTACGCCGACGAAGAGGTCATTCACTTCGGCATCATCCCGCGCACCAATCGGGGCATCTTTGCAATTAACGAGCTGCCCGACCTGCAGCCGCGCATCCAGGTTGGCCTGCTCAACATCATGGAGGAGCAGGACATTCAGATTCGGGGCTTTAACGTCCGCTTTCCGCTTGACGTGATGATGGTCTTCTCGGCCAACCCGGAGGACTATACGAGCCGGGGCAACCTCATTACGCCGTTGAAGGACCGGATCGACAGCCAGATCATCACGCACTACCCCAAGACCCTGGACACCGGAATGGCCATCACCGAGCAAGAGGCGTGGCAGGAACGGACGGACGGCGCGGAGGAACCGTCCGTCGACGTGCACATCCCCCACTTTTTCCGAGAGGTGATCGAGCAGATTGCCTTCGAGGCCCGAGAGAGCGAATACATCGATCAGACGTCCGGCGTCTCGGTTCGGGTGACGCGGGCGGCGCTGGAGGCTTTAATTTCTGCCGCCGAACGCCGTGCCCTGCTGAATGGGGAGTCTGAAACGACCGTTCGCATCAGTGACCTGACGCACGTGGCCCCCGCCGTTACCGGAAAGGTCGAGCTCGTCTACGAGGGGGAGCAGGAGGGGGCCCAGAATGTGGCGCTGACGCTCATCGGCCGGGCCATCCGAGCCATCTTTACGCGCTACTTCCCCGATCCGGGCGACAAGGAAGAGGGACGCCCGGAGTACCAGGACGTCATTTCCTGGTTCTCTCAGGGGCATACGGTGGAGCTCGAACAGGACATGAGCGACGAGAAGTACGCCGAAACGCTCGATCAGATCGATGGCTTGCAGTCTGTCGTCGAGAAGTACACGACACCGGATTCCGAGGGAGAGCGACTCGTCACGATGGAATTCGTTCTTGAAGCCCTCCATCAGAATTCTCTGATCGGCAAGGAGTTTGGAGACGGGGCCCAGACCTACGACGACATTATGGGCTCCATGCTCTCGTCCTTGGGCAATGGGGATTTCGACGAGGATGACTTCGACGACGAAGACGATCTGAGCCGGTATCGGTAG
>CAYXAD010000250.1:0-5161 GCA_964462965.1 uncultured Salinivenus sp.
GCCGTCGAGCAGAAGGACGTGGTGCTCGAGTGGGAGACGAACAACGAGACGAACAACGACGGCTTCTACGTGCAGCATCGACGGGAGGGCTCAACGAAGGACGACACCTTTGAGGACCTCACCTTCATTGAGAGCAAGATCGAGGACGGGGTGTCCGAGCGTTCGTTCTCCTACCGCCACCGCATTGAAGACCTCGACGTCGGAACGCACACGTTTCGCCTCAAGCAGGTGGATGTCGACGGACACACCTCGCTGAGTGAAAAGATTGACGTCAAGGTGGGCCTTTCCGGACAACACCTGCTCACTGCGTATCCGAACCCGCTCCACGATCAGGCCACCGTCGAGTTCGCCGTCAAGGACCGCCGGTCCGTCACGCTCGAGCTCTACAACACGCTCGGTCAGCGCGTGAAGACCCTCCATCAGGACACCGTTCCGGCGGAGGAGACGCAGCGCCTGACCCTCGATGCCACCTCTCTTTCGAGCGGCCTCTATGTACTTCGCCTCCGGGGAGACGGCTTTTCCATCAACGAAACGGTGACGGTGGTTCACTGACCCCCCTCAGTACCCAAAGGAAAAGCGAGAGCACGTCCTCGACCAGCCTGCCCTCGACGGCCGTCGATGCAAGCGAATTTGAAGGCCGCAGGGGGGCGGAACGCAGTGACAGGCGGATCCAGCCCCCTGAGCGGAGCAGGGAGGGATTCCACAGGCGTTTGGCACGGTCACCCGAAGCTCCACGCTCTGAGATAGATTCTCAATCGTGAGGCAGACCCGTCGGGTCGGTCTTCGCTGACTGTGCCGGATACCATTGGCTCTTTTGTGATCTATTTACTTTTTTCCAGTCCGTTCCCATCTTTATACTTGTCTCCCTGTCTTTTCGGCGATTGGGTGCGGTATATTTTTTGTGGGATAGAATATCCCCTTTCTTACAGACAGTCTACCTCCAATATGCGTTATCTCTTGCCTGCACTTTTTACGGTCCTTCTTCTTGGAAGCGGTTCCACTTTGGCGCAGCAGATCGACGCACGAGCCAGCGACGTCACGGGCGTGACGCGGCTGGTAAGCACAGAGATGAGAGCCCTCCACAGCCCCGACTATCCGGGCTCGCATTCCACTTTTCGAGCCGAATACGAACACGACCCTCCCGAAGAGGAGCAATGGGTCCTCTCCTTCTATGGCTTTGCCGAAGACACCACGGACATGAGCGAAGCCCGTACGGTGGTCGTCGAGGCCGACGGGCAGTCGCTCAGTCCGATCCAGGTGGAATCTCGGACCCGACAGGTTGACGACCTGCTTCTGGAAATCAAGCGCGCCGTCTTTACGCGGCCAGCGTTTGAACAGATCGCTACGGCCCGTTCGGTCGTTGCCATCACCATCGGATCGTATCAGTTCGAAGCCATCTACGCCCGACGGGAAGACATGCGTCTTATCCTCGATCAAGTCCCCCGCGAGACTCCTCCAACGGCCGAGAACGATGAAGACTCGACCGGGAACTAAACACGGTGGCCTCTATGAATACGGGCTGCCCTGACGGCGTGGCATCCTCGCACGCTGACCTGTACCGAAAAACGCTCTGAGGCCGGACGGACGTCGCACAGTCCAACGTCTCCACCTGTGCCGGGATGAAAACCGTGAAGTCCACCTGAAATTAGGGGGTTCCAAATGTAATTATCTCCTGAACAGACAGGTCTGCTTTTATATCCCGAAGAGATTGACTACGTTTTCTCTGCCTTTTGTCCGTGTTCCTCTTTCCGGTTTTTCCAGCGATGCGTACCTTTTTTCTATGCGCCCTCATTCTCTTTCTCTTTGAAGCTGGGCCCTCCGTGGCTCAGATCAAGGAAGAGATGAGCGACGTGACAGACAGCATGCGGCTGGTGAGCGAAGACATGCGGCCTCTCGTCGATGAGTCGTATGGGGGCTCCCATGCCACCTTCCGGGCCGAGTATGAGCACCAGGCGGATGGAGAGGTCCGCTGGACCGTCTCTCTGTATGGCTTTGCTGAGGATACCACCGCCGTGAGCGAAGCGTCCACGGTTCACGTCGACGCCAACGGGCAATCGCTAGAGCCCCTAACCGTCACCTCCCGAACCCGACAGGTCGGCGACTCCGTGTTGGAGATCAAGCGGGCCGACTTCACTCGGCCCGCCTTCGAACAGATCGCCACCGCCAAGTGGGTCACCTTTTCGGTCGGACCGGCGGTCTTCGAATCCACCCACCCGAGCCGAAAGGACCTCCGTCTCATCCTCGAACAAGTGTCTCGAGAGGGCCCGCCTACAGCGAGTAGCGAAGAAGACAGCAGTTCCAACTCCAATCCCTAACAGCTGGACGTGAGCGGTGGGAATGTTTGTCTCTCTTCTACGGGGACGAGTACACACGGAGAGGCACGGCTCTCTGGAGGGGATCCCCCACCGATGCAGACACAGCCCCTCGGGACGTGAGGATAGCGCCCCCGAACAGATCAGGCTCGAGAGTCGGGCCTGATCTCGAGTCACACAGGATCCCTCAATAACGGCAGTGCTGCGGTGGATCGAGACGACGTCCGGCTTCAGAGGGCTCTGTAGTTATCCACAGGGTGTACACATTCGAGGCCTCGGCAGGAACAATAACGGAGATTAAGTTCGGTCATTCATTTCCAAACTGAGCGCTCCCTGCGCCCCTGGAATCTCTGTTATTGGGGTCATTTTAAGCGTTCGGGGCGCCTCCGTGTCCTCTTATCCACAATCTGTGCCCCTTACCGAGACAAGCGCTCGATGAGCCCTTCGGTGACGGTTCGCGGCCTGTACTCCCGCCCCCGCGTGATCACGACCGTCCCGTCGAACGCCTCGCCAATCTCCTCGGGAATGGAGCCGAAGAGGGCCTGCCGGACGGCCGTGCTGCGGGTGGCTCCCACGCAAACGGTGTCGTAGTCGGCCAAGGCATCGAGGATGGCCCCCCGCACGTCCTCCGACACGACCACGTGCGTCTCATACGCGTCCGGATCCAATCCCCCTTCCCGAAGCACAGACGCAATCAGCCCTTGGCCTTCGGCCTCTGGATCCACCTCGCCATCGGTTCGAGGCCGCTGCACATTCAAAAACGCGAGGGAGGCCCCTTCGAGCTCCCGGGCAAACTCGGCCCCCCGTTGCACGGCGAGACGCGAGTTGGGGCCGGTCCCCACCAGAACGAGGATGTCTTTCACGGGCGTCGAGCCGGCCTTCACGAGCGTAATTTCACAGCTTGCATTCTCGACGATGTCGTCGATGTTGGAGCCCAGGAAGTGCTGGTATCGCTTGCGTTGACCGCTCCACCCCAGGACGAGGTGCTGGGCCCGTTCTTCCTCAAGCACGTCGAGCACGGCGGAGCTGACACTTCGGCCCACGATGGAACGGGTTCGCAGGCCGAGGCCCACCTGCTCGGCCGTCGCGCGGGCACTCCGGAGCAACTCCTGCTGCCGCCGTAGGCGCTCTTCCTCGTATTCGATGCCCTGGGTGAGGGAGGTCTGCGCCGGCACCTCGAGGACGCTCATGGCCACGAGCTCGGCCTCTCCGTGGCTCGTTCCGATCGCAGCCCCGAGACGAATCAGGTGCTGTTCGGTCCGGGGATTGGCCACCGGAACGACCACGCGATAGCGCTCATCGGGCGCCGGGACGCGTTGCCGCGCGGCGATGGCCTCTCCGACGAGGCTGGGCTTGATGGCCCGCTGGGCCGCGTAGGCGAAGTACCAGAGCACACCGAGAAGTGCAATGCCGCCGCCGACCGCCAGGACGATCGGCCGCATCTGGGCGATGATGACGAGGCACGAGAGCCCTCCGAGCACGGGAATGGTCGGATAGGCCCAGGAGGACAGCTTAAAATCCGGCTCGTACTCCTCGGGATCGGCCCGGCGCATGACGATGACGGCCACGTGGACCAGCGCGTACGTCAGCAAATAGGAGAAGCTGGCCACGTCGGCGAGCGTCTCAATGCCCACGCCGAGAACGATCAGACCGAGAATGACGGCGCCGGTGATGAGGATGGCCCGGTACGGAGTGCGGTACTGGGTGTGAATTTCATTGAGCCAGCTGGTCAGGATGCGGTCGCGCCCCATCGCAAAATTGACTCGGGCGGCCGACAGGATGGAGGCATTCGCGCTCGAAATGGTTGCCAGCACGGCCCCGAGCACCATCATGAGCGCTCCGATGGTCCCCAGGTACTGCTCCGCCACATCGGCCACCGGGATGTTGGAGCCGGCCAGCTTCTCGATGGGCAGGACGCCCGTGGAGACAAACATCACGAGCACGTAGAAAATCGTCGGCGTGAGGACCGACGCAATCATGGACAGCGGCAGGTTGCGTCCCGGATCCTTGATCTCTTCCGCGCTGGTGGCAATCACTTCGAAGCCAATAAACGACACGTACACAGTGGCTGCGGTGGAGGCCACGGCGCCCCATCCCCTGGGATTGAAGGGCTGAAAGACGGACCACTCGACGTTGAACACCCCGAACGCCAGGAAGACGAGGATCAGGCCGATCAGGGCAATGACGATAAAGTTTTGGAGGGCCCCGGTTTCCTTGACCCCTCGGTAGTTGATGCCCACGAGCAGGGCAGCCATGACGAGGGCCGTGCCGGCCACGGGCATGTCGCCGTAGAAAAAGGTGAGGTACTGCCCGAAGCCGAGCATGTAGAACGCCGTGGCAAACATGAGCCCCGCCCACATGCTCCAGCCCACAATGGAGCCAAAGAAGCTCCCCATGGCGTGGTTCACGTAGTAGTAGCTGCCACCGGCCTTGGGCATGCCCGTGGCCAGTTCCGAAAGAGAAAGAGCCGTGAGCAACGACACGAGCCCGCCAATCAGAAACGAGATCATGCCCGCCGGCCCAGCGTTGTTGGCCACGATGCCCGGCAGGACGAAAATTCCGGCCCCGATCATGGTGCCGACGCCGATCGTGTAGGCCTCGAGAAAGCCGAGGTCGCGAGCCAGCTCCTGATCGGTTTCAACGTCTTCCATGGACTGTGACCACTACTTGTAATGGGGGAAGAGTCGTCCTCCTGCCTTCCTCTACTCTCGTACATTCCGTTGAACGGGGACCACGAGCGGGAGTGCAGAACAGACTAATGTAATAGAGCAGTCCTAGGGTGTCGAACACAAACGAGCGGGACCGGGACGATCACATGTAAAAATCCCTTGGCCGGCAATGGAAGACGG
>CAYXAD010000251.1:0-5116 GCA_964462965.1 uncultured Salinivenus sp.
GAGGCCGCCAAGTCTTCTTTCATCCGCTTGCGTTCGGCAATATTGCGCCCCGTTCCGCAGATGAGCTGCTTGCCTTTCCACTCGAGAAGGGAGCCGGTGAACTCGTAGGGAATGGTGTCTCCGGCTTTGGTTTGGAAGCGGCCTTCAAAGCGCGTGCGGCCGGTTTCGAGAACCGTTGTGATTTGTCGTTGGAGGAGGTCGGCGTCCTCGTCCGGCACAAGGTCGACCGGATGCATTTCAGCAATTTCATCGTCGCTGTAGCCGGTCTCTTCGTTTACGCGCCGGTTCCACTGGAGCACCTCTCCCCCAGCTGTGAAGACGAAGAATACTTCTCCGAGCGCGTCCAACACTCGATTTGTGAATGGAGATTCGGCACCGCCTCTCCTCTTGTTCATGTGCGGTAGGTGTGATGAACAATCGTGGGCACAAAGACGGGAGCGTCTCCCGGTAGAAGGTTCTCTGGAACGTCGGGATCAGTCGACAGGAGAGGACTTCCTCGTCGCGGAGATCTCCCAAGAGATCTTTAGAGGTTCTGCAGGGCATCCCTCACGACTCGAAGACATCGAGAGGTGGGGTGGACCGTCGCCGACCGGTATTGACGTTTTAGAACGCCCGGCGTGAGCGGCCCAACCTTCGCCAAGGTGGAGGAGGGGGGCTTTTCAGACGTGATATATTGCCCCTTCGGGACATTCTCCAATCGACGATCGTGCGGTGGTCCATTGGAGGACTGCACGAGCACGTGGAGGCACTTCCGTTCTCACACAGTCAAGCTACAATCGATACCCCACGAGAGGACGTCGCTTAGTGGGTTCCGTTTTTTATGGAGACGTTGCTCCGGGAAGGAGGGCGGGACACGTACCCGATGTGCTCCTTCCGCGACCAAAACCGCTCCCAGGGAGGATGATCGATGATTTCCTCAAGGTCTTCGGGCGACACCGGGCGGGTGAAGAGGTAGCCCTGCCCGTAGGAGCCTCCGACATCTCGAAGCATCTCGAGCTGGTCAATCGTTTCAATGCCTTCCGTCGTCACCGTCTTGTCGAGGGCGTGTGCCATGTGAACGATCGACTCGATCAGCGCGAGTCCGCGATCGTTCTCATCGATCTCGGCGACAAAACTCTTGTCGATCTTGAGGCCGTCAATGGGGAAGTCCCGGAGGGCCCGAAGGGAGGAATACCCCGTGCCGAAGTCGTCGAGGACGATGGAGGTTCCAAGCTCCTTTAGGTCAAAGATTCCAGAATCGCGTTCTACTGATACCTTTTCCACGGTTCGCTCCGTTACCTCCATGGTGAAGTCCGTGGGGGAGAGGTCGTACTCGTCGAACATGCGAGTGATGAGCGCATGGGTTTCGGCCCGGAAGAACTCCTGCCGTGAAAAGTTTGCCGACAGGGACAGAGAGAAGGGAGACTCGCGTCGTTCCTGAAGGTCGTGAACCACCGAACAGGCCTTCTCGATCACCTGATGGCCGATGGGAACGATGAGCCCAGTGACTTCTGCCACCCCAAGGAAGGCGCCCGGCGTCAGGACTCCCTTCTTCGGGTGAATCCATCGAGCCAGCACCTCGAGGCCTTCCAGGGTGCCGTCTTGAAGGTTGACGATGGGATGAAAGTACGGCTCAAACTCCTCTCGCTCGATGGCCTGACGCAGTTCCGTGTCGAGCAGGAGCCGCTCTTCGACCTTCTGTGTCATGGAGTGTTCGTACACCTCAAACGGCTGGTGCGTGTCGTCCTTGGCTTCGTACATGGCCGTGTCCGCGTCTCGAAGGGCATCGCCGACCGTCTCGTACGTCGATAGGCCCACCACGACGCCAATGCTGGCCGGGGTGTAGACCTCTCGCTCGTCTAGCTCGATGGGCTGGTTGAGGGCATCGTAGAGCCGCTCGGCGATCTCGTAGGCCGACTCGGCCGTATCTAGGTCGGCGAGGCATACGGCAAACTCGTCGCCGCCGATGCGGGCCACCATGTCCGACCCGCGAATCGTCTCCTGGAGAATCTCGGCCACCTGGATGAGGAGCTCGTCGCCTTTGTTGTGACCGAGGCTATCGTTCACCAGCTTGAATCGATCCAAATCAAGGTAGAGGAGGGCGTTCAGCCCTCGCCGTGCGTCTCCGTCGATGATTTTCTCGAGCCGATTCTGAAGAGCAGATCGATTGGGAAGTCCCGTCAGTGTGTCGTGGGTGGCTTCGTGCCGGAGCTCTTCTTCCCGCTTTCGCTGGTCGGTCACGTCGTGCTGAACCGAGACCCAGTGGGTGAGCTCGCCTTCCCCGTTGAAGACCGGGGCAATGTCCCAGGATACCACGTAGGGGGTGCCGTCCTTCCGATAGTTTACGGTCTCGCCGTAGACCGGCTCTCGGTTTTCGAGGGCCTGCCGGACCCGATCTAAGACGGTTCGGTTCGTCTTGGGTCCCTGTAGAATGCGAGGAGTTTCGCCGAGCAGTTCGTCCCGGTCGTAGCCCGTTAGCTCCGTAAATGCCTCGTTGACCCAAGCAATTCGAGGGCCCGGTGAATCGATTGGCTCGCCCTCAGTGATTACGACGGGCTCTTTGGTCTTTTGTAGGGCCGAGGTCAGATACTCGACCTGATGCGCCTGGCGGCGGGTATCGAGCATCTCCACGACCATGTCCGCGAGAATGGCGAGCATCTCCTTCTCTTCCTCGCTGAAGGTGCGCGGCTCCTCATCGCTGATGCACAAAGCGCCAACGCGGAGATCATTTTCTAAAACAAGGGGTGCTCCGGCGTAGAACCGCCTCCCATCATTGTTCGTCGCCATTGGGTTGGCCGTGAACCGCTCGTCCTCTGCGGTGTCTTCAACCGCGAGGACCTCGTCGTCGAGAAGCACGAAAGCGCTGTAGGAATCCTCGCGGGACGTTTGTTTTATGCTCCACCCGCAGGTCGACTTGAACCACTGTTGCTCCCGGTCCACGAGGCTAATCTCGGCCCTGGAAACGTCGAAGACATGCTTGGCCAGCTCCGTGACCTGATTCAGCGAATCCGCAGGATCGGTATCCAGCACGTTGAGTTGGCTGAGGGCCGCAATGTGGTCGCCTTCGTGAGCAGGGAGCGGATAGTTCATGAGAGGAAAGGCGCAACCAGAGAAATAAGCGAGTGGAGCGCCGAATGGTCGGCAACCTGGTCTCTTGGTGGGACTACACCGTTCCCCAAACGACGTACCGGACTTTCTCTCACGCCTGCGTGGCCGCTTTTGCCGCTCTACCAAGCATTTGTTCGCCTCTTCTTTCACTTAAACGATTCAATACGTCCTGATAGAAGGTAAATTGTACCCATTCACCAGAGAATCATTTTCCAATGAAGTAAACTCACCTTATTGGTTCACATCTACCGACATTGCGAGAAAACTTCAGCACGAAGGGTATTTTTCTCGGAGGGCTGTAATGTGCTCCAGCCGAACGTCTCTCAGCCGCAAAACGCACTGCAGCGGCCGACGTAGATCATTTCCCGGGAGGCGCCAAATCCTCCCTTTCTCACTTCTCAGTTCACAGTCCGACCTGATCCTTGTCATGACCGTTGCTGTTCTCGGTGCCAACGGAGGAATTGGCCGTAGACTTTTGCCGAAGCTAACTGATGCTGGCCACGAGGCCATCGGGGTCGTTCGATCCAGCGATCAATTTGAAGCTGTTCGAGAGGCAGGGGCAGAGCCGCGTCTCGGCGACCTCGAGGGAGAGTTTGCCTCGGCGCTGGACGGAGCCGAGGCGGCGGTGTTTTCCGCCGGATCGGGGGGCTCGACCGGCTGGGACAAGACGCTGATGGTCGATCTCTGGGGGGCACGTCGTGCAGTGGATGCCTGCGAAGAGCTCGGCGTCGACCGGTTCGTGATGATTAGCGCTCGCGGCGCGGCCGATCCCGACTCGGGGTATGCACCTCTTCGCCCGTACCTGGTGGCCAAGCGGTGTGCGGACGACTACCTCCGCGGCTCCTCCCTGGCGGAGACGATCCTGCGGCCCACCAGACTGACTGACGAGTCCGGTACCGGACGGGTGACCAGCGCCTTCGAGCCACGGCCGGAAGGCGGTGACGACATCCCACGGGCCGATGTGGCTGCGGCGGTGGTGGCCTGCCTGGCCGAGGACGCTACCATCGGCCACGCAATCGAGCTCTACGGGGGCGACACCCCGATTGAGGAGGCACTTCGTCCGGAGGCCTGAACATTGGGAGCAGAGGCCTCGGCGAGAATGCCTTCGAACATTTCGACACAGCCCGTTGGGGGCAAAAACAAAAGCCCGCTGGCCAGAGAGGCCAAGCGGGGTTTCTATAGAGACCCTTTGGAAAGGGGAGGCTGCCCGAAAATAGAAAACGCCCTCCCGAGAGTGGGACGGCCCCATTTCTTCTTCAATCACAACCACTACCAGTATAACAAAATAGACCCCCGGGTCCGCTTAACCTTAGGGTTACGATCATGTAACGTTAGGTGGTCACTCCTCGAAATTTCAAGCGGGAAGGGCATCCCTGACATGCAAAGAAGCGGAAAGTGCACAAGCTGTTGCTTCCAGCTCCGTAAATGTTCAAGGTTGGACGTTGCGAAGCACTTGTCTCCTGGGAGGAGAGGCCTCGCCACACAGACTTTTGGAACGGCCGCTCCTGGAGGTTTCTCCTTCGTGGTTCCTGGCATTGATTTCTCAGCTCGCATTGTGACTCGTCTCACTCTCTTTCGCCACATGCCGGAGTGTCTCTTTGTCCTGGGTGTCTTTCTCACGGTGGCTGCTCCATCGGTGGCTGGGCAAGACATCACGCCCGGAGCGAGAGCCGGACTCAGTTTCATGACGCATGGAGGGGAGGATGCGGCGGCGGAGCTTAAAAGACGGACTGGGATGGTGGTTGGAGGCTTCGCGACGGTTGACTTCTCAGGACCGTTTGCACTACGGTCCGAGCTCGTATATGTCCAAAAAGGGGCGACCCGGGTCCTAAATGTCGAGGGCACGAGAGTGACCAGCTCTCTCCGGATGAACTACCTCGAGCTTCCGGTATTGGGGAGATACCATTTCCCGATTACAGTGGGACAGGTGTCTCCAACGCTTCATGCCGGTCCCGTTTTGGGGTACAACGTGTGGGCCACAGTTGAAGACAAAGGCTTCGGACAGTCCACGATCACCGACGTTCGCGAT
>CAYXAD010000252.1:0-5060 GCA_964462965.1 uncultured Salinivenus sp.
TCGAGGGCTTTTTGGAGGTAGGTTTTGGCCTTTTCAGGATTTCCACGTTGGAAGTATATCCAACCGAGGGTGTCGAGGTACGACGGATTGTCGGGGACCCGTTCCACGGCACGCTCAGCGAGGGCAAGGGCTCGGTCCAATCGTTCTCCGCGAGTGGCGAGGCTGTAGGCGTAGTTGTTGAGCGCTGCCGGCTGATCGGGGTGAAGGGCGAGGGCCTGCTCGTAGGCTTCGTCGGACGCCTGGAGCCGGCCCAATCGGGCGAGGGCGAGGCCTCTGCCAGTATGCAGGCGGGCGCGCTGCCGGTCGGTCGACCTATTTTCGCTGAGGAGGTCCAGAGCAGTGTCGAAGTGATCGAGGGCGCTCTCGTTGTCCTGCAGGCGGAGTCGTGCCACGGCGGCCGTCTGGGCCAGCTGGTACTGACCGGGAAAGAGAAGGAGGCCCTCTTCGGCCACCTTAGCGGCCTTCTCCGGATGGTCGGCATTCAAATGTGCGTGGGCGGCTCGTCTCCATCGATCCTGAGAGCGGGCGTCTTCGTCGAGGGCACGATCGAGCACACGTGCAGCATCAGCATATCGCCCTCGCTCGTCGTAGATGGTTCCCAGCAGGTCGAGGGCGTTGACGGACGAGGGAGACTGATCGAGGGCGTTCTGAAGCAGGTCGATGGACGACTGTACGAGGTCCGGTTCAGGGGCCTTCGAGTCGGAGGTCGCGTTGTGGTAGAGGGAGCGGGCCTTTGCCACGAGGTGGTCGGCCGAAGAGGAGTCGCTCGCCTCAATCTCTATGGTGAGCATTTGAGCTTCTTCTGCTTGTCCCGTCTGCTGGTACAGAAGGGTAAGGCGGCTGAGGAGGTCGACATCCTCCGGACGCTCGTTCAACAGCGACTCGAAGAGCTCAATGGCTTCTCCAAGCCGGTCCTGCTCGGTATAGAGTTGACCCAGGAGGCGGCGGTAGAATGTGTCGTCTACCCGAAACTCGATCAGGGTCTTCAGGGTCTCCTCGATTTGCTCCTGGTTGTCGACCTGACGGTAGAGGGGAAGCATTTCAAGATACACGCTGGGGCCGGGCCGTTCATGCCGTTCCAAGAGGGACTCGTAGGTTTCAAGTGCAGTCTCGGGATCTTCAAGCTCTTTGTAGAGGCGGGCGAGTGCGAGATGTGCATCCAGGTTATTGGGAAAGCGAGCGAGCAGCTGGCGATACGTCTCGATGGCATCCCTGCTGTGTCCGGCCTCCTGTTGAAGTTCGGCGAGGCGTCGAGTGTAGTGCGGGTGGGACCGGTTGGTCTGGTGGGCCTGTCGGGCGTAGAAGAGCGCAGACGTGTAGTTGTCCTGCTGGGCGTGGGCATCGGCGAGTGCGAGCAGAATCGCCGGCTCCTGGGGGAGAAAGTCGAGGGCGTTTTCGAAAGAGGAAATGGCCTCTTCGTAATTTTCCAGCGAGGCCGACGTCATTCCGCGGACAAAGAGCGATCGGGCATACTGTCGCGCTTTGTCACTCGTGTCGATCCGGCTCGTTAGAGAGCGGATGGACGTGTCAATGTGGAGAGGGGCGCTGGTCGCTTCGGCGAGGTCGCTGGAGAGCAGAACGCCTCCGAGGACAGCGACAGTGACAATGTGAACGACAGCCGGGCGATACATCAGAAAGGGAAGCCCTTAGATCGAGTAGAAGTGAAATGATAGTAAATGAAACGGGGGCTTAAAAAGCGAAGTTTCGGCCCTTGAGATCTCGAATTGAACTTCGTTCACAGGGATTTGATAGTAATACCAAACCGTATCCCCCTTTTTCCGTGTCCCTGTTCCCTTGCTTCGAATCATGCGCCTGAGTTCTCGATTTTGAAAGTGAGATTCAAGGCCGGGCAGGCACTGCTACCTCGTACCAAATAGCCATTTAGACTCATGGGCGAGCACAACGTTAAGCGGAAAGCCGATCCCTCGATTCTCCGGGAGTTTACAAATCACCTGATGCGGGATGTAAAGGCCCTGGAGCTCATGCTCCACGAAGACATGTTTGAGTCCGGGGTTCGCCGCATTGGCGCCGAACAGGAGCTGTTTATGGTTGACGACCGGGCGCAGCCGGCTCCCATCATCGAGGAGCTCCTCGAACGGAATACCGACGAGCGTATCGTCACGGAGCTGACGAAGTTCAACGTCGAGTTTAACATGGACCCGCTGACGTACGGCGGCGACTGCTTCCGGGAGATGGAGCGGGCCACCTCCGAGTTGATCGAGAAAGTCCGAACACTGGCGCAGGAGGTCGGCGGAGAAATTGTCATGACGGGCATTCTACCGACGGCGCATCTGTCGGACTTTGCCCTCGACTACATGACGCCCCGTCCACGGTACTATGCCCTGAATGATGCCATCTCGCGGCTTCGAGGCGGGGCAGGGCAGTACCAGATTCGTGGGGTCGACGAGCTCTTCGTGAAGCACGACTCCATCATGCTGGAGGGGTGCAATACTAGCTTTCAGAATCACTTCCAGGTGTCTCCAGAGGAATTTCCCCGCTTCTACAACATTGCACAAGTTGTAGCGGCTCCTTGTCTGGCGGCCGCCACCAACTCCCCTCTTCTATTTGGCAAGCGCCTCTGGCGGGAAACGCGCATTGCTCTCTTCCAGCAGGCCGTGGACACTCGATCCAGCAATCTGTACCTGCGGGAAATGAGCCCACGGGTGCATTTTGGCAACGACTGGGTCGACGAGTCGGTGCTCGAGATTTTTAAGGAGGACATCTCTCGGTTTCGCGTGCTCCTGGCGACGGACCTCTCGGAGGATCCGCTCAATGTTCTCGAGGAGGGAGGGGTGCCAAACCTCATGGCGCTGTGTCTTCACAACGGGACCGTCTACCGCTGGAATCGGGCCTGCTACGGCATCACCGACGGCAAACCGCACCTGCGGATTGAAAATCGAGTCCTGCCGTCCGGGCCGACCGTCATCGACGAGGTGGCCAATGCGGTCTTCTGGTACGGCTTGGTGGCGGGCCTGGCCGAGGAATACGAAGACGTCTCCCGGGTCATGGACTTCGACGATGCCCGGCACAACTTTATTGCGGCTGCCCGGAATGGCCTTGCTTCTCAGTTTGTCTGGTTCGACGGGGAGCAGCGGCCGGCGCATGAGCTCATCCTCGAAACACTTCTCCCGCGGGCCGAGGAAGGCCTTCAGGCCTCAGACATCGATCCCTCAGACATCGAACGCTACCTGGGCGTCATCCAAAAGCGGGTAGAAACCCAGCAGACGGGGTCACAGTGGCAAATCGATTCTATGACTCGCATGAAGGAGGTGGGATCGCGGGCCGAGCGGCTCGGTGCACTCACACAGGCAATGGTCGAGCGACAGAAGGAAGGGGCTCCCGTTCACGAGTGGCCTCTCGCCACGCTCGAAGAGGGGTACACCCCCACGGGCATGAAAGACACCAACGTGGAGGACTACATGACCACGGAGCTGTTTACAGTCCACGAGGAGGAGTCGATCGAGTTTGTGGCGCGCCTGATGGACTGGCAGCGCATTCGTCACGTGCTGGTGGAAGACGAGCAACACCGGCTGGTGGGCCTGGTGAGTCATCGAACCCTGCTTCGTCACATGGCGGAGCGCAGTGAAGTGCCGGAGGGCGGCGTGCCCGTTGGGGACATCATGGTCGACGATCCCATTTCGGTCTCTCCGGACCGGTCGACCCTCGAGGCCGTCGAGTTGATGCGCGAGCATCAGATCGGGGCGCTGCCCGTCGTTCGAGAGGACCGACTCGTTGGAATCATCACCGAACGCGACTTTATCCAGATCGCCGGCAATCTCTTAGACGATTCCGTGGAGACGTTGGAGGAGGGACGGACCGACGAACATCCGACGGACGAAGAACCGGAAATTCAAGAAGAGCAACGCTGAGGCCAGTTCTTCGAAAGCCAGATCTCCAGTTTCGGGAACGAGCGTAGTTCGGGAGAGGAACGTGTGTGGCCGATGCTCGTGGGAGGGGAGCGGTTCGACAGATTCCGCTGGGGACAGGGTGGAGGTGTGGACGTGCTGAAGCGTCCATGCTTTTGTTGAGGAGGCGGAACTGGTTACATTTCTCGTAAAGCTACAGTCACCATCTTTTATTCTCTACAGCATGGACGAATTCCGTGAACGCGAGATCAGTGGAAAGACGGTTCGCATCGATCGCACCCTGTGCATTGGCTCAGGCAACTGCACGAACCTAGCGCCCGAGATTTTTGTAATCCGCGAAGACAACATCGTCGACTTTCAGGAGGAGACTCCCGATATCGAGGAGGGACGACTGGAAGAAGCTACTGCCATCTGTCCGGTGGATGCCCTCATCCTGGAGGACGAAGACGGCGAGCAAATCGTCCCGTAGGGCCGGCCGGTCAGTCCTGATTCTGCCGGTACCAGGCGATGAGAATGCCTGTGAGGAGTCCGGCGAGTAAGCCAAGGAGCATGTAGAAAAGCATGGGGTACGTTGGGCCAATGAGGTCGTTGCTTGCCGGGGGGCGATTCGATTCTCTATGCCGTCGGGGTGAGCCTCGGGGGTACGAGTTGACGAATACCGAGAATATTGGCTCTCTTTATCCTGTCAGCGACCGCCCTTGATAGCTCCACAGGCGTAGGAAATCAGGAGGCAAGAGGTTCAGAGGGTGTCTCTTCCCAGGAGCGGAAGCGGTCTAACTCGGTGCGGGCGGTTTCCACAGCCGTGCTGATTACGGCCACGTCGTCCACGAAGCCGAGGGCGCCGAGGGTGTCGGGGATGATGTCCAGCGGAGTGACGAAGTACACGAGGGCCGCGACGAGGATCACCAGGGAGCCCCACGACACCTGCTGGTAGGAGCGGTCGACCCAGGCCAGAAGCAGGCGCAGGGAAGCTCTCAGGTCGTCCCAGACGGCACTCAACACGTCTTCGTTGGCGATCATGTGCTCATAGGCCTCCCGAATGAGGAGCACGACCCGAAACCGACGCCGCAGCACGCGCTGCGTTGCCTCGAACAGGGTTTTCCCCAAGTCGGAAGCCGAAAGGCTTGATGGAAGGGAATGCTCGGACGTTGAAGAGGAACCGTGCGGCGAACGCTGTTTTGAGTCCATACGGAA
>CAYXAD010000253.1:0-5056 GCA_964462965.1 uncultured Salinivenus sp.
CGGGCTGCGAGTCGTTCTGGGACGCCTCCTGCCCCGTCGCTCCCCCGCACGCCCCCAGGGCGAGCGCGAGCAACACGAGCAAGAGCGGCGGTACAGCGACATGTCTCATAATCATGTGTGGTAGCGGATAGGCATGGCGTTCCTGCGGAGTGGAGCAACTTCAGTCTCCGTGTTGATCCCCTCCCTTCCCGACAGGGCCCCGTCTCCGGGCGTGGGCCAATCGACGCGCACGGAGGTCCCGGAAACGAACTCGGACACTCCTGCGCCGGAAGGATTGAGAGAGCACAGGAGCCCGATCGGAGAGCGGAGGCGCTCACGGAGGATCCGACGGGGGGGGTTCGATGGTGAAGGCCGCCCAAAGCATCTCGAACGTCTGGTCGATGTACGCGTCGTCGAGCTGGGTGCCTCCATTCAAGTGCTCCTGCACGAGGTGGGTAACGGTCCCCGTAAAGAACGACGCGAAGATGGACCGGGGGAGAGAACGAAACAGGCCTTGTTCAACACCGTCCCGGTAGAGTTCCCGAAACGGGGCCTTTAAATCTTCGGTCTGAGCGCGAACCGATTTTTTGGAATACCCCGAGGACTCGTACTTCAGGATGAATCGGTAGAGCTGCGGGCAGTCAATGTAGTCCAGAATGACGGCTCTCCACAGGGTGTAGAGGCGATCGCGGACGGATGCGTCCTCGTCGAACCCCATGCTCAGGATTGATCGGTGGGCCTTCTTCCGGGCCTCCCTGTAAAGCTGGTGGACGAGATCTTCCTTCCCGTCGAAGTAGCGATAGATGGTCCCCGCTCCGACCTGTGCCTCTTCCGCAATGGCGGCCATCGAGGTTCCTCGAAAGCCGTGAGCGTCGAAGAGCCGAAGCGCAGCCCTCTGGATAATGTCTCTCTTCTTCTCGACGTCAGTATTCAGCGGCCGACCCGTTTCTGTGAGGGAATGAATGTTCATTCCGGCACACGATACGGCTCTTTGACCGTTCCGCCTTCCGGCCTTCTTCATGAGCTACCTTCTTTCCTCTTCTCCGTCTCAGGTGGCAGCTCAAGAAGTAGTGGCGAAGCTTGTTCTGGGATGGTCGTGTCTCCTTCGTTGAAGAGGGATGCCACACCGATTCAGTCGCTGATCGAGTCAAGTCATCCGAAGAGGGAGAGATTCTCCACCAAGACGAGTGTTGCACTTTCGCTCGAAAACGATCGAACTGACGCTGGCTCTGCGGTGCTCTGTGTCGTCATTTGTTTCCCTTTCGAAGGACTCCCAATGGTCCCGTCTCCAAGATACACACAGAGCACAGGTGTCAAAATAAAAGCAGACGAGCCCTATAAGAGGGCCCCTCTTGCCCGAGCATGTTGTAGAGGATCACCTCTGTCTCGACCTCTTCCCTGACCGCAAAGGAGACAAGCGACCGACCCGAAACGGGATTCGAGGCCGGAGGAATCGAGCGCCGAGCCTTCTGCATTACGAGTACTTTCACGACGAGGTCGTAACGTGGGGCTCCAGGCAAGCATCGCCCGCCTTCGAACATCGCCGAGGGACCTTCCTTCGATGTCGGACAGGGGGTGAATCATCGTTGTCTTCGATTCGGGTATGCACAGAGAATCTTCCTGAGGGTCGTAGAGGAATTGAAGAGGGACCTGTCTAAACCAAAGGACTTTGGCTGCTCCGAGGAGATCCTGTCCCCCGAACCCAAGTGAATCTGCCCACCGATGCTCCTCCCTCTGTTTGAGCCCCCCTCTGCTTGAGGGAGTCATCCCGAGCGCCAGCGAAGCGTCCTGACCGACGGGAAGAAGCACGCTCCGAGGTGGATCTCTTTGGAGAAAGCTGGGAGTGTCAAAGTGGCCTTTGCTGACTACCGCTCTGGGCCCAGGTTGGAGGAGAGCTCCAGAAGGACAGAGGCTTTTCAGCTCGTCCTCCGAACGACCAGTTCCGGGGTAATGACCTGAGAGAAGCGCTCCGGCTCCCCGTTTGAGTGCAGACGGTGAAGCAGAAGATCGGTGACCTCCTCTCCGACGGCGTGCATGTTCTGTGCAACCGTCGTGAGACCGATAAATCGGCTCACCTTGATGTCGTCGTATCCCACGAGGGCCACGTCATCGGGCACGTCCAGCCTCTCCTGACGAAGGGCCTGCCAGGCCCCGATGGCCTGCACGTCACTGGTGGCAAAGACGGCGGTAGGGGCGGGCTCCACACGAAGGAGTTCCTGCATGGCTTCGGAGCCCGACTCCTCACTGAACCCGGCGTGCTTTTCGGTCTGTCCGGATGCAACCCAGGCGTCGTCTGCCTTCAGCCCCGCCTCCTCAAGGGCGGTCTTGTATCCTTGAATCCGTGCCGCACGAAGGGGGCTCTCCAGCGGCGGAATGATCATCCCAATGCGCTCGTGCCCTCGGCCAATCAAGTGCTCGACGGCCGCTCGTGCCCCGGCTGTGTCGTCCCAGTAGAAGGAGTCGAGCCGATCCCACCGACTGCCGATGAGAACGACGGGAATCCCGAGCCTCTTCAGCTCCGTCCCCAATTTGTCTCCAACCGGAAGGCCGGCAACGAGGAGCCCGTCCATCGCACCCTGCTCCAGAAACTTCAGGAGGGTGGTGGCCGGAGCGTCCCACCGCAAGTCACACAATAGCAGATCTACGTCCGCGTCTTTAAGCCGACTCCGCACTCCCTTCAACAGCTCGTTGTGAAACGGCGTGATAAATGACGGGATCGCCACAGCGAGAGTCCGCGTTGCTTGCTTCGCCAGCGACTTTGCCGTGCGGTCGGGGCGAAATTGGAGCTCGTCGATCGCCGCCTGCACCCGCTCTCGCGTGGTGTCGGAGACGTGAGGGTACTCGTTCACGACGCGGGAGACGGTCGCGATAGAAACCTCCGCGTGTGCAGCGACGTCGTGGATGGTGGGTTTGCCTTGGTCGTTTTGATTCGAAGCCGACTGGTGTTCTGTGGCTTGAGGAGTAGGCATAGCCGTGGCATCTAAGCGTGAGTGGACATCGTTTCGTGTCGGCGGAAGGGACTGCAGAGGTGCGGTTTCCTAGACATTCCGTCGCCAAGGGCGCTCCCCGCAGGACGCTCTCGGAGCTCACCGCCGGTTGGATCTGGCCGGGGCCTGCTGTCCCTTCCCCGTGTCCGGAGGAAGGAAGCGTCCAAACCGCAAGCGAGGTGAAAGCCCCCTCCCTCCGATGTTCGGCACAAGGAGTCCCTCCTCTCCAGACCCAGTGCAGAGATATTTAGCTTTACGGAATCGGCTCGGCCTCTGTCTTCGCCTCTGTAGAATGCGCATCCGGAAACGGCGTGGGCGTCGCAAATTCGGGATAGGCCTCCACCTCGTGTTCCAGCCGGTCGAGCCCGAGCCGTTCACTGGCCCCGTTGATGCGAAGCCCCATCGTCTGGTCAAGCGCATAGAAGAGTGCAAAGCTGACCGGGAAGGTCCACAAGAAGGCAGCCGCAACCCCCAGGGCCTGTACCCCGACCTGGGCCACACTAAAGCCCTCGGCGTAAAAGAGGCCAGCTGCCAGGGTGCCCCAGGCGCCACAGACGCCGTGCACCGCAATTGCCCCGACCGGGTCGTCCGCAAAGCGGTCGATGCCTCGAGTCGCGTAAACGACGATGGCGCCTGCCACAGCACCGGTAAGGATGGCGAAAGGAGGCGTCAGCGCCGCACAGCCGGCCGTGATGCTCACCAAGCCTCCAAGCACACCATTGAGCGTCATCGTTGCATCCGGCGTGCCGGTGTCGATCCAGGTAACAGCCATGGCCGTCGCTGCTCCGGCGCCCGCCGCCACAAACGTATTCAGAGCAATCTTTGCAATGGCGGTCGTCCCCGCCGTGGTGGACCCGGCATTAAATCCAAACCAGCCGAGCCACAGGATAAAGACCCCCAATGCGGCGAGCGGAAGACTGTGCCCCGGTATGTTGCGCGGCGTGCCGTCCTCCGCATACTTTCCCACACGGGGTCCAATGACGATCGCCCCCGCGAGGGCCGCCCATCCGCCGACGCTGTGCACGACCGTCGAGCCGGCAAAGTCAATAAAGCCGAGGGCCTCGAGCCAACCGCTCCCGTTGAAGAGCCCGCCCCAGGCCCACGCCCCGAAGATCGGATAGATGACGCCTGTGATCGCCACCGAAAAGATCAGGTAGCTGCTGAACTTGATCCGCTCGGCGACGGCCCCAGACACGATCGTCGCTGCCGTGGCTGCAAATACGGCCTGGAAGAAATAAAACGCATACGTCCACGCTTCCGGCTGATCACCGACATTTTGCAGAAAGAAGCCGTCCGTGCCGACGAGGCCGCCCCAGGAGGTGCCAAACATCAATCCAAAGCCCACCGTGAAGAAGACGAGCGCCCCTGCCGAAGCGTCCATGACGTTCTTCATGATGATGTTCACTGCGTTCTTCGCTTGGGAGAAACCGGATTCCAACAGGGCAAAGCCGGCCTGCATGAAAAAGACCAGAGCAGCGGCAATGATTGTCCAAACGTAATCGAGATTCGTCTGTGTGGCCTCCGACGCCTGGAGAGCGGCCGCCTCCGGTTCCGGAGCAGGCGTAGCCCCGACAGAAAAGGGAAGAAGGCTCAAACCAACGGCGAACAGAAGGGAAGCGAAAACTCGCATTTCGACTGCTTACATTTTTTGGTGATATGTCGAGTAATCCGCCAATTACTATATCCTTTGTAGACATAACCCTCAAATCTTTCATTTATATAGAAGCGCTACCAAAAGTCCTGTAAACGCTTCCATACCCCTAGTTCATGCTTTTTTAAATGGATGGGGTCTGCTCTCTTCTCTTCCGTCAGCCTCAACCTTGACGTTGGGCATTCCCTCATTCGGAATCGAGGTGCGCTGAAGCCAAAAGGGGCTGATTCTCTCTCCAGGTCTAGACCCGTAAAAAAGAGCAGCCTCCCCGCTGTTATGCGCGTAGGAGGCTGCCTGTGACAGGAACCGGCGTGTGAACAGCGGGGAAATGCCTCTCCCCCCTGCCCGAGCACTTTCATCTCGACGACTCTCTCGTTCTACGTTTGCTCGAGCTCCCCGGCTTCCTGCCTGAGCTTCTCCGGCTCATCGGCTTCTGCCG
>CAYXAD010000254.1:0-3480 GCA_964462965.1 uncultured Salinivenus sp.
ACGTCTTCGAGGTCGAGGTCGCAGGCAATCATCAGGACCTGGAGGTGGTAGAGCAGTTGAGAAATTTCCTCGGCGGTCCGCTCGGAGCTTTCGTGTTCGGCGGCCATCCAAACCTCGCCGGCTTCTTCCAGAACCTTCTTGCCGATGGCATGGCGACCGGCCTCGACCGCTTCAACAGTTCCAGAGTCTGGATCCTGCCGGGCCACTTTGTCCTGAAGTTCGGCGAACAGTTCCTCGAAGCGTTTCATGGGAAGGAAGGGCAATGCGAGAGGACGACCAACGACAGGATAGGGGAGCAGTAGGACGAAGGATTGACGACAGACGGTGATTAGCAAAGAATTCAGGTGGGGGTCTCTTCCACCAGGGCCCCGTCGCGTAGCCGAAAGACCTTCTCGGTAACGGGTTCGATCTCCTCGAAGTGGTGCGTGACTACAATGACCGTCCGTCCTTCTTCTCGATGGACGCGAGCGAGCAACTCGACGATCTGAGCACCGGTGTCGGCGTCGAGGTTGCCTGTTGGCTCATCGGCCAGCAGGAGGGGCGGATCGCCCACGAGCGCGCGGGCGGTCGACACGCGCTGTAACTCCCCGCCGGAAAGCTCGGGGGGGCGGTGTTCTTTGCGGTCGCCGAGCCCGACAGTGTCGAGAACTGCAGCCGCCCGTTCGGCCCGCTCGGAGGGAGCGACGCCGGCCAGAATCAAGGGCAGCATCACATTTTCGTGGGCGGTCAGTGTCGGCACGAGATGGAATTGCTGAAAGATCAGTCCCACCATCGAGCGACGATACTGGGCCCGTGCCGGTTGATCGAGCGTACGGAGCAGCCACTCGCCTACCTCAATCGTGCCACTCGAGGGCTGATCCAGCGCGGCCAACAGATGCAGAAGGGTCGATTTTCCCGAACCGCTGGGGCCCACGACGCCCGAGAACTGGCCGTCGGGAATGGTCAGCGACACGTTCCGTAGCGCGTGGACCGTGTTGTCGCCACGGGAATACGTTTTGCTGACGTCGTGGCACTGTACGAGTGCCGTTGTAGAAGAACTCACAGGGGAAGAGGGGCTTCGTCTCGTTTTGCCGTAGGCCTCAACGAAAAACGTTCTGCGTTGGGTTCCCGACAATTCTTCGAAGATCGCTCCCGACGGGAGCTGGGCTCGAACGCTGGGGGGCATGGGGAACGCCGTCCGAAAAGCGCCTCTCGTGCATGAACGGGAGGGATGTTCTCGGAAGGGTGCGTCTTGATTGATCCGGGGATCGTATCGATAAAGGGCCTACCGAGGGGGTGTCGGCAAAATTATGAATAAGGAGCATAGCTCCATCTGGACCTTGTCGGCGTGGCTTGGTATAATTGCATGGCTTGAGTACTCAGTAATTCTGGTTGACGGATCTGCACCGAGATGCCCATGACCAACGTCCTATCGCTTCAGTCTACCTACTCTGCCCTTGTTGATCGGCTCCGTGAAGAAAATGCCACGGCGCTCCTGCAGGGCGTCGGGGTGGCTGGTTTTGCACTCCTAACGGCCCTTGGGGCCCAGATTCAGTTCCGAATTTATCTGTGGGAGGTCCCCATTACTCTCCAGACGGCAGCAGTGTATGCCAGCGGGCTCTATCTTGGCTGGCGCAATGGCCTCTTTGCGCAGCTCCTCTACTTGGCTCTGGGGCTGTTTCTTCCCGTCTTTGCCGGAGACGGGCATGGGGTGACCTACCTCTTTGGGGCCGCCTCTGCGGGATACCTCCTCTCGTACCCGCTTGCAGCAGCTGCGATTGGAGCCCTTTCCAAGCAATGGAAGTCCTTTTCGGGAAGTACGCTGGCAACCCTGATTGGAGCCGCCCTGGTCTTTACCTGTGGCGTGGTGTGGTTGCACTACATCGCCGGACACGCCACCTGGGTCGAGTCGATTGACAAAGGATTCCTTCGATTTGTCCTCATCGATCTCGTGAAGGTGTTCGGCGTCGGTCTTCTGTACACGGGGACCCGCCTTCTGTCCCAAGAGGCCTCGTAGGAAAACCTCTCCGCCCGAAAATTTCTGAACGCTCTCTCCCGGGCCCACAGAAGAGAGCTGAGAACGCTTGGTACGTTTTCCCCTGCTTTAGAAAAGAAATAAAAAAGGAGACGGCTGAGAGGCCGTCTCCTTTTTGTTTTCCTGATAAGTGGACAGAAAGCCACAAGGGCCTCTCGCCCTTACAGTTTATCGAGGTCAACTCTGTCCTTGACCGCTTTGTACGTTTCCCAGGAAATGAGCACGGCATGTGGCTCATTGTTCTTCTGGATGAGCACGCCGTTGTTGGTGGAGCGAACGTGATCGATCAGGTCAGACGTTTCCGACCGGAGCTCCGTAATGGTCGCTACAGAATCTACGCCTTCGGTGTTGTACATCTCTTGGTCTCGAGTTTAACTAATGGTAGGGTTCGGTGCCCCCCGATGGAAAAGGGGAATGTGTGTGACTACAATACGACGTAAATATACTTGTGTTCTGTAAAGAAAGACCTTCCTTTGCAGGGGTTTATGTAACATTTGTATCAAGGCAAAGGAGCAAACTAAAAAGACAGTGATGGTGCCCGATGAATCGGAGTATGAAATGTCTGTGTAGTGATCGAAAGGGTGTACTTTATTAATCTCCCCGTATAAGCGTAATGTCTTCCCAACACTTACTTGCAGCATACGGCACGCTCATGCGTCCCTTCGGGCGCCACGAAGAGCTGGGCCTGGCCGATCACCTCTCGTTCGTTTCGTCCTGCCGTTTGTCAGGGATTCTCTACGACTTGGGACGATTTCCGGGAGCTGTTCCGGGAGACGAGGTCGTCCACGGAGAGCTCTTTCGTCTGAATTCCCCCCGTGCGTGGGAGACAATGGATCGCTATGAAGGATACCGTCCCGACCGGGAGGAGGCCTCTCTCTTCGTTCGACGACGGGTGGAACTTCGACATCCGCCTCATCGGTCGGCCTGGGTTTACTGGTACAATGGGACTCCGACCGAGCATCCCCGGGTCCCCTCTGGGTGCTGGATCAGCTACGTACAGAACGGCGGTCCGAAGGAGACATAACATTCCAGGAAGGACAGAGGAAATGCATGCTCTCGTCGGTTCCTATTCGTCAATTTAGCCTGTACATCTCCCATGCACATTCTAACCACCATAGGCCCTGATAATAGCACAAAAGCCGTTCTTCCTTTCATTGCCGCCAAAGGGGCAATGAGTCGGGGAGACGAGGCGGCCCTCTTTGCCATGCAGGAAGCGACCTATCTCGGGGCGGAGGGCCACGCGGATCTGGCAGAGCTCAAGGCGCCGGGCTTGCCGACGGTCCAAGAGGTTCTCGAGACCCTTCTGGCGAATGACGCCTTACAGGAGTTCGTCGTGTGTGAGCCCTGTGCCAAGGCGCGTAATATTTCCGAAGACGATCTGGCTCCCTGGGCCACATTTGGCGGGGCCGGCGATTTGGCTCGCCAAGCGGCCGAGCACGACACGAGTCTCACGTTCTAACGTTCTG
>CAYXAD010000254.1:3580-5041 GCA_964462965.1 uncultured Salinivenus sp.
GGTGCAGGATCCGTTTTGGACACAGGCCCTGCTCCACGTCTTCCTGGACCTTTTTTCGGAGGGATGGTTCGTGCTTGGGGTGCTGGGCCTCGCCTATGCGATGCTCAGGCCGAAGACGTCATTTTCTCGACCGTGGCCGTTGTATCTCGTCGTCCTCGGGCTGCCCTTTAGCTTTCTCCTTGCACTTCCGTCTGCGCAGATCTCGGGGGTCGTGGAAGGGCTCGGGCGGGTCGGGGGAGCGCTGTTGGCTGTAGGGCTTATCGTGATGGCATTTCCCCTCCTCCGCACTCCGTCAGCGGAACTCCCTCGATGGGTGTGGGGCGTCCCAGTGGGGCTTCTCGTTGCAAAGGCGACGACTCAGCTCGCTGGGAGTCTGATTCCTGGCCTATGGCTTGGAGAACGTCACGAGCTGCGTATTCTTTACCTCCACGTGATGCTGATCGGGGTCCTCTCACTTGGTCTCGTGGCGGCGTCCCGGCACATCTGGGACACGTCGTATTCCGTCCGAGAGGTTCGCTGGTTCTACGGGGCCGTGGGGGCGGTCCTCTGTTCGCTCGTGTTGCTCGTCCCGGGGGCACCTGTGAACGCGAGTGTGGCCTCCCAAGTGGCCGCCTGGGGGGCAGAACTGCCCGTGCTCGCGGCGGGCCTGCTGCTCGTGCGGGATCTGTCAACCCATGTGGGGTCCAAGACCTCCAGCGGGGCGGTGACGTCAGATAGATAGGCAGGAGAACGTCAGTGCCTGCGGCGTTTTTCTCGGGGAAATATGCACCGGAAAAGTGACCGGAGCGACCGACCTCCGCAGTTCGGCCCCTCCGGCCACCGTATGCCAGCGAGTACGCTTTCGTCGGGCTCCGGGAGGTTCTCCAATCAGGCCTCGACCGGGACCTCCTGTAGATACGTGCGAAGCACGTAGTGCAGAATGCCTCCGTGGCGGTAGTACCGGACTTCGTTCGGCGTGTCGCACCGGACAACGGTGGGGAAGGAGGTCGTCTCCCCGTCTGGGGAGGTCGCCGTCACCTCGATGTTCTGGCCGGGAGAAAGATCCGTAGGGACGGGAATGTCGAACGTCTCCGTGCCGTCCAGGCCCAGGCTGTCGGCGTCGTGTCCGTCGGCGAACTGAAGGGGCAGCACCCCCATGCCGATGAGGTTGGCCCGGTGGATGCGCTCGTAGCTGGCGGCGAGGACGGCCTCGACGCCGAGCAGGTCGGTGCCCTTGGCCGCCCAGTCGCGGCTGGAGCCCATGCCGTAGTCCTCTCCCGCGAGGACCACCAGGGGCACGTCCTGCTCCTTGTAGTCCATGGCCGCCTCGTAGACGGACGTGACTTCGCCGTCCCGGAGGAAGTTTTTCGTGATGCCTCCCTCCGTACCGGGGACGAGTTCGTTCTTAATGCGAATGTTGGCGAACGTGCCGCGCATCATGACTTCGTGGTTGCCGCGACGGGCGCCGTAGGAGTTGAATTC
>CAYXAD010000255.1:0-4948 GCA_964462965.1 uncultured Salinivenus sp.
GTGCCGTACCGGCTCTCATCGCCCTGAGCTCCTTCTCTCCTCTCCCGTGCCCCCACACCACCCCCCACGCTCAGCCTTCACAACTTATCCGTCAAATCAACGGCAGTAGAGCCGTCCTCTGTGGGTGAGAGCATGCACACCAAATTGCCCGCTCTCCCACGCCCCCGCGCACCCATTCCCTTCCGGTATCCCCGACGAACTAAGGCACAAGAGTCTCCTCCTCTCGGGGAAAACCTCACACCCAATTGCCCGCCCCCAGCCGCTCCACCGCCCCCCGCACCCCGTCGACAACCAGCGCCATCCGCGTATAGTCGAGCGTTTCGGGCGTGTCGGACGGCGAGTGGTAGTGGGAATTGCGGTAGAAGGCCGTGTCCGTGATCATGACGGCGTCGTAGCCGGCGTGCCAGTAGTTGAGGTGGTCGGAGAAGGCGATGCCGGGCACGATCCGGGGGGCGTTGATCGAATGGACCGGAAGCGAAGACGCCCCGCGCATGCCGTCGCGGACGGTCGTCACGAGGTCGCGCTGGCCCCAGCCCCACTTGCCAACTACGGCGATGAAGTTTCCGGTCGACGGGTAGAACGGCCGCAAGAAGAAGAGCGGAAACTGCTGGCTCCGAGGTTCATCGGTAAAGTAGCCGATCATCTCCAGCGCCAGCATCGCCCGCACGTCGACGCCCTCCTCCTTCAGCGACTGGGCGTGGACGGCACTGCCCATCTGATTCGTGTAGAAGTAGGGCGGCTCCTCCAGGGGATAGCTGACGAGCTCGGCCATCAACGGCAGGGTGACCCCGTCGAGCAACCGGGCGAGCTCGAGGAGCCCCGCCACCCCGCTGGCGTTGTCGTCGGCGCCCGGGTAGGGCCCCGCCGTGTCGTGGTGCGCCCCGACGACGATCCGCTCGTCCGTTTCGGGCCCGAAGCGGGCAATGACGTTCCGCACCGTCGTTCCGGCCACCGAGTACGACTGATCGGTGAGCCGGTCGGTGTGCGGCGCTAGCTCCGTCTCGATATATTCGGCCACCGGGGCCAGGCGCTCCGGATGATCGGCGTCGCGCGGCGTGAGGTCCTCGCACAGCGTCCGAACGTGCGATTCAAGTCGTTCCGGATCGGCGGTAGAGCCCGTAGACATTGGAGGAGCGGTCAGCTTAGGAGTAGTGGATTCGGAACGGGAATAGGCCCCGTGGACATGAGATCAGTGCATCGAAGAAGGACTCCTCACAACTCGTGACTCATCACTCATCAACTCATCACTCGTTACTCGTCAACACGTGACCCTGACAGAGACAAATGATTTGGGCAGGGCGGGAAAATCAGCCCTCAACGCTAAATAGGCCCGCTAAGTGTTACGTGCCGCCTCCGCCACCTCCGCGCGGACCACCGTCTTGCCAATGGGCGACAGCGTGAGGGCCGCAATCTTGACATGCTGAATCCCGAAGGGAATGCCGATGACGGTCACGAACAGGAGCAGGGCCGTGGCGAGGTGACCGAGCGCGAGCCACCACCCGCAGAGCACGAACCAGATGACGTTGCCCACCACCCCGAGCGCTCCGGTCCCGATGTCTTCGGTTCCCGTGAGCTCGTCCCGCCGGACGGCTTCATATCCAAACGGGAAGAAGGTGAACAGTCCGATCTCGAAGCAGGAGCGCCCAAACGGAATCCCAATGATCGACACGTACATGAGCACGCCGGCCAGCCACCAGCCGAGGCCCATGTAGACCCCGCCGAGTACAAACCAAAGAATGTTGCCGAGCGTGCGCATACCCGTGCGATGATCGATTAAAGTGATGGTCGAGGGGGAAAGCTCTTTTGCTTCTGTATGTGGATAATGCCAGGGAAGCAGGGGCGCGTGGGAGCGTGCCTCTTCACCCTCCCTCAGATGCAATTAGACCTCAGTTATCCAATCACCCAATCCACTATTCCCGCAATCCAACGGTTTCGTCAATCCAGTCGGCAATGACATCGATCGCGCCCGGATCGAAGGTCTCTTCGATGCGACCGTAGGCCGAGGGAGATTCGGTGTCCACCGTCTGGAAGCGATGGTTGAGGCTGTCGAGGGTCTGGACCGTGTACGTCGGCGCATCGCTTGCCGCCAGTGCCTTCTCGATGGCCGCCTGGTTTGTGTCTGGAGCCACCTGCCGATCCTGTCCTCCGGCCAGAGCCAGGACCGGGACCGTCACCCGACGAAGCCTTTCACGGGGGTCGTGCGAAATGTAGAACCGAAGCCACGGGTCCATGAGGCGCTGGATCTCCCGATCCATGACAGCCTCCCCGCTGATGCCTTCCGTTTCCAGCATGATGCGGCGAAGCCGGCTGGCAATGGTGGCCGAATCCGCGTCCTGCTTGAGCACGTCGAAGATACGCTGCTGGACCCCGCGCTGAATGGCCCGAGTGCGCCGGTTGGCCCCCTGGTCGCGAATGCGCCGCTCCAGCTGATCGGCGAGGATGCGATCCCCAGGGAGACCGGGCGTCCCGAGCAGGACGAGGAAATCCACCTGGTCCGTCTGGGCGGTCACGAGAGGGGCGATGAGGCCGCCCTCTCCGTGGCCAATCAGGCCCAGACGCGTCGTATCGATCTCGTGCCGCTGCGCCAGGGATTCCACGACGGCGGCGACGTCCGCTGCCAGATCGGCCATGGTCAGTCCCTCTTGTGTGCCCGTGGAGCGCCCCACGCCCCGTTCGTCGAAGCGAAGAACAGCCACGCCTCGACGGGTGAGAGCATCGGCGAGGACGAAGAACGGACGATGCCCATCGACAGTGCCGTCCCGATCATCCGGCCCAGCCCCGGCCACGAGCACGACGGCCGGGACGGCGCCCTCCGTCCGGGGCCGCGTCAAGGTCCCCTCCAGCGTGACGCCTGCCTCTGCATTCCGAAAAGTCACCGTCTCCGTCTCGTAGGGATAGGGCTGCGCCGGCTCCTGAGGGCGCCGGACTGTGGGCGTATCCCCGGTCCGCTCGAGGGTAAGCGGAAGCTCGGCCCCGCCCTGTGCCCACTGCCCGTCGAGGGTCTGCGCATCCTCACCCAGTACGCCGGCGTACGCCCCGGCAATCGAGGGCACCTCGAGACGCAGCGTGTCCGCATCCACGAGCACCTGACCGATGGGAATGTCGGTGGCGCCTTGATCGGGACTGTCCATCGTGCCCGTCAGGGTGCCGCCTGCGCCCCGCTCTAGGTGAAAGACGACGCGGAGGTCGGTTCCCCCCAGAGAGAGCGTCCCCATCCAGCTGCCCACAAACGCAGAGGTATCCGTCGGAACCGACTGGGTAGACTGTGCCGATGCAGCGGAGACCCCAATGAGGCCAAAGAAGCTCAGCAGGAGAAGGAACCAACCGAGTAGCCTACGACAGCATAGAGGACGCAGTACGGAAAAGGAAGACACCAGTGGACATCCGTTTATTGCAAGAAGTGACGAATCACCAGCCGCAAGATCTTTGCACGCGGAGAGATGGAAAACCATCCCGTGTACGGTCCAGCAGCCCGTTGGGGTTTCCCCTTTCCTCGAGCCGGCGGCGGTCACGCCTGTATTTCGTCTGCGTCGATCCTTCGGATCGGAGCGTGATCGGGACCCCGGCCCTGCACCTCTTCCCGAAACGCTCCGAGCGACGGCCTCCCCTCAAAGCGGAAGAGATGAGCCGGACAATCGCAGTCCGAGGCCCCGAACCCGGGACACGGACAACAGCCCTCGGAGAAACTGCGCAGAACCTGCGCCCAGAAGCACTCGCGGCCGGTGTCGTCATGAGTGTACCAGGCGGCCTCGAACACCGTGACGGCCCGGAGGAAGTCGACGTGCCAGTGCGGAGACCCGTCGGCACGGGCGTGACGCCGAACCCGCGCCTGCACCCCACCGGGCCCGAAAGCACTCCCGACGTAGGCGTACACGCCGGGCTGGACGGGCATCGCCCCTAGCGCCCCGACCTCGATCTCTCGTTCAGCATCGGCCCGAAGAAGCAACACATACGTGCCAGAATCACTCGTCACGGGGCCGAAGCGGTCGACTCGTCCATTTTCCAGAAAGCAATGCCCCCGGCCTGCTGCCCCACGTCGACGGAGGAGACACGTTCGTAGGTCTCCAGGTCGAATACGTCCACTGCTCCGGGCTCCCCTCCTACCCCCTCTGCCGTGACGAACGCATACCGGCTGTCAGGGGAAATGACGACGCCATGCGTGACGGTGCGACTGTTGGAGCGCCGGGCCGCGAGTTCACCAGCCTCGAGGCCCCAGATGCCCGTCTCGCCGGATCCCTTGTACGACACTACGAGCGTGGAGCCGTCCGGCGACACCTCCAGGTTGTACGGCGCGGTGCCCTTTGCGGTCTCGAACCGACGAGCCACCGTCCACTCCTCTAGATCGACCTCCACCACCTCGTCGGCGCCGTTGTGAGCCACGTAGGCGAGCGGCTTCGACGGATGCGGATGGACCCACGTCGGTTTGGCGCCGTCTCCGGTGTTCAGCGTTCGGGTTACCCTGCGCCGGAGGGCGTCGACCTCGTAGAGGGTGTCGTCCATCATGCCCACGGAGTAGTGGGTCCGCCCGTCCGGCGCAAAGCGCGAGCCGTGAGGCATAATGCCAACCTCGATCTGATCGATCTCCGCCATCGATGCCGGATCGACGACCGAGACTGTGCTGGGCTCCTGTTTCCCATGCAGGTTGAAATTGACGACGTAGAGCAGCCCGGTCACGTCCGAGATCTCCATGGTCGCCGGAAACATTCCCACCTCGGCGGCCCCCACACGCTGATTCGTGCCCGTCTCGTACTTCACCACGCGCCCATAGGGCTTGCCGTGAGCAATAGAGACAAACCAGTGCTCCCCGTCCGGAGCCACAGTCATGCCGTGCGCTCCTTCCGTCTCGACCGGCAGCGCCCCGACCGTGATCGTCTCTTCAACCGTGGCCTCCTGTCCGTCGAACCGAACGAGCGAGACCTCATCGGCCGACTCCGACGCGGCGTAGACG
>CAYXAD010000256.1:0-3439 GCA_964462965.1 uncultured Salinivenus sp.
TGCTCGAGCTCCCCGGCTTCCTGCCTGAGCTTCTCCGGCTCATCGGCTTCTGCCGGTGTCCCGCCTCAGGGCAGAGGAGGTCAGTGGATAGAGATGCCGAAAGGAAAGATCTTTTTCCCAGCTCGCGGGATCCCGCAAAGGCCCCCGGTGGGCAGGACAAGCGTCTCCAGGTTAGACGTTTTGGAAGCCTGCCCCTCTTCCCATTTTTGCAGTCTCAGACAAGAAGGGCCACGCATGACATCAGCAAAGCATGAACTGATATTCATCAACTCGTTCCTGCGGACCGGCGCCAGAGCCTGGGATCGAGCGCTGCCCGCCGCGCCACGCAAGCCCAGGGCCCTTCACAAAGCGACGTGTCCCTCCGAGGAGCAAACCGCACGCACTGCAGCGACCAATGCCATCGTCGCGCGGGAAAAGATCACTTGGAGCGCGACCGACCAACCGCTAGCTCAGGAGGCCGGCTCAGATTCTTCGATCCAATCGGCAACCAGGGTCTCCAACGCCTGATTGAAGGCTTCTGGACGCTCTTGCATGAGGAAATGCCCCGTACCGGGGATGAGTCGGATTCGCAACGGTCCCTTCGCGCTACCGACAGAGTCCACGACCGACAGCATCTGGCTGTTGAGCTCAGACTGGATGACTCCAATTGGAACGTCCATCTTCGAAAGCCTCTCGGGAAAATGGTCGATAAACCACGGGTCGGCCCCCTTCATGGCACCGATGCCTACTTCCTTCGGGCCCGCCGCCATGTCGCGCGCAATGCGATTGACGAACGCACTGTCCGTACCGGGAAGAAACATCTGATCGGACACCCATTCCTCGGCGGCTCCCTGAAAGTCCTTGCGAAATGACTGAAGCAGGGTCGACTCGCCCTGTTCCGTCGTTTGGGCCCAGAAGTCAAAGAAGGTATCCACCCCGACGATCCCCTCCACACGATCGGGGAGACGTCGGGCCGCCTCAACGACGACGGGACCTCCCAGCGAGTGTCCGACGAGGAGGAGTCGCTCGGACGCAAGAGCTTCTACGACAGCGACGACGTCGTCGGCAAACGCCCCTATGGACCACTGATCACGGCCGATTCCTGACTCACCGTGGCCCGCGAGATCCACGGTCACGACGTGGTATTGTGGGGCGAAGTACTCCACCTGTTGGTTCCAGTACGTGCGGTCACACATCCACCCGTGGACAAACACGACAGTAGGAGCCTGCCGATCCCCCGCGACCTGATAGGCGATGGACACGCTGTCGGAAGAGGTCGCGAAGTGTGTTGCACGGCCGTCCGTGTCTCCGGACGGGCGATCACAACCTGTGAAGAGCAAGCAGACTGCAAAGAGAACGGAGAGCCCCTTTTTGATCATAGAGGGATAGGAGTGCCAGTCGACGTAATGACAAGTTCGACGTAGGTATAAGCCCCGATGGGCCGCCCTTTCGCCGGGAAAGACGCTCGCCCTGCCCTGTCCTGCGGACGCCCCGATCTTCTAAGCTCGACGTGAGCCATCAGTCCGGGACGGATCGACGGTTCCGGACGAAGGAGCCCGATCGCCGAGTGTTATATCGATACAGGGGAACCGCGCCATGGAAATAACAAAAACCAGAACCCTATGAGCAAAATACGGCCCAAAGCCCCTGCCACATCGCAGACCGTCAAACGCCTTGAAGGGCTCATTCCTCACCTGCGTCGTGTCCACGGCGGGTAATGGCTACATTTCTCGGTCCTGAACGAGCGAGTGGGACCATTAGTCTCTGAAATACAGTGGGCTCTCAGCATCATCACCCGTCCAAAGCCTGGGCGTGGCCCCGATCTGACGGACGGCCCCGATCTGAGAGTCCGATGATACGAACACAGCCCTCGAACCGTCTGGATGCTCGCTTCAGGTGTTCTCGGCTCGCGATCATCATTGGCACACCCATTCCTCTGGATTGGGCTGTCACGCCTCATGCAATGAAAGAAGCTACCACCTCCCCCGGTGCACTCGTCAGGACTCAGGACGGTCGGGGACGGGATTCTGCAACGCCTGGACGGTCTCTTGATATCGATCTTCTACCATTCGCAAATCTTCGTCTTCCGTTAGGTTGACACGCGCCGCTCGGACGGTCATCTCGGCGTGCCGCCGGAGGGCGGTCCGGTCTTCGGGTCGGCGTACGAAGCCTCCGATTACGGCAATCGTTTCGAGGAGCCGAGTGAGAACGTCCATGTCCGAGTTGGCATACTGACGAATCTGGTTGAACGCTGTGTCAGCAATCTCGGGAAAAGTTACCACGGGGACAAGAACTCGAAGCTCATTCTGGTCGTCAAACCGAAAGGGCGACGGGGGATCGCGTTGAGCCAACCGGGAGAGCGCAGATCCGAGCCGGTCGATGCATCGAATCGCCGTAAAGGGCTCATTTACACCAGGGGACAAGGCCCGTACGGCAATTTCGACGAGTTGGATGACCGCAAACTCGAGGTCCTGTTCGGGGGTCCGCTGGCTCCCCAATACGAAGGTGGCCTCAATCTCAGCCGCAAGTTGATCGCTCACCTGGTCTACGGGCCAGACAGACGCGAGGGGACGGCCGGCCACGACGTAGGTTCCAGGTCCTTGTTCTACCCGCAGACGAAGATCTTCGCGGGCCGCGAGCTTCACCAACGTACGCGTCTCGAGGGATTCGACGTAGCCGTCTCCACTCGCAACGACCGTGTAAGCTTCCTGGTCGAATGCTTTTGGAAGGTCGGGGTCCGAGGGGTCGACAGGACGCTCTTTTGCTCCGCGTCCGATCTGAGACGGGAAGAGCCGGTCAATCTCTGCATGCATCTCCCCCCCGATTCGCTCAACGACCACGTCGGCCTGAATGGAGCGGGAGATGTGATGAATGAAGTAGATCAGGATGCCTACACTCGCAACCGTGAGCACCAGACCGACCGTCACCGACAGATGGGGAACGAAGGCTCCCTCGTCTCCTCGCCGAACGGTGCGCAAGACAAGCAGGCAATACGTAAATGTGGCCACGAAGGAGCCGAGCACCGTCTGGTTGACCTTGTCGCGCATGAAGTTGCGCAGCAGACGAGGTCCCAGTTGCGAGGAGGCGATCGAGAGGGCAACCAGGGTCATCGAGAAGACAACGCCCGTGATGGTGACCATCGAACCCGCTATGGCGCTCAAAACGGAACTTGCCCCTTCTGCCCCGCCGGTGTACACCCAGCCTCCCCACTCCAGGGTCGCAGTACTGTCGATGGCGACAGTCGCAAAGGCAAGGGCGACCGCCCCGCCTGTCATGACCGACGGCAAAAACCAAAAGCTCGATCGTGTATGTTCCCAGTATTTTAGAGGCTGTAGGGTCATGAAAGAGCCGGCCGTTTCAATCTGGGAGGAAACTGGACATTGAGGAGGACGGCAGTACTCTGCGGCAAGGGGTGCGGCAGGACGCTCTTCTCGTGCCCGTGGGGGTACACGAACCGAGG
>CAYXAD010000256.1:3539-4878 GCA_964462965.1 uncultured Salinivenus sp.
CCCGCAATGGTCTAGGTAGAAGTGACTTCATTGAAAGACATGCGCTTGGTCTAAAACAAGGAGTCTGACGGAGATCCCCCTCTAAAGAGCAGAGAGGCTTAAAGCGCTTGCCTCGCGCAGAGGGTCATGTCGTTTTCTGGAGTGGCGTCTACAATGAGGAAAGAACGGTCGGAGATACGTATCCTCCAGCTGCAGACTTCCGGTTCTGCAACCTCTCGTCGAACGAGCCTGTCTCGTCTGGAGGCGTACCTTGAATGTTTGCACACCTCCGCTCGAATTACCACCCGTTTCCACACGAGTGAACCCACTTATGATTTTACCCGAAACGACCCCTGCACCAGCGCACGACATGTCTTACCAGTCAACCCCCGCCTTCTTGGGAGCAGGTCGCTCTCTGGTTTGGCTCTCCGCCCTTCTTTTGACCCTTGTGGCGCTTCGGCCCGCAAGTGCACAGGAGAAGACGTCCCCCGTTGAGACACCTTCTGAGAAGGCTCCTTCCGACCCCTCAACCATTCAGGTCCTCCCGCTCGGAAGCTTTCACTTCAGAAATGCCCCCGACTCCAATGACCCCTTGGCTCCCGAGCAACAGGCTACGATTCAATCCATCGTCGATTCGATTCAGGCCTTTCACCCTTCGAAGGTAGCCATCGAGAGAGAAGCCAAAGACTCCGTCTTCGTCGACAGTCTCTACGACGCCTACCAGGCGGGCCGCCACGAGCTTCAGGCGAGCGAGGCCGAGCAGATTGGCTTCCGCCTGGCAAAGCGCCTGGGACACGACCGGGTCTACCCGATCGACTACAAACTGGCCTGGCCGATGGATTCGGTCCTCACCTGGGCAGAAAAGCACCAGCCGCGCTTCGTCCGCTTCTTCGAGGAGTGGCAACAACAAACGAAGGCTGTTTTCGACAGTCTCCATGCGGAGGCCTCGATTAGAGAGTTTCTCCGACACGTGAACAGCGACAAGTTCTTGGATCGCCTCCAAGCAGCCCGGATGCGTACGCTTGAAGTGGGAGCCGGGTCAAGCTACATCGGTGTCGAGGCCCCAGCGTCAATTTCCCGTCGCAACATGAGAATTTTTGCAAACTTACTTTCGGTCGCCGAGCCCGGTGATCGGATATTTATCATCTATGGAGCCGGCCACTCCCACTACTTTCGAGAGTACATTCGCGACCACCCCGACATGGAGCTGGTCCTTCCAAGCCGCTTCCTCTAAATGCTGCTATCGCAGAAGGGAGATTGCTCGTCACCAGGCAGCAGCCATCTGGGAGTGTCTCGACATGCAGCTCGAAACCAGGATTGAATCGATCAATTCAGAACATGGATCGAAGCGGTTGCCTCC
>CAYXAD010000257.1:0-4841 GCA_964462965.1 uncultured Salinivenus sp.
GAAAATCGCAAATCCAAAATGAAGAGGGGTCTATCCCCGCTCGTGCGGGGTCACCCTCGAAGGGGCTGTCGAGAACGGCACCGAAGTGGGTCTATCCCCGCTCGTGCGGGGTCACCCGACTCCTGAACGCTCTCCTGGCCAATGATGCGGGTCTATCCCCGCTCGTGCGGGGTCACCACCCCCTTTCTCCTGTTCAAGCATTCTCTCTAGGGTCTATCCCCGCTCGTGCGGGGTCACCCCTGCGCTACATTGTCATAACGGCGTCTCACAAACGTCCAATATGGCATGCCGCCCGGGTAAACGCAAAACGCCGAAGGCATCCCGGGAAGGACTCGAACCGAGCCTGCATCGCGACGAAGGGCCCGCGTACGCGGGCTTGCGCTCACCTCCGGATTGTTGTCGTCGCGGTTTGCCCGCAAAGCAAAACTCAGCACAGCATTCGCTCACAAGGTATCCCTTTTTGGAGCGGCCGCAGCAATTCTCTCGTGCAAAAAGTCGGGGCAAAAACGACATCGAGTTCCAGTCAGTCGAGTCCCCTCCTTCCGTCGCCGGCAGTGCCCGTCTCGAGGTCGCTGCCTTTAAAACCTGATTTGACTTCGAGGACGACCATCGGCCCCGGAGCGAGGAAGTACCCCGGAGGCCCCCGAGGCCGAAGGCAAACCGGCCTCAGTCCGTTCGCGCACCGGGTCTCTCTTCCGCATACAGGTCTACTTGGATCTGAAGAGGGGTGTCCCCCTGCCACGCCCCCACATGCACGTGCGGGGCCCTTGAGTTTCCATTATTTCCCACCTTCGCGACGACCTCCCCGGCTTCTACACGCTGATCTTCGCTTACGTCTATCTCGCGTACGTGCGCATAGAGGACAGTCACGCCCTCGTCATTCTCGAAGAAAATCAACCCGGGTTGTGCCTCCCGGTTCATAACTCCCGGCGTATTCGTCGTATCGGGCCGTTCCACTCGCACGACCCTCCCATCGAACGGAGCAAAGACGTCTTCTCGCCAGCCGTACCAGTCTTCGTTACGTTCACCGTTGGTTCCGGGCTTATAAGCCCTCGGAATTCCATCGTCCCCCACCTTTAACGCCATGAAGTCCCGCGCCAACTGATCTCCAAGCCGAAGGTTTGAGTTGTAAGTGTGCTCCCTGGTGTGGACCTCCCCCTCGAACACCGGATGAATCAGTACTGTTTTCGTGAGGGTGTCCTCCTCAATGTCTAACCCTCGCTGTGCGTCCGCCTCGCCGACCAGGGAGGGAAGCCCGAGAACGGCAACGGACAAGACAAGAACTTTCACGGAAAGAGCTGTACCCGAAGAACGTGTCGGTAGAGTCATGAGCGACCTCGTTGACTAAGAATCGTAGGATCGACCGTCGATGCGACCGTCGTGAAGAGGAGCCCTGAGCACTTTTTCCCGGAATGGACGAGCTGCTACCAGAGGCCCTCCTGTCGGAACGGCCACGGGATTAGATCGTCTTGCACGCGACCGGATTCGTTCAATTCGACGAGTAGGAAACCTGGAGAGACGAAGCGAAGCGGCCGATCGACAAGTCGTACGAAGTACAATCTGAATCGCCGGAGAGCGAAGCCCCTCCGCCGCTGCCCTTCAGCTTCGATTCAGAACCTCCACCGTACGGAACGGTCTCCTAATCCGACCTCGGAGCGAGAAGGAAGAGCTCCGTTCCTTTGGGCGAGCGGGCCCCGTGTCGTGCAGCACCTTCTGAACGAACCGGCTGCGACGCCGGGGGGCAGATCGCCCGCCCTGGGGGAAACGCCTGAGCCGACGCGCAGCATCATGCCGGCAACAGATCACAGTACCAGTATCCGGCGCCGGCGTCCTCTCCGCCGGCGGGGCACGGCGAGTCCTCGTCCTGGGGACTCGCCTCGTAGGTCCGATGGACCACCTCTCCCCGCTCTACGGCGATGGGGGCGGAGAACGGCGGACCGTCGTAGACGAACGTGTGGAACTCCCCATGTTCGCCGCAGGGATCGACCGCGTCGGGGAGCGCCTCCAGGAACGAGTGATCGTAGGGGCGGCCGACCCAGTCGCGCCCCAGCTGCTGTGCGTCGACGCACACCACCACCGCCCGGTAGCCGGCCTCTATAAAAGTGCGAGCAAGGGTGTCGGTGGACTGCTGCCAGAGCGGAAACCGGCCGGTCATGCCCAGTTCGGCGAGGCGCTGTTCTCGGTACGCGCGAATGTCCTCCAGAAAAATGTCGCCGAAGAGGGCCGTCTCGACGCCGCGGCGTCGGAAAGAGGTGAGGGCGTCTTCCATACACCGGTCGTACGCGTCCATCGAAGGATCCTCGGGCAGCCACGCAATCTCCAACGGCAGCCCGAGACGCTGGGCCTGCCGCTCGATGAGGTCCACCCGCACCCCATGCTGACTGCTACGGCCGTACTGCGTGCTGGCGGTGGTGAGCAGGCCTGTGACCCGGAACTGCCCGTTCTTACGGACCTGATGGAGACAGAGGGTCGCGTCCTTGCCGCCACTCCAGTTGAGTACGGCCTTCGGAGCTGCCACGATTGCACCTCAGCACTGTAGAACAAACGGTGGATGGGACGTCCACACGGCTCGCTTCGCCCACCCCCGTAACGGACGGAATACCATCGGGTTCTGAAAGACATTTCCCGTGTGTATCTGCCCTGTCTTACAGAAAACACTCAATAAAGGAAAAGGCTTTCATTCGCCCACTATCGTATCTTTCTTTTCAACAAGCCCACCAGAAAAGTGGGAGAGTTGTTTTAACTTTTGTTTATAATCACTACGTTTTTATTTACACATATCGTCTGCACACTCATCTTGCCTTCAGCACCATGCAAATCTCATCTCTCGCGCGATTCGATCTGCAATGGGCCAAGCCCCTTCTTCTTGCTTCGATTCTTGTCCTTTCTCCCCTCACCCAGCCTGCCTTCGCTCAGGACGCCGATCAGTCGGATGCGCGCCATATGCTCTGGCGCGTGGCCTCCCAGGATGGAACCACGGAGGGGTACCTCGTCGGCTCAGTGCACGCAATGAAGGAAGACGCCTACCCGCTCGACCCCGTCTTCGAGGATGCGTTTTCGGAGGCAGAGGTGCTTGCCTTTGAAGTCAACTACGACTCGATGCAGGTGAAGGCCCGGTCGCTCGTCGGCCGGCTCGCGGTCTACCCCGAAGGCAAAACGCTTGAGAGCGAGCTCGATCCCGAAACCTATTCCATGCTGGCATCGCGCACCGAAAAGCTGAACATGAACCTTGTGCAACTACAGCGCATGGAGCCGTGGATGATCTCCGTGATGATCCCGACCGCACAGATGCAGCGGGCTGGCTACTCCGAAGAGTGGGGCATTGACCAGCACTTTTTTGACAAAGCCAAAGAGGCCGACAAACCGCGTCGGGCTTTTGAGACGGCCGAGGAGCAATTGCGTCTCTTCGACGACCTTCCTCCCGAGAAGCAAGAGGCGTATTTGCGCTACAGCCTGGAGCAGGCCGACCGGACCGTCGAGAACATCGACCAATTGGTCCACCATTGGAAAAGCGGCAACGCCGAGGGCATCGATAGCCTCGTCGCCGGCAAGATGCGAGTGCAGGCGCCAGACCTCTATGAAGTGCTGATTACCAATCGCAACGAACAGTGGATGACTCGCCTTACGGACCTGCTAGAAGCAGACGAGCAACCGATGGTGGTCGTGGGGGCAGGGCATCTCGTGGGCGAAGACGGCCTCGTACAGATGCTGGACGAAAAGGGGTACCAGCTGGAACAGCTTTGAGGTTCTAAGTGGTCTTCTCGTCAAATAGCTTAGCCCTGATCAGGCGTTCTGTTCATACCGCAAGCAGGACTGGGTGGCGACACGGAGCGTTTTGAGCCGTCGCTCGGGGAATAAAATACTTAGCGAGAGGACCACTCAGGAGTGATGCGCTCATTTGCGGCCCCGTAGGCTGTGCCCCGGAATTGTAAAGCGGAGGTTCCGCCTGTCGAATTGCTATTGACTTACTTGTGTAGTAATCTCACATACAATTCAGTAATTTCTTTTCAATTCTATCTAAACAGATACCTTGCCATGTGGGAGATCGTTTTGTTATCCGGACTCGTGCTCTTAATTATTGGACTGGTCAAACGTAAAACGGGATGGGGAAAAGGAATCGCCCTCGTGGGACTTATAGGAATTGTCGTCTCGCTGATCGTACATGGGCCTGAAATGCTGGAGGGGTTCATGGAAGGATACAGGGAGGCCCGAGCGGACTAGCGAGCAGACTCCGCCTCGGTCGGCTTTCCCCCTGAGTGAGCGTGAGTGCCTCGCCGCTCCTGTTACGTCGGAGACGCGTGTGAACTTAAAGGGTCGACCTCGGATCCCGGCCGACAGTCCACCGAGAAGATGCGCTGCCTGACTTCCGATGGCCTCGACTGCTCTGTTTGAAGCATCATGGACGATCGGAAGGACGGATTGGGGGGCAAACCCGATGAGCGGAATACAGCTTGAACCTGGGAAGAAGGTTCTGTCACAAGAAGCCTTCCCCCAGCGACCGGAGAGCAACGGACCCTACTCCTCCAACGGATCCCCGTAGAACCGCCAACTGGTCTCGTAGTCCTTCGGAAGGGACTCATTCAGAAGACGCGCCCGAACCATCTCGACCGGCATGCGCCCGCCTTTGAGGATGCGATCGTGAAACGCCCGATTGCTCATCTCCCCGTTCTCGACAAACTCCTCGTGGAGCGCCCGAAACTGGAGCCCGCCGAGCATATAGCCGGCCTGATACAAGGGCGGATACATGCCGATGATGGAGCGCCGGACCTCCGCTTCCGCATTGGCCCGTTCGTGGCCCACCTCCTCCACCAGAAAATCGATGGCCTCCTCGCCCGTCATCT
>CAYXAD010000258.1:0-4824 GCA_964462965.1 uncultured Salinivenus sp.
TTAATGTTCTTTTGCTGGTCTACTTAGTGTACGGCTCAAAGGATGGGGGGCCCTGAGCACGCTGCAATCGTTCTCCTCTCGTCTCCCCTCTGCTGTGACGAGTTCATCCTCCCTTCCGTCTCCGATTCGCGGTTCAGGTGCGGTACAGCGCCTGGCGTATGGGGCCCTCCTCCTCGTTCTGAGCACCGCAGCCGCCCTCCTCGTCGCAGACGCAGATTTGGCCTCCAGGCGGACTGGGTTGTACGTATGGGCCCTTGCCGGAGCGGGCCTGTTTGCTGTCGCCCCGCCCAATGTGTTGCTACCGGATCCGAATGTGCCTGTGGTGCAGCTGCTCAACTGGTCCCCCCTTCGATTGCTGCGCTATCAGTTGGGTCGCCTGGGTCCCCTCGTCCTGCTCGGGGCGGTGCCCGCCGTTCTGATTGCCTTTGCCGATCCGATCGAGCCCTTCCGACACCTGGGGGCCAAGAGCGCTGCCCTGGGACAAGCGCTTCTGTTGCTGCTCGGGGCGGCTCTCGATAGCTTCGTTCACTTTGTCACCATTGGACAGCGATCGCAGGCCTGGCACGAAGGTCGGGCCGGCCAGTGGTACGCCGCCACCGTGGAAGAAACCGGACAGGGCATCAGCCTTCCCCGCGGACTGGTGCCGGCCCTCTACGCCACCACCCGATGCTTTGTCGTGGCCATCGTGGCCGTGGTGGTCAGTGCGGCGGGTGTGCAGGTGGGATCTGTGCTTCTGGCCTGGGGGAGTGGGCTCGTCCTTCTCGGGTGGGCGGTCGCCCGCCTCGTCCGACGCCGAGCCACCTACGATCGTCATTTTTACCACACCACTGCCTTTTATGCGGAAGTCCTCGGCGGAGGCACCCTGGCGGCCGAAGGCCGCGAATCAATCCCGTACGAGGCGCTCTACTGGGTGCCCACGCGATGGCGGCCCGCCACCTGGGCGAGCCTGCGCCAGCTCGACCGCCGCCTGCCCCTCGGTCGCCTCGTCGCCGTCGCTCACCTCGGCCTCTGGGTGCTCACCCTGCAGGGGGTCGCGCCGGCGCTCGTGTCGGGCTACCTCCTCATCGTCTTCACGGCTCAGGTCGCGGCCTGTGGACTTCTCGGAACGACGGGCGCTGCCCCGCGCCCGTTCCAGATGGCCCTGCAGTCGTCTGTCGACTGGTTCTTCACGCGGGCCTTCGTAAACCTCCGCTGGCTCGTCCCGCATGCCGGCAGCCTGGCCCTCGTGGCCCTCTTCAGCCGGAGCTACGGCGCCTCGTGGGTGCTCGCCTGGACGGGGGGACACCTCGCCCTGTCGGTCGCCGCGGCGGCCGTCGTCACGCTCGCCACCGAAGGCACGGCACGTCGCTCGGCGGCGTAGCGGTGTCTTGCCGGGAGCACCCCACGAGGCGGGATTCAACGGACGAGACCACTTTACCGGCCTCTTCGGTGCGGATTCGTCGGGATCGATTTGAGTGGGAAATGGCCCCCTTAGGAACGGGGGAGGGACCGTTCCGGTTTTCGTTGCGCTCGCCTTCGTGCAGGTCTCTCTGGATGGGGCTCCAGATAGGGGCTGGTCCTCTTCCCGACCTGCCGCACTGCCTCGTTTGTTGTACGTCCCTATGGCTTCTTCACTTGTCCTCGACGCCCTCACCAAGCGCTACGGCGACGACTCCCCCGTCCTCGACGGTCTCTCGCAGACCTTTGCACCGGGGACCCTCACTCTGCTCGTCGGCCCCAACGGGGCCGGCAAGACGACGCTCCTGCGCTTGCTTTCCGTGCAGACCTATCCGACGGCCGGCACCGTGCACTACGGCTCGCTCGACATTCACGCCGAGCCCTATCGGTACCTCCAACAGGTCGGCATTGTCCACGCGAGCACGCAACTGCCGGAGCACCTTACGGCCGTCGAACTCCTCGAATGGATCCTCCGGAGCCGAGGGGGCTGGTCGGAGGCCGCCTCGGCCCGCATTCACGACCTGCTCGATCGCCTCCAGCTCGATGAGCGCCGGTCGAACCTCATTGGCACCTATTCGAGCGGCATGGTGCAGAAGACCCAGGTGGCGGCTGCCCTCGTGGCCGAGCCATCGGTGGTCCTGATGGATGAACCCCTGCGCAGTCTCGACGCCGCCACGTCCGAGGCGACGGTCGACCTGTTGCAGACGTTTGTCGACGAAGGGGGCCTCGCTGTGATTGCCAGCCACCTTACCGACCCGCTCGCTCCCCTCGCCGATGACACCCTACACCTGGGTGCGAAGCAGACGGCCGAGGCCTCTGCAACGGTGGATTGAGGGGAGACTCTGTCGAAACAGCACTGAAGAGGACGGTACTGGACGGCTTCCCGGCCTCCGCGTGTCGAGTCGTACGGACGCGGGCAGGGTTCCTGCGTCAACCTTCGGGGAGTGGAAGGGCCAGTCGACCACTGAGCGCACGGGTGCTGGGTTCGAGACTGCAACAGGTCTTACCCTTCACGCAGTGCTTCATATACGGGTCTCCGAGGCATCTCGTGTCCCGTCCACTGCCGATAGGCCGCTGCGGCCTGGCCCACGAGCATCTTCAGGCCCCCAATGGTTGCGGCTCCCTGGGCCGAGGCGTCTCGCAAAAGACGGGTGTCTTCGGGATTGTAGACCAAGTCGTAGACGAACTGGTCGGGGCCGAGGTCGTCCGTCTTCGACCAGGGGGTGCCCTCCGGGTTTGGGTGCATGCCCAGAGGCGTCGCATTGACGAGAAGATGGCTCGACCGAACGGCTGGGCCCGCGTCCTCAAACGTCGTGACCTGGAGAGCGTCCTGGCTGTCGTAGGGAGAGAAGTCGGCCGCCAGGGCCTCTGCCTGTTCGGGCCGACGAGCCACGATCGTCAGGCGTCCAGGCGTGTAGCGATCCAGGAGGCCGTAGACGACGGCACGCGCTGCGCCCCCGGCGCCAAAGACGAGCATGGCCCTCCCCGCGAGCCCAGCGTCGAGAGTCTCCAGCGGTTCGAGGAAGCCCTCGACGTCTGTGTTGTCTCCCCGCAGGGCATCTCGTTCGTCCTGCCGTTCAACTCGAACGATGGTATTGACGGCCCCGACGGCGTCTGCACGTTCGGTGACCGTGTCGAGCAAGGAGACAACCGCTTCCTTGTGCGGCACCGTCACATTTGCACCGAGAAACTGAAGGGCGCGTAGCCCCTCGAGGGCTGCGGGGAGGGCGTCCGAAGGGACGCGGGACGCCAGATACACGGCGTTCATGCCCTGTGCCTCGAAGGCCGCGTTGTGAATGCGAGGAGACAGAGAGTGCTCGACGGGATGTCCGAGGAGGGTAACCGGGCGAGTGGTAGCAGTGACGTCCACAAAGAGATACCAAACCGAGTGAAGGAAGACGAGCGCCCCAACGTACGGAACGGGTCGGGGACTCCCAAAGCAACTACGGCGGACCGGTTCCCCAATCCGCCGCGGTCGACCTTTTCGTTGTCTACCTCGGTTCGATTAGAATCGATGAGCGAGACCGACGCCGAGAAAGAACCGGTCGCTGTTGTCGTCCACGCGGAGACCGGTGTTCAGGTCGACTTGTGTGTTCGGAGTGGCGAGGATGGTAAGGCCTCCTTCGACCCAGTTCGTGTTGGGGCCGTTCCGGTAAAACCCACCGTAGCCGACGTATGCGTCTGCAGTCTGCGTTACGCCAAAAGAGAGGGTCGGGATAAAGAGCCACCCGAAGGCCCGATCGTCCTGGGCCCCGGAGGAATAAAAGAACCGGGTTCCTCCATTGAGTGTTAGGTCGACCCCCGATCCGAGAGCTCCGTTGAATGCAAGCGTCAATTCCTGTCGGGCCCGATCGTCCGGAGTGTCGTATGGTCCGGTGCTTGTTGGGAGGCCCAGGGTGGCGATTCCACTGAGGGTAGAGGTCTCATTTTGAAACAGCCGGGCCTTGGCCCCTAGCGTCGGGCCGGGATAGCCGTTATCGAAAGGGGCTTCGTTGATGACGTAAGAGCCGACCCCTCCACGCAGCTCCACAGCGTCCGTTACGCCGTAGCGAAGGAGGAGCTGGCCCAGTTCGTGGCTATTGGAGCCGTTGCTACTGAATGCATATCCCAGTTCGGATTGAAAGGTCTGGGGAGGGACGATTGATGCCCCGTTTCCAAGACCGGGACGATCCGCCGAAATTTGAGCGTGCGAAACAAATGGCACTGCACCCAGGAGGAGAGCGATGGCAACGACTGAAAAAATCCATCGGGGGAAGTGTGTTGAACCAAGCATAACTCCTGTAGTGTGCTTTGGAACGAGCATCGTTTTGGAAAGACGTTCCGAGTGTAGGAGATTGAAGGAAAAGGGCAACTACTTCTCAGAAAAAGCATCCTTCCACCGGTTGGGATCTACTGAACGACCCCTTCGCGTTCCCCCTTCCGGTAGAGTTCGTACAGGCGTTCAATCCCGGCCGGCTCTCCAATGATTGTAAGGCGGTCCCCTTCGTGAAGGGTGGTATTGCCGTCGGGAATGATCGTCTGGCCGTCCCGACGAACCAGTGCGACGAGGGTCGCGCCCGGAAGCGTGAGCTCTTTGACCTGTTGGTGGATGAACTCTTCCGTGTTCGTTCCCGAGAGCAGGTGCAGGGTGAGGTATCGCTCGTGGTGAAGCAAACTCTCTTTCACCTCTTGCTCGTCGGTGGCGGCCCGCCACTCGACCATAAATTGATCCTCGTCGGTTCGATTGGCAATGGCGGCCAGGGTCCGCAGGTGTTCGCCCTCGTCGTCCTTTGGGCTTACCAGGAAGAAGAAGGCGTACACGGGATCGGAGCTATCGAGCTCCTCGACCTCGTCCTCGAGGTCGATGCAGATGCCGGACTGGCAGTGCACCATCATCATCTCTTGCTG
>CAYXAD010000259.1:0-4801 GCA_964462965.1 uncultured Salinivenus sp.
AGAACGTCTCCGGTCTTTATTCCGATGCTCATCCCTGACATTGCTGCTGGGCAGATTGCCATGCAGCACGATTTTCGGGGGCCGAATCATGCGATGGTTTCGGCCTGTGCGACCGGAAACCATAACATCGGGGATGCCTATCGGCTCATCCGAGAGGGCAACATGGATGCAGCCCTCTGCGGAGGCACCGATGCCTGTGTGACGCGGCTCGGCATTGCTGGGTTTGCCAGCATGCGGGCGCTCTCTACACGCAACGACGATCCTGCGCGTGCGTCCCGTCCCTTCGACGCCAACCGAGACGGCTTCGTGATGGGAGAAGGGGCCGGGGCGTTGTTCCTCGAAGACCTGGAGCGAGCCCGGGCCCGTGGGGCCAATATTTACGCTGAGGTCGAGGGCATCGGAATGTCAGCCGACGCTCATCACCTCACCGCTCCCGATCCCGACGGGGGCGGCGTCCGCCTGGCGCTGAACCGGGTGCTCGAAAATGCCGGCGTCGGTCCGGGGGACGTGGACTACATCAATGCCCACGGCACCTCTACGCCCCTCGGGGACAAGGCCGAGACCAAGGCCCTCAAAAGGGTCTTTGGGGATCACGCCTATGACCTGAACGTCTCGTCGACGAAGAGCATGACGGGACACCTCCTCGGGGCTGCGGGGGCCGTCGAGGCCATTGCAACCATCCAGGCCCTTCGCCACGACGTGGTTCCCCCAACCATTAACTTTGAGGAAGCGGATCCGGAGTGTGACCTCCACTATACCTTTAACGAGGCAGAGGAGCGTTCGGTGAACGTTGCACTCTCCAACGCCTTTGGGTTTGGGGGGCACAACACGTCTGTGGCCTTCCGAGCTTTCGAGGAGTAGCAGAGTTCCCCTGACGCTCTAACACTGGGGGTTAACGGAAGACAATTTCATCTACCGGGTCAGTCTCAAAGGTCCCATTGAGGCGCTGGCGCCATTTCCGTCGGTTCATGTGCAGCTCCTGACGCCAGGCGGCAGACGTGATCTTTACGTATAGCGTCGTTCCATCCAGCCACACCGATTCGGTCACACTGTTGATCTTGGTGCCGGCGATGGAGGCCCACGTCTCGACCACGCGTGCCTCGTCGATTTTGTCCTGGATTCCGAGCTCGTCGATAACTTCTTGGAGGACATCCCCAAGTGGGGTTGGGCCATCCTGGGTAGACATGACGGAGGCGTGAGGGCACCGAGGAAAGAAAACGATCACCGTTACAACGGGGGAGTACGACTGTTGTGCCCGCCCTACTCCCGTCACGCCGATCCTCATGATCGAGGTCGTTACCTTTTTGAAGAGGGGGGCGGCTCATCTCTCGTGACCCTCTTCCGTCTGGGTTCGTTTGAAGGGGCGTCCCGTCACGTACGCTTCGTATGACCTCTACTGCTCGAATGACGCACCTTTCGTTTTTACGTTTACTCGTCGGACCAGGCCTGGTGTGGGGAGGGGTTGCCCTTTTCTTGGTAGCAACGGCTTCCGGATCGTCGCTCGATTCCGTCGCGCCCGCCGATACGGTGCGGCTCGACCTGTCGGAGGCCATCGTTCGATCCTTAGAGGTCAGCCCCGAGGTCGACCGGCGGGAAGCCGAACGACAGTTTGCCTTGGCCCGTCGGGAGGAGGCACAGGCCCATCGATACCTCGATGAAATGTCGTTAAGCACGGCACACTCGTTTGCGCCGGGGCTCGACAACGTACCCGAGGGGGCGCCCGAGGACGAGTTGTACCTCAATCCCGACGTGACCAATGATTGGTCTCCCGGGGCATTACGGCCCTTCAATCGGTTCGAGATTCGAGCCCGTCAGCCCCTCCTGACCTGGGGGGAGCTCTCGGGCAACATTCGAGCGGCCCGGCATGGGGTGGACGTGGAGGGTGCTGGCGTCGAACAGCAGGCCTTGGAGGTAGCTGCCCGAACCGGAGAGATTTATTACAACCTCCTCCTCACGCAGTCTCTCGATCGGCTCGCTCAGCGAACCAGGGACGTGATCGACCGGGCAAAGGAGGAGATTAATCGACTCCTCGAAGAGGGCGATGAAAGCGTGGACCAAGCGGATCTCTTTCAGGCCCGTCTGACGGAAGAGGAGTACAGGCGGCGGGTCACAGAAATCGAGCAGAATCTAGCGACGGCCCGGTCGGCCCTTCGGCGCCAGCTCTTTCTTCCCGACGGAGCCACGGTGGAATTGGCTGACGAAGAGCTGCGGCCGCTCGACTTTTCCATTCATCCGGACTCCCTCGAGTACTACATCGAGATGGGGCTGCGCAACCGGCCCGAGATCGAGCAGGCAGAGGCGGGCATCGAGGCTCGCGAGGCGCTCGTGGACGTCGCTCGCTCCGACTATTATCCGAAGCTTGGGTTTCAGGCAACCCTGGGACACAGTGTGACCCTTCCGCAGCGCCCCAGACAGCGAAACGCTTTCATAGGGGATCCTTTTCGGGGAACGAGTACGCGGACCGGGTTTGGCATCGAGCTCGATCTCAATTTTTGGCAGACGAGCGCGCGCGTCGAGCAGGCGGAAGCGGAGCTTGACGAGGTCGAGCATCAACAGACAGCCGCCCAGCAACTCGTTCGCTTTGAGGTGGAAGAGGCCTACCGCAATCTGCTTGTGGCACAAGAGGCCCTCGAATCGAGGGATCGGTCCACCACCATCTCAGGGGAGTGGCTCCGGACGGAACAGATCGACTTTGACTTCGGGTTTGGGGACACTGAAAACCTCGTCAAAGCCGTACGAGCCAACATCGAAGCCGAAGCCCGGTACTTTGAGGCGGTCCAACAGTACAATCAGGCGGTGCTTCGATTGCTTCGGGCCACGGGGACCCTGACGGATCGCGCGCAACGCGGCACGCTTATTGACCCTTCGTCCCCCCAGGAGTAACACACTGCGTTGGTGTCTCTGAGTATTGGTATCGAATCGATGGACTATAGGACAAGATGTATCCCTCAGCCATGACGCGCTTTCGGGTCGTATTTATTGGTTTTCTCTCCATTCTTCTTACCTTGGGAGGTGCTGCACCCACCTGGGCGCAGAGCCAGTCGACGGAGGCGGAGATCCGCCAGATGCTCGAAGAGCGGGATCAGGAGATTAAATCCATCCTCAGTGGGGGCTCAAACTACACGCCTCAGCAGCGCGAGCGGCTGCGGGAGCTCATCGGTGGGGTCATTGACTTTCGAGCCATGGGACAAACGGCTCTCGGGCCTCACTGGGACGAGCTCAGTGAAGAACAGCGACAGGAGTTTATCGAGGTCTTTCGGGATGTCGTGCAGGCCCAGTCGATGAGCGACCTCGAGGTGTACAATTCACGGGTCACCTTCGACCAGATTGACGTACAGGGGGACAGTGCATTTGTGCGAACGTTCACGCAGTACGAGGGCACGCGGACGCCCGTCGATTACGTCCTGACGTATCGGGACGGTCAGTGGCTCGCGGAGGACATCATCGTAGACAACGTAAGCACGGCCGAGGGATACGCTCGCTCCTTTCAGACCGTCATCCGCAAGCGCGGCTTCGATGCCCTGATGGAAAGTCTGCGGAAGAAGCGCCAGGAAATCATGTCCCAGAACCAACAGGAATCCGGGACTTAGCAACGAGGGTTCGATCGTTCAGCTCTTCGGTTTTCAACCCATCCTCCATGTCTTTTCCTCGCGAAGGTTACGTCTTTCACAGCTATGGGCCGGATCGGTATGCAAAGCATGTTGTGGCGTCGGTAGATACGCTTCGACGGTACGACCAGGACCGGCCCGTCGCTCTCTTTTGTCCATCCTCCCATCAATCCCTCCTCGAGCGGCGGGGACTCGATGCTCACTTCGACGTCATCGAAGATCTCCCTCCGGCGTACCAGTCGATCGTGGGGTTTAAACACAACCTCCACCGGTTCAAGGTCTTCGACCGATCGCTGTTTGTGGATGCCGACATGGTGTGGTGTCGCAACCCAGATCCCCTCTGGCAGCAGCTCGCTCCGTTTTCATTTACTGCGACCGGGCTCCCCAACGCCGATCACTTCTTTGGCGGACCCAAAGGGCCCGGGGTGCTCCTCGACATTCTACTGAATCGGCGTCGTCGGACCCTTCAGCATTTTGATCTGACGTATCTGCCGCGGGTGCAGGCCGGTATGATCTACGCACAAGATGAACGCTGCACTCGAGAAGTGGCCCAGACGGCCTCTGATTTCCTCGACCGGGCAGACGAAACCCACTTTCGGAGCCGGCTGAACGAAGGGCGGCGGGAAGAGTCCTGCGAGTGGAGCCTCGCCCTGGCCATGAGTAAGCTCGACCTGCCCGTCTTTCCGTGGATGCAAGGGCACAACAGTCCCCAGCTCGACTACATCGACGGTCTGACGGAGCACGATTCGGACTTCCGTGAGGTCTCTTGCCGGTTTTATACGGTACCTTTCGTGTACAATTTTCGCGGACTGCCTTTCGGTTGGCTCCGGGATCTGCTGTTGGCCCTCGCTGAATTTCTCCCCGGGGTGGGGGAGTACATGACGGTTACGCCCTATACGATCCACTTTGGCTGGCTTCACCAGAAGCAGACGTTTTACGACTTCGTCGAGCGAGCGTGGGAGCGTCTTACCGAAGAGCAGACGCAGCCGCGACGCGTGGAAGCCACGGCGGCCGACGGAAGGGGATAGGCGGGACTCTTGCGTCTTTTCGGCAGGCGGAGCCGCGGTACCACAGTGGCCCGGCCCGGTCGTCGTCGCTCATCCGTGCAACACGCGTTCGAGGACAACGGGATCGAGGTCGTGTCCGCCGTCGAAGGTGGCGGTGTCGGCGCCGAGACCGTGAGACTTCAGGCG
>CAYXAD010000260.1:0-4778 GCA_964462965.1 uncultured Salinivenus sp.
CAGCAGTCTCAGGATCTGTTTTCTCCTCTACTTGCTGGAGGCGAACACGGGGCCTATTGGGGTCGAGGCCGCTAGCGAGGGAGAATTTCTGCAGCAAAAAATGACTCCATTCTGGACAATGAACTCTGAAAGAGACGCCCCCATTCGGACCGTGGATTTCCGGATTCCCCGTCTAGATTACCTCCGCTCGATTCACTTGCCGCACGCAGTCAAGAAGTGACCCACATGTCTCGTTCTCCAGTCGATCCGGATGCACTTATTGAACTCGTGGATCAGGACATTGAGCTGTTGGGAGCTCTCGTCGACGCCTTCCTCGAGGAGTGCCCGGGTTATCTCGACGCCATTCGTACGGCAGTGACGGAGAAGAACGCCGAGGCGCTGCAACGCGAGGCACACAAGTTAAAGGGAGCCGTGGGCAATCTGCGGGCCGGTCCTGCACTCGAGGCGGCAAAACAACTGGAAGAGGTCGCTGAGACGGGAGATTTCACGGAAGCAGGGACGGCTCTGGAAACTCTCGAGCACGAAATCGATCGCCTTCAATCAGCGCTCATTGAGCTTCAGCAGGAGTACGAAGAGGCAGGGACGCGGACCAACGGGGATCCCTGAGGGCTTCCTTCTGCAGCGGAGGGCGTGAGATTAGTCCTGAGCGGGGGGCTCGAAGTGATCGAAGCCGCCGGGTCCCAGGGGGACGTTCTCGCCGTTGGCTCGCTGGATGAGGACCGGGTGCTCGGGCTCGTCGGGCTCTACAATTTCCCCCACCACACTGTACGTCTGGGGGTCGAGGGCCTCCAGATCGTCTTCGGGCATGGTAAATACGAGCTCGTAGTCTTCTCCGCCGAAGAGGGCATAGATGCTCACGTCTTCCCCAAACTCGGTGGCGGTGTTTCGCGTCTCGGGGTCGATGGGCAATGCCGGTTCATAGAGCTGGGCACCCACGCCGCTGGCCTCACAAATGTGGTGCGTCTCGGAGGCGAGGCCGTCGGAGATGTCGATGAGGGCGTGGGGGCGGATGCCGGCCTCTGCCCACTCGCGGATGAGTTTGAGTTGGGCGGGCGGGGCCAGGTGCCGCCGAATCACGTAAGAATACGGATCGAGGTTGGGCTGGAAGTCTTCTCCCTCTTCTTCGAGCCGCTCGCGGTGGCGCAAGAGCACCTTCAGACCAGCATAGGAGGAGCCGATGTCGCCCGTCACACAAAGCTGGTCGCCTACCTGGGCCCCTTCACGATAGATGATCGCCTCTTCGTCGGCTTCTCCGACAACCGAAACGGAGAGGGAGAGGCCGTGTGAGGCCGTGGTGTCTCCCCCGACGACCGTCACGTCGTATGCATCGCAGGCTTGTTTGAGGCCCTCGTAGACCGTGCCTACCATCTCCACGGACATGTTCTGCGGAATCCCGAGGGAGACGGTTGCGTAGCGCGGCTCTGCGTTCATTGCCACCACGTCGCTTACATTCACCGACAGGGCCTTGAAGCCGAGATGCTCCAGGGGCATAAAGGCTCGGTCGAAGTGGACTCCCTCGACGAGCGTGTCGGTCGTCAAGACGTGTGCCCGTCCGTCCCCGACGCGATATACGGCGGCATCGTCAGCTATGTCGGAGATGACGGAATCGTCCTGAGGCTCTCCGAGGACGTCACGCATGTGGGCGATGAGGCCGAACTCGCCGACCTCGTTGATGGCCGTTTGCTGGGGGGGCTCCTGGGCTTCCATGGAGACGAGGGATGGGTTTGGAATGGTCGTCACGGGTCAGACCACATGTACCCCGAAGCCATCGGCGTGTTTGCCCTCGAGGGGGGTGCCTCTCCCCCTTTCGTGGGCTTTTGATGAGCCGAGTTCGAGTCCGGTTGCGAATGTCATTCGTTTTCCCTCGTCTCGACGCCGAGCGATGTCGGCCTTCTTGGGACGCCCTAACGTTTCTTTGTTCTGAATAAGGTGGGATTTGCTGAGAACGGGGATGCAAACATTCTCGATCTGGACAAGAAGGCGATTTCTCCATGCTTCAGCAAAGTTGGCACCATCGATCGAAGTCAGAAGATCGATGCGCCGGGGAGAGACACCAATTTGGAAGACGACCTCTGCGTGGGTGAAGTCATCTCGATCGATTTGAGAGAGAGTGCTCCAAACGTCTTGAGGGCTTGCATCACACGGTCGGCATTCGGCGTGTCGGGGCGAATGCACAAGTCGAGATCACCAGTGGCTCGGGGGAATCCATGTGCCGCCATGGCATAGGCCCCAACCACGAGGGATTCAACGTCCTCGGCGTCGAACACGGACAATATGATCGGATGTAGCAGGTGCAACCCTCCTCCACCATACACTATGGGCTGCCCCTTGATTCGGTCCCACGTTGATCATTGTTCTCCTGGCACGCTCACCGAGCCCAACAGCGTGGGCTTGGATGCGCCGGTCACCGAAGGGAGGTTGGTGGGTACGCCGTTGACGGTTTCGTGGGCGAGGACGGCAAAACAGAGAGCTTCTTTGGCGTCAGCATCCACGCCATACTCCGACGCGGGACGGATCGGGATGGGGGCAAACGCATCGGCGAGCATTTCCATCAGGGTGTCGTTGTGGATCCCGCCTCCGGCGACGATCAACACATCGATCTGTTGCTCAGATCGAACGTAGCGGGCGTAGGCCTGGTACACGGAGGCGGCGGTCAGCATGGTGGCCGTGGCGATCGTGTCCTTGGCGTCCAGGCCGCGAGACTGCACTTCTCCGAGGAGGCGGTCGACGAAGTCGGCGCCGAAGTCTTCTCGGCCGGTGGACTTGGGGGGTTCTTGCTGAAAGAAACCCTCTTCGAGGATGTCGGCCAGGAGGTCGTAGTCGGGGGTACCGTCGGCGGCGTGCTGCCCGTTGCGGTCGAAGGGGACCTCGAAAAGGCGGTCGGCGAGGGCATCAATCACCATGTTGGCCGGGCCGGTGTCGAACGCCAGGACCTCTTCGGGCGTGCCGTCGGCGGGGAGAACGGTCAGGTTGGCAATGCCGCCGAGGTTCAAGAGGCCCCGGGCCTCGTCGGGCGCGGTGAAGGTCACGTAGTCGAAGTACGGAACGAGCGGGGCCCCCTGTCCCCCGAGGGCCATGTCGGCCGGGCGAAAGTTGCCCACGACGGGGACCCCGAGTCGGTTGGCCAGGGTGGAGGGATCTCCAAGCTGAAGGGTGGCCCGGACGTTCGCGCCCGCACAGTCGGTGGGCTCCGGCAGGTGGTGGACCGTCTGTCCATGGGAGCCCACGAGGTCGAGGGTCGAACGGTCCCTCTCGGCCGCGGCTAGCACCTCGTCTACAGCGTCCGCGTATAGGTCTGCGAGGCGCACATTCAGGCACGTCAGGTCGCGGACGGAAGAGCCGTTGGCCGAGGAATTCCGTCGGAGCAAGGTTTGCAGCTCCGACGGATATGGCACGTGTACGAAGGCCTCGTGCTCGATCTGAAGGTCACGCCCGCTGCCGTCGAGACGAGCGAGGACGGCGTCGACTCCATCGAGCGAGGTGCCCGACATGAGCCCGACCACCGTGCGGGCCGACTGTCGATGAAGACGCAAGAGGGTGTCCATGAACGGAAAGGAATGAGTGAGAGAAGACGGGGCCGTACCGTTTGGGACACCGACAATAGACAGTGCGGATGTTCAATCCGGAATCTTTCCGCTTTGGTTCCCACGGATGACGAGAAGATGTCGGATCGAACTCAGGAGGAAGATCGCCTTCAGTGTATGGCTACGCCTCTTCGTCCGTTGCCTCGGCTTTTTCACGCATCTCTGCGGCACGTTCCAGAAACTCCTGGGATCGGTCGGGCTCCTGGGTGGCAAGCTGCCGGTAGATGCGTGCGGCCTCCCCGTATTGCTCTTGCGCCGCGTGAATGCGGGCCAGGGTCTCCGAGACGAGGTCGTCTGCGTCGTCGTCCAGGTCGGGCGTGGAGACCTCCTCCATCTCGGGCTCAGGCTCGATGTGAGCCGATTCCAGCTCGTCGATGAGTTGGTCGAGGTCCGAGTCGGGCGCTGCGTCCTGGAACTGTTCAACCTGATCCTCCGGCGTCGCAGAGCGGTCCGAAGGCGAGTTCGCAGTGTCGAGTTCTGACTGTCTTCTGCCTTGCTTCGACTCCTCCTCGGTCTGTTGTCGCAGTTCCTCCAGGTTGGAAGGGCCTTCCGATTCATCAATTCCGACAGGGTCCGGGGGAGGCTTCGAGGCTGAATCGGCTGTTGAGTCGGTCGTGTGCTTCGATCCCGATCGTGTCGGAGACGAGGAGGCCTGCGTCTCGATCGAGGCCTCCGTCTCCTGGATGCGTTGAAGGACGCGTCGCTTTCCTTGCTGTGCGACAGGACTATTGGGCAGAAGAAAATGAGCTTGCTCCCACGCCTGTAGCGCCCGGTTCCACTGGCCCTTGGCCTCGTACGCTCGTGCCAATATCACGTGCGCCGGGAGGTGCGTCGGGACCTCTTCGACAGTTTGCTCCAGCAGGTCAATGGCCGCCGTAACCTCTTTCTGTTGGAGCAGGTCAAGGACGTCCTGGATGGGAGGCACAGGCATGAGAGGGGAGGCAAGCAACAAGGCGGCGTGCGAGGAATGGGAGGCGAAATACGGTCGCCTCCCCGATCGAAGACAGGAATCTGCAACGTACGGATGAGGAGCCGATTTTGAAAGGGAGCACGGTGGGGAGATGAGGGGAGAGTGAGGGAATGGAACCGGGGAGCTGTCTCCTGTGCAATCTCCTGCCGCGACGGAGGAGGACACGGGGGCTTAGAGTCTGTTTTGATTTTGAGTCGGAAAGTGAGAGTGAGGATCGATGAGGC
>CAYXAD010000261.1:0-4714 GCA_964462965.1 uncultured Salinivenus sp.
ACTTCGCTTTGCCAAGCTAATCGACGCCTGAATACTTGCACACGCCGTTACTTAGTCAGTCAGGTTGGCAGAAATAACATCTAGAGAAATGGAGGACGTCAGAGGGGCGTCAGTCCCTCCCACAATCTCAGAGCCTACTCTTCTTTGGGTTCGGCAATGCCGTGATGATGGCGATAGTCGAGCTTGGAGGACGCGTCCTCGTCGATCAGAATATGCGCGAACCGGTGCATTTGAACCATCGAGGCCGGCACCATGGCGGTGATGTGTCCTTCGAGCGTTTGCTTCATGGCCCGGGCCTTTCGTTCTCCGCTCGCCAAAAGAAGCACCTTCTGGGCTTCCATGATCGTGCCCACGCCCATCGTGATCGCGTACTCCGGCACCATCTCCGGATCCTCGAAATATCGGGCGTTGTCCTCGACCGTCTTCTGGGTCAAGGTCTTGATTCGAGTGCGCGACCCGAGCGACGAGCCCGGCTCGTTAAAGGCAATGTGACCATTGGCCCCAATGCCCAAAATCTGGAGGTCGATGCCGCCCGCCTCCTGAATCCGACGCTCGTACCAGCGGCAGTGCTCGTCAATGTCGCTGGCCATGCCGTGAGGAATGTGCACCTGGCTCGGGGTCACATTCACGTGGTCGAAGAGGTTCTCCCACATGTAGTGGGCATAGCTCTGCTCGTGCTCGGGGGGAAGCCCCACGTACTCGTCGAGATTGAAAGTCGTGAGCTTCGAGAAGTCGAGGCCACGCGTCTCATGCGCCTCGATGAGTCGACGGTAGAGCCCTTTCGGCGTGCCTCCGGTGGCAAACCCAATCACACTGTCCGGCTTCTTCCGGATTTGCTCGATCACCACCTCCGCCGCCCGATCGCTGAGGGTTTCATAATCGTCTAGCACTTCAACTAACATAGGGCGATGCCTTGATGTGGATAAGATGGATGTGAGACGACAACTCCCGCCCGCTTGACGAATTGTCGAATAGATGCCCGTCGGGAGTTCTTTCCGGCCTCCGGGCCGAGTGCTTCCCGCCGCAGCAGCGTGGGGTCCTGAGAAAATTGACTGCAACCGATCAGACCGCGGCTCTCTCGGAGAACCCCCGGCCTAAACTAGACATTCACATCCAGAAGATGCAACACAACACGCCACGTCGTCCGAAGAAGCCGTTCACTCGACGTTTGCCTTCTGTCCGTGGAAGATGATACGTCGAAAGACGAGCGGGGAAACGGACATGGGGCACAACGCTCACGAGAAGCAAAAAACCCGGGTTTCTTGACGGATACTCTCCCCTTTCTGTAGTTGCACCATCTGCAAGTCCCCCGTCCATACTTTCACACGTCCACCCATCCACACAGGCAGCCCTATACCGGCCACTCCTGCCGTGTCCAGGCCTGGTTCCAGAACATCCACTCGTAGCGAGTGCTGACCTTGAAGGCCTCGAGAGCCCGCTCACGGGCAGCGTCGCCGTGGGCTTGGGCCCACCGGTCGAGACGCCCGAGCAGTTCGTCGAGGTCCATCGTCTCCTCGGGATCCGGATCCGCGTAGCGACGGATCCAGTCGGCATAGGGATGATCGTCGGGCACCGTGCCGCCGAGCTCGTCCAGGATGCGTTGGCCCAGGCTTCTGTAGAGCCAGGGACAAGGCGTGACGGCCGCCAGCCCTTCGAGTCGCGTGCCCCGCTGGATCCGCTCCAGCATGTGGTTCTGGTACGCACGGTTGTTCGGCGTCAACTCGAGCGCAGCGATGTCCTCGGGGCCGTACCCCAATTTGTCGCCGTAGCCGAGATGTAACGACCGTTCGGTCTCCAGGGCCCGCTGAGCAGCCTCGGCAAACCAGAGTTTGTCCTCCGGATCGGGGCAGCGGGTGCCGAGGAGAACGAAGGCATCGGCAATGGCCTCCAGGTAGCGAGCATCCTGCATCTGGTAAAACTTGAACGTATCGGCCTCGAGGGAGCCGTCGACCAGGGCGCGGACGAAGGGATGCTCGTACGAAGCGCCCCAGGCCTCGTCGGCATACTCGCGGCACTCTTGGGCGAAGGGGGGGAGGGTGTTGGAAACGATAGACATGAAGAGGGCGAGTTATTGAAACGGATCGTTGAAAGAGGGTAAGGTTGGTGTTTTCATATTGCGTATTCCGTATTGCGTATCAGCGCTCCGCCGGAAGACACGCTTACGCATTACGCAATACGCACTATTCAATCGTCGTCACCTCGCGGCGGAGGGTATCCGGGTCAAACACCGGCTCGGGCGCCTGCAACAGGACGGCCACGACGCCCGGTACCACCAGCGCGGCGGCAAAAGCCGGCAGGAGACTCGGCTCGGCGGCGCCCGGTCCCGGAAAGAGCCAGCCTCCCACGACGAGGCCCGCGACCGTGCCCCCGATGGCGGATTTGTTCGTGAACCGAGTGCTGAACAGCCCCCCGAACACGGGCACCAGGGCCGCCGCACACACGAGGTCGGCCACCAGGAAGAGATAGAGGACGCTATAGCCCTGCGCGGCAATCACAAACACGGGCACGGCCAGCACCGCCGTCGTCCAGCGAGCCACGCGCAACAGCATCGGGGCGGAGGCCTCGGGCAACACCTGACGCAGGTCGACCGCCACGAGGCTCGACATGGCATTCAACACGGTATCGACGCTGCTCATGACGAGGGTGAGCCCGAGGAGGACGGTGCCGAGGCCGACGCCCGGAGGAGCAGTCTCCAAAAGCACGTTGAAGAGCGCAGTGGAGGCCGGCTCGGCCGCGTCGGTGCCGACCGCAGCCAGCCCAAGCAGGCCCGTGCCAATCGTCACGACGGCCAGTACTCCCGCCACCGTCGCAAAGCTCACCCGCAGCGACGCCACGCTGTCGGCGGCGGAGACCCGCTGCCAGGTGCCCTGGTTGAACATGCTCGCGGCTGCGATGCCAATGACGAGTGCCAGTCCTCCCTCTACGCCGGGCCGGAACGTCCACTGTAGGAGCTCCGGCGCCCGATCGGCGACCCCCGTCACCAGAGGCGTCGTGCCGCCCACCGCCGCAACGGCCACGATGGCCCCTCCCGCCAGCAGGGGCAACAGAAGCAGCGACTGGATCCCGTCGGTAAAGATGGAGGCCCGCAGGCCACCGAGCGCCGTGTAGGCAACGGTCGCGACGAGCACCACGCCCGCCGTTCCCCAGAGCGGCACGTCGGCGACGAGCTGCATGATGAGGGCCATGCCCGTCACCTGCGCCGCCATCGCGAGAAAGAGGTAAAAGAGCATGATGAGCAAGGTAAAGCCGTGCATGGCGCGCCCGTAGCGGCACCGCACGTACTCGGTGAGCGCGTGCCCGTCGGGCATGAGGGTGCGCAGGCGCTGCCCCAGCGGAATGTAGAGAAGCGACGGCAGCGCCGCCCCGAGGGTGTAGCCGAGCACAGCCGGCAGGCCGCCCCACGTAGCGGCTTCGGGCGGACCAAACAGAATCCACGAGCCCATCCCCGAGGCGAACAGGGTGGCAATCGTGCCCAGGGTTCCAATCTGGCCCCGAGCGGTGATGTAGGCCTCCAGCTGGACGGTGGCCCGGTCGCACAGCCCATAGACCAGTCCGATCGCGGCAAACGCGACGGCCGTAATGATCAGCGCCGTAAGCATCGGTTTTAGGGATGGAAGTGTGGATGGGTGGAAGGGTGGATGTGGAGGGGGAAGGATGGATGCGGCAGGCCGGTGAACGTCCACACCTCCATACATCCATCCGTCCATCCCGCGTCAGCGAAGGGTGTACCGCAGCTCGACGAAGACATTTCGCGTGGCGGCCGGATAGAAGCGGGGACCGCCTGTTCCTTGAAAGCCGTGCCGCAGCACCTTTTGATCGAACAAATTGTTGGCGTTGACCTGGAGTTGGAGGCCTTCAAAGGGAGAGGTCGGGGGCGCCTCGAAGCCCAGGGATGCGCCCACCAGGGCGTAGGGGTCGACGGCGAGCGCATCGTCCTCCTCGAAGACGAGCGAGCCGTCGTCCGCTCGTTGCGGACGGGTGCCGCCCGAGTTGTCCACGTACTGCCGTCCGACGGCTTGGACGTTGACCGCCGCCGTCAAGCCGCGCCACTGGTAGGACGTGCGCAGGTTGAGCAGTTGCTCGGGCGAGGCCGCAATCGGATTGCCGTCCCGCTCCAGGGCCACCGTCTCCGCCTCGACGGTTGCGTACTCGGTAAAGTCGACGAAGCGCGTTCGGGCGAGCATGAGATTGCCCGACAGGTCCCAACCCGGCAGAAGTCGGGTGGACCCTTCCAGCTCCAGGCCCACGTGACGGGTCCGGTCGGCATTGCCCGTGCGGGGGGTGCCGAACTGGTTGACGTCCCCACTCGGCACGATCTCGTCCCAGAACTCCATCCAGAAGAGGTTGGCCGAAAGGCGATAGCGTCGACGCTCTAGCGTCCCCCCCAGCTCGAGGTCCAGGAGCTGCTCGGGCTCGATGAGGGGAGCGTCGTAGTTGAACGCCCCCGTCTCCGTCTGCTCGAACTGCGGCGTGGCCCCTGCAGGCCCTTCTTGCCCCTCGTACAGCTGCGTCAGTCGCGGTTCACGGTGGGCCAGGGCAATACTGGCGTAGGCACTCAAGGGACGATCCGGGTTTAGGGTTGCCCCCAGCCGCGGATTGACGAAAAGATAGGGCTCGGCAAAGGTATGCGACCGCATGTCCTCCCGGTCAAACGTCTCCTCGTCGTAGAATCGATAGCGGCGCCAGGTCACCTGCAGGTCGCCCTGCACGGCCA
>CAYXAD010000262.1:0-4690 GCA_964462965.1 uncultured Salinivenus sp.
CCGACGATGACATCAAGAAGGCGTATCGGAAGAAGGCCATGGAGTATCATCCGGATCGCAACCCGGATGATCCCGAGGCCGAGAAAAAGTTTAAGCAGGCCTCGGAAGCATATGAGGTTCTTTCGGATCCCGAGAAGCGTCAGCGGTATGATCGGTACGGCCACGCAGGGCTCGGTCAAGATGGAGGAGCGGGTGGCCGGGGCTTTCACGACATCGAAGACATCTTTAGTGCGTTCAATGACATTTTCGGCGGGGCCGCAGGACGCGGACGGGGCCGATCGCGCCGACAGCGGGGCCGACCCGGCAGCGATCTTCGGGTGACTCTTCCACTGACCCTGGAAGAGATTGCAGAAGGCACCGAAAAGGAGATCAAGGTTCGGAAGTTTCTCGAGTGTGAAGTGTGCGACGGCACCGGCGCCGAAGGGGGCATGGAGGGCGAAAATTACGTCATGTGTCCGAAGTGCGACGGCACCGGGGAAGTTCGACAGGTTTCGCGTTCGGTGTTCGGGCAATTTGTGAACGTTCAGGCCTGCCCCCGCTGCAACGGAGAGGGACGCATCATCGAAAACCCATGTGACAATTGTGGGGGAGAAGGCCGACTCGAAGGAGAGGAAACCATTACGGTGAACGTCCCGGCCGGAGTGATGGAAGGAAACTACCTCACCATTTCCGATGCCGGAAATGCCGGGCTGCGCGGGGGGCTTCCTGGCGACTTGCGCATCGAGATTGAAGAGCGCGAACACGAACATTTCGTTCGCGACGGCCTCGACATCTATCACGACCTCTATCTCTCCTTTCCCGAAGCCTGTCTGGGGACGGAGGTAGAGGTTCCTACACTCGAAGGACGGGCACGAGTACAGGTGGAGCCGGGCGTGCAGCCGGGAAAAATTCTCCGGATGCGGAATCGCGGCATTCCCGACCTGGAGGGCACCGGACAGGGAGACCAGATGATTCGTGTGCACGTGTGGACGCCCCAGGACCTCACCGACGAGCAGGCTCAGATCCTCGAGGAGTTCCAGGAGGACGAGAACTTCCAGCCTCAGCCTTCGGAGGCGTCGCCGGAGAAGTCGTTCTTCCGCCGCGTCTCAGACGTGTTCTCCTAACTGGGAGTGTGGCCGTCCCGCGAACGGCCACGACGAAGCGTCATTTAAGTGTGGAGACCAACGAGATCTCCTCGTCCCTCTATAATGAAAGGGAGGGGCATTGTAGAACCTGATCCTGCGGTAGTTGCGCACTGATGCAGTCGTCCTATGCCCGAGCCCGTCGACGGTCGTACATTTCGTGCTCTCATGCGGCGGGTGCCCTCCCCCGTGGTGGTAATCACGGCCCAGGGCCCGAACGAGGCGCGTGGCATTACGATCGGATCTTTTTCGAGCGTGTCCCTAAACCCGCCCCTGGTCAGTTTTAATGTGGCTCGTGACGCCCGGATGTATGACGTCATGGAAGGGTGCAGCCGCTATGCCGTCCATGTATTAGGGGAAGGGCAAGCCTATCTCGCCAAACAGTTTGCGGTGCCGGGTCTCACGGGAGCCGAGCAATTCGAGTCGATTCCACATCGCCGGGATCCGTACGGAACGCCCGTGCTTAAGGGCGTGACGGCCATTTTTCACTGCGAGCCGCACGATTCTCTCTCGGTGGAGGATCACGTCATTTACGTGGGCCGAGTTGTCGACCTCGAGGAGCCCTCCGACAGCGGGGCCGTGCTCTACTACCGGCAGAGCTATCGAGGAGTCGGCAGTGAACTTCGATCCACTCGATTGTCCCCCGTGAAGCGGGCGTCGAGCGATTCGTCTTGAACGCCCACCCCGAATAGGGCAAAGTCGTAGCGCGCCGGATCCGCCGGGCAGAAGTGGCGAAAGACAGCTGTGAGGCGTCGCACGGCCTTCCAATCGTTGCTCTTCCGGTGGAGGAGGCCCAGGGCACGAGCTTGGCGGCCCGTATGCACGTCCAGGGGACTCATCAGATCAGCCGGGTCGAGGCAGGACCAGAGCCCCAGGTCTACGGGGCCGGATCGTATCATCCAGCGCAGGTACATGTTGAGTCGTTTGCAGGCACTGCCGGCCTCCGGGCGGGCCAGATGCTTTCGGAGTCGCTGAGGGGTGTCCGGATGAATCGTCAGCAGGGTGGTGCTTACCCCCTGTAGCATCGCCCGAACGGGAGAGGCTTCCTGATCTGGGGCGTCAGGAAGATGGGCGGCGAAAAGCCGTTCCATGGTCGTATGTCGCTCCAGGGCCGCCTGGAGGTTTGTGGTCAACCAGAGTGCATCGGACGGCTGAAATGTTCGGTGCACAAACGAATCGAGCGCGTCCGCATCACGGTCCCGGTCAAAGGTCCGAACGAAGCGATAGGGGGCATGGCCCATTCGCTCGCACAACTCACTCAGCTTGCGAAGCATTACGTCCCGGCGGCCCCACGCCAGCAGCGCAGCGTAGAAGCCAATCACCTCTTGGTCCCGCGGATCGTCGAACGCATGAGGAATAGAAATCGGGTCGTCCTCAATGAAGTAGGGGGATTCATGCCGTTCTACCAGATGGTCGAGATACTCGCGGAGGGCGTTTAGAGAAGGCATCGGGAAGAAGTCAGTCTGACGTCGGGGCCTCTTCTTTGCACTGGTCGGCCTGGATTCTGGTTTGAAGTTCGTGTCCGTTCGTCGAGGGGGCATCTGAGGGGAGAGCGGGGATACGCATAAAAAGTACCCAAGATGAAGGAGGCTCGCGCCCCAACATCCCGTCCGCTTCGTGCTTCCCAAGAAATTTGAAATTTATGTTAAGCCTATAAGACGAGTAAATAAGTAATACAAGTTCCCTTATGTAGTGAGGGTCTGCAAAAATGCCTTATTAAGTCCAAGGACGGCTGTAATCCTGGGAAAAAAGACCGTGCCAGGATGGGCAGTCTTTGCGAGGAGTTCTCTCCTGCTGACCATTCACGTGAAGGCAAAGGCGTTGAACCAACCCCACCACATTATGGACGCATTTGGAGCGAAGGGCTTCCTTACTCGACTTTTTGTCACTGGAGTAGGTCTGCTATGCGTTTGCGGCTCCCCAGTGTTGGCCCAGACGGGGCCTGGGGGAGTGGGGGCCACCGACGGCAACTCCTCCCTCGAGCTTTGGATGCGGGCCGACCAGGGCGTGGAAACGCAAGGAGGAACTGTTACGGATTGGGTCAACCAGGCCGGGACGGATCCTACATCCGTTTCAAGTAATCCGCTCTACCAGGCGGACGCCCTCGGCGGAGAGCCTGTCGTGCAGTTCGACGGGAATGATCATTTTGGGTTTGGTACTGACTTCGGGGTTCCGAACAGCAACAACGGCAACACGCTCATCGTCGTCTCGAAGAAGGAGGCCGACGATCTCGATCAACTCCTGGTTGGGTTTGGCGAGGCCTCGGGCGGTCGTGGCATCCTCTATCATCTCGAGGGGGGACAGCAGGCCCAACAGGAGTATCGACTCGCAGCAATTAGTGGGGATCCGAGCTCCGGAAATGGACAGCCGGGGCCTGACCGGGGGCCTAAGGCCGTTTCTACAAGCTATAACACGTCCAACTTCAGTATCTACTCGTCCCTACTGAGTGGGTCCAACCAAGACCTTCGAGCCAATGGCGAACTCCTGGCGACTGACGATGAGGCAGTGACGAGTACATTTGGGGAAGCAGTCGTTGGACAGGACGTGGTGGGAGATGTAGCGGAGGTCATTGTCTTTCGAAAATCGCTAAATGCAGCCGAACTTACGCTCGTACATAACTATCTGTCTGAGAAGTATGGTCTCAGTCTGAGTGGGACCGAGATCGCTGACGTGTATGATTTTGATTCTCATACGGCCGATTTGGCCGGCATCGGGCGGGAGGCTGGGATTGGATTGGCCGAGGGGGGCGACCAGACGGCGGCGGCGTCTGACATCCTGCAGTTCACCACCGATGGGAGCACCGGGTCGCTTGGCTCCGAAGGGCAGTTCGTCCTCTTCGGTCACGACGAAGCGGATCGGAGCTTTACGACGTCCGACCGTCCCAATCAAGATGACAAGGTTGAACGGCTCTCCCGCCTGTGGCGCGCTGATCTGACGGACGAGGTAGGCACGTCCATTCAACTCACGTCTAGAGTTGACGTGAGCAATCTCTCCCTGGGGAATTTTGACGACTATGCACTTTTCGTCAGTGAAGACTCCGATTTTTCCAGTGGGGCCACATTTTACGATCTGACTGAACTCAACGCCGACACGTACGAGGCAACGGACGTCGAAATTTCCGAAGGGGATTACGTAGCCATCGCCCGACTGAAGCGAACGGTTACGTTTACGGCACAAACGGAGAGCATCAGCGAGGCCGCCAGTAAGCAACTCACCGCCGTCGCCGAATTGAACTACCCGGATGATGGAGCTGTGACCTTCGGTTATAACGACACGGGAGACATGGACGACTCCGGAGTCATTGAGGATGGGGGCACATCCAACGAGACGGGCACGAACCTAAGTGGAGAGTACGAGGCGGACGGGGGACAGGGAAGTCAGAGCCCGGTGGATTACACAGTTACGAATGCTGAGACGACCATTCCGGCAGGAAACACCCAAAATGCGGGAACGGGATTTACCTTCGAGGTAGAGGCGAACGACGATGACGTCACCGAGCAGACCGAGAAGTTCGAGCTTTCGATTTCGAGCATTACGTCGGGCACAGCACGGGTTGGAGGAGGCAATAC
>CAYXAD010000263.1:0-4679 GCA_964462965.1 uncultured Salinivenus sp.
CTGCCGCCGAGGGACTCGACGCCACGCCCGACTTCATCTACTCCGACGTGTACCGCGGCTACTTCAATCGGGGCTACGGCGTGGAGGCCACGAACGACTACATCACCGACGTCGTGCGTCACACCAAAGAGGTCGCTGACCGCTACGGGGCAGCGGCCCATCACCTCGGACAAACCCATACGATCAAGCTCGGCTATACCCCCAGCCGCTGGGAAATCGACACCAACGTTGACGCCATGCTGGAGGGCAATCCGGACGGCCTCGGCTGGTACTGGCCCAACTATGCCTCGACGAATCACACGCAGGGCCCCGACGGAGCACCCCAGCCGGAAGGCTACGATGTGTCGTTCGATCCGTTTGTCCCCAACAGCTGGGGCAAGATGGGTCCCGCCGGGTCCCTCTTTGCCACCTCGCGGGATCGCTTCGTCTATTCGTATCTGCGCATTCAAGAGGCCACCGATCGCCTGGCCCCCTCCCAGCGATTCGACCTCTGGCTCTACGGGCACGACTTCGATCACGTCGAGCACGAAGTGTACGCCCGGCACCCGGAGGCGTCCGACTGGACCTTCGTCGGCGCCGTCAACCCCCAGCGCGACCGCGAAGGATACGTTGAGGACGCGCGGCCCGACCACATCTATTCGTACGACGACCGCTGGCACGCAGTCGTCTTCCACGGCCTTCACCGTTCCGAACTGTTGGGAGGCGATGCTGATGGGGGCGACCGGCTGGAACTCCGCATCGAGTCGCGGGGCGACAGCGACGGCTCTAAATTTGGGGGAGCCTACGTCATGCCCTATCGCGCCACCCGTCACTACGTGACGGAGCCCAAGGCGACCTCCCTGATCGAGGATCAACCCCGATGGGTGGCTGTCAACAGCCTCGCCCATCACGTACGCCCGATGCCGGACACCTTGTCGTTAGAGGCGCCTCGAACCTACACCCTTTCGGCGGACGCACCCTTAGACACTGCTCGTGTCCAGGCCTGGCAGAATCGCTTCTCTCCGTAGCGCCTGGCTTCGAAAAAAGTAGTCCTTCCTGGGAATCTCTATCGAATCGCGACCACCTCCAGATCCCCAGCCAGCCCTCGGTAGCGATGCACGAACCCTACCCCTAGGCTCCTCACTCCACATTGTGCCTTTTTGTCGTAGGAGTAGAGTGCGCTCGATTCGATTCCAGTCGGTTTCTGAACATCGCCTAGGTGAGACGAACATTCACACATCTGAATTCGGACTGGGCCGTTGAGAGCTCAGTACGACGGATGTTTCAAACTCTTATTTAGATATTTATACGCCTCTTTCACTATAGAATCCCTCGTTCTGAAATAGATTTTGGGCGAACGTTACATATCCGTCGCTCGCTTGTCTACCTACTGGTCTGCACTTCGCGATCTTCCTTCACTTCCCAAGCATTCTCGTGCCCACGTATCAGGACTTGATTGGAGACGTCAAAGGCTACTGGTTGCCCGAAGACGGCGACCAGCTCCTTGGCACAGTATTGCAAGTCGGCTGGGACAAGGAGGACGTCCTGGCCGTTGACATTCAGCCTGAAAATGAAGCTCCTCTCCGGGTTCGGATTGGGGACAAATTTTGGAGGGACTGGAGCGAATCAAATGCCTCCCGGGGGGACCTCGTGAGAATCACGTATCGGGAAACGCCGCTAATGAAGCCGGAAACCGGCGCAACCTTCGAGACCGACCAGAAAACGACGGCCCGGTACGAAATCGAGGTGCTCGGTGAAGAAGAATACCGGGAGGAGATCCCCTGAATCGGTATCTACGAAAGAGTCCCTTCGTCCCAGAGGAAAACTCCTGTATGCGCCCCCTCTCCGATCCGTGAGAGCATGCGCTCATGTACGAAGGGGACACTACGAAGACCGGACCCAAGCCAGAGTGAGACGGGTCGAAGGACACGCCGTCAGCTCCCCCAATCATCGACCTCGCCAAACGAGCGCCCCTCGACGCGGGCACTCTGTGTTACTCCTCTCGGGACTGCCGCCGCCGCACGGCCGTTTCTCGCGCTCGAAGCGCCCGGGCAGCTCGGGCATACCCGCCCTGCCCCCCGTCCACAAAGTGGATGTGTTGCTCGTCCTGAAACCTCAAACACGTAAGCAGGGCTGACTCCGAACAACTGTGACCGTAGATGAGACGGCCCTGTTCGTACTGATCCCGAAGGTACGTCTCGATTTTTGTGCGCTGCCGGGGTGTTCCGGCGATCACTTCGCGAAGCATGCCCTCCATCGTCTCCACTTCGGGACGGGCCGCAACCGGCGTTTGAGGGAGCGTCGGCTCCCCATCGTCTATTATCCCCCGCCACGCCGTGGGGAGAAGGCGGCGGAGGCGTCCGGCCCCGAGACGCCCCCAGTACAAAACGCGACGCAGGGGGCCTCGGGACCAGGCCTGAAGCCGATGTTCGACGGAAATCTGAAACGGAGAACGAGTATGGCTCAGTTGTTCATGCTGGACGGGACGCCGCTCCGTTCTGTCCCCGTACAGTTCTTTCAAGGCCCGAAGGACCTCTTCATACACCTGCGCCCGTTCCGACAGAGCAGGAGCGGTGGGTTCGACCAACAAAACGACGATTTCATCTTTGCGGCTCGGCACGTGAGCCCACTGACACCTCAACCCCGAAAAGTCAGCGTGGCCGTCCTCCGACGGAGGAATCGCGTACGCTCCGTCCGGATGCTTCTCGACCTGTGCCTCGGCGAACTGAAGCCCCCGTCCAACAAAGACGGTCTGTTCGACGGCCTCAGAGAGCCGATAGCAGGCAACCTTCACCGTTCGTTGCCGCTCGAGGAGAGCCTCCACGGGTACGAGTCCCACGCAGAGGTGCAGGCCAAACCGTTCGCGTGCCATCCGGCGCGCCCCGGCGAGGGCCCGAGCGGCTTTCGCGGTGTGGCGTTCGGGAACGCACAACAGGGCCCCATCCCCGGCAAAGGCGTACGGGATGCTCCGCTTTCCAAGGGCGTTAAGGACTGTCGCGATGACCGCCACGCTCACGACATTTACAGCCGTGTAGAGCCCCGACTCAAGAGCGTCAGTGGAGTCCTGCACGGAAGCCACCGCCACGTACCAGTCTTCCGGGACGGATGCATAGTTTTGCGGTTTGGTGACCTCAGAGAAGTCATCCAGCACAGGAAGACGGTCGTAGAAGCTTTCTGCGCTCATGGGACACGGTCAACCACGAAGAAGGCCGCTCGAATGGCCGAAGAGAGGGCCTCCGTTCGTCAATGAGAACTCGGGAGAACCCACAGAATGACTCTGCCTGCGGAATTCGTTCGGATTAAATTATAGTAAAGAACAGTAAAGTCGTTCCTTCCGTGGAGCTCCGCATTGTCTCCGTCTGCCCGGTGCTCTCAATTTTTGCTCTCCCTCAGAGGACGACCGTCGACAGGGAGACCCGCCTCGCACGAGGGCGGACAAGCCGTCCCACCTTCATAGGGGGTACAGCGCCTTTCATTCTCCTCCGCAAGCCTTAGTTTTGTAAACGAGACTGGATGCATCTTTTTCTCGTCTACCATGTCTTCCCGTCCCGCAAGCTACTCGACGTCGACTTTCGCCCCCAAATGAACGCGTGGCTCCACGACCTGAACCGAACGCACCTTCCGAACACCCCGCCTTCCGGCACAGGCCCCCGGCAATCCCGATTGAAACGACCAGGCCCTCTTTCCCTGCAATGATCTCGTTTTGCCCCCCACGTTCGCTTCTTCTCCTTTGTCTCGGCCTCCTCGGTTTGGGCCTCGGAGACACAGCACCGGCCCAGCCCGCTCCACCGGTAGAACAGTTTGACCTCGTCCTGGTCGGGGACCGTCTGAACCCGGAAGTCCACCGGATCTCGCTCAAAACGAATCCGACGCAGGGGGAGATGTGGACACCAGCAGTAACTGCTGACCGATCCCCTCGCTGCACCTCCACCGAAAGCCTGCTGGTCGTCCCCGATCTCCCGGCCGAGCAGTATGTGGGACAAGACATCCGCGAGAATCACCTCTCTCTCAAAATCACGACGCAGGACCCCGAGACCGAGGGCACTCTCCGCGCCGTCTACGCCGTGCCCTCCATCGATCCCCCGGGGGAAAATGCATGTACCCGGCTCGCTCGCCTGATTCGGACGGACCCTGCTACGATTCGCCGCCACAGCCTCGCCTCCTACGTTCGGCCCCAACCAGCGTCCCTCGAGGCAGATGCCCCCTTCATCGACCACGTCGAGGCCCCGGTGCGTCACCTCAAGCCGGGCGTGATGGAGGTCGAGTGGCTGGAAATTCTGATGGGCGAGGGAAACTGATTCGAACCTTGCACCTTCGGATGGATCGGCTCCGACTCGGAATCCGGAGCGACGGTGGTGACAAAACCAAACCGTGACGGCAAACTCGGGAAGCGAAACTCAGACTGAGTCTCCAGGCGTCCTTTTTTGCTCCTCAACTTGAGCTCTTCAGTCATTGACATTCCCTCCCTCCATCCGGAGATTGGGAAGCAGTGAACCTGTGCCAGAATGGCATCATTTTCCTCTCTTTCCTGAAAAAGAGGGGCTCCCTCGGGGAAACGGTGACATTTTGGAGCAGGGGTGCCTCCGCACACGCGGAGATAGACCCATCCACGACCCGACCCCGGTCGGTGCGGTCATGGTGCCTCCGCACACGCGGAGATAGACCCGTGTCCCTGTCTGTGAAGCGGCTCGTGAACGCGG
>CAYXAD010000264.1:0-4672 GCA_964462965.1 uncultured Salinivenus sp.
GGCTGCCATCGCAACGCCCCAGCGGTGACGGCGAACAAACTTGCGGGCTCGATAGCCGAGCGTCGCAGGGCGTGCCTCCACCGGCTGCCCCTCCCGAAATCGCTGCACGTCTTCATCCAGCGCTTTCGCAGACGCATACCGCCGATTCGGCTCCTTGCGAAGAGCCTTCATCACAATCGTGTCGAGGTCGCCCCGGAGCGTGCGCTCCCACTCGGCGGGCGTCGTAGGGATTGTGTCTGTATGCTGACGCACAGCCGTCGATGGCTTCTCCGGCGTGGTCTCGAGCACAGCCCGCTCGATCTCCGTCAGCGACGGGTCCTCCATCTCGAAAGGACGCTGCCCCGCCAACAACTCGTAGGCGAGCACGCCCAGCTGGTAGACGTCGGTGGCCGTCGTGATTTCATCTTTCCGAATTTGCTCTGGAGCCGCATACTGGGGCGTCATGAGTTGCTCCCCGGTGCGGGTCTGGGGCATCGTCCAGTTCGGGTCGTCCCCGATAAGCTTTGCAATGCCGAAGTCGAGCAGTTTTACCTGCGGCCCGTCTGCGGTTTCCGCCACGAGAATGTTCGAGGGCTTCAGGTCGCGATGAACAACCAGGCGACGATGCGCGTGCTCGACGGCCCGACACACGGACTGAAAGAGCTGCAGGCGATCGGCAAGGGAACAGTTGTGGACTGCACAATACTCGGTGATCGGACGGCCTTCCACCCGTTCCATAACGAGATAGGGTCGCCCTCCATCAGTCACACCGCCATCCAGCATCTTGGCGATGTCGGGATGGTCGAGCGACGCCAGAATCTGTCGCTCGGCCCGGAAGCGCTCGATGCGCTGCTCCGTTTCAAACGAGCGGGGAAGCAGCTTCAGGGCCACCTGTCGTTCAAACTCTCCGTCGGCTCGTTCGGCGAGATACACGACGCTCATGCCGCCCCGCCCAAGTTCTTCGATGAGGCGATAAGCCCCAACGCGAGACCCAGCTTCTACCACCGTCGGGCTCTCCGGCGAGTCCACAAACGACAACGACAGCTCCGCCACCTCGCGATCTAAAAAGTCGGGTGCCTCTGCCTCCGCTTCGAGGAAGGCAACGACCTCCTCCCGAATCTCCGGATCGTCACAGAGACGATTGAGGGCTTCCTCTTGCTGTGCAGGCTCGAGGCCAATGACCTCATCCAGAATCTGGCTGATTTTTGTCCAGCGATCGGACGTCATGGCCGTGGAGGAGTCGAGTGGAGAAGCCGTTGTCGTCGAGTCCTACATTCACTCCCTAAACAAAATACGTGCCCTCCAGGCCTTCAAATAGAGGAGCCCGCCACTACTGCATCAGTAACGAGTCCCGGTACATCGCCGCACGAGCGGACTGTCCTGCCCGTTCGTAGACCTCGACGAGATGCCGGAGGGCTCGCTGACTCAGCGGCGCGCGGAGCCCCATCTGGTCCCGACGCAATGCAAAGCCTCGACTAAGATAAGACGCAGCTACCTCCCACCTCTCCTCTTCTGCGTGGAGCATCCCGTTTCCCACAGCGAGAAGGGCCTTCATTCGAGTAAGATCGAGGGTCGTCGAGTCCGAATGGGTATGTTGAAGGGCCTCCTCGGCAGCCCGGAGCAGACCTCGTGCGTCTTCGGTCCGATCAGCGTCGAGAAGACACAGCGCGTACCGAAGGCCCGTGCTGTGCGTCCAGAGGTGATCGGCACCTCGCTCCTCCCTTCGCATCTGTGTGGCCGTCTGAAGCAGCGACAGAGCCTCGGCAGAGCGTCCCATATTGTCGAGCAGGTGGCCCACCCTCTGATAGGCAGTCGTAATCGGATACCGGGAGGTCTCAGCCTGATTTTCAGCAAGCTCGAGCCCGCGACGCGCAAGAGACAGGGCGTCTTCGTACTTGCCCTGCATGAGGAGAATCTCATAGAGGTGGTCCCGTGCCTGGTGTGATCGAGGATGGGTGCGCCCGAGCACTCGATTGCTGAGCGACAGTGCTTTTCGGTAATAGGTGCCGGCGGCAGCGTGCTCGCCCTTGTTGCGAAGGAGAGCCCCAAAATCGCTGTACGCACGTGCTCGTTCGACCTGCGTGTATCCCGGCTCGTTTTCCATGCGCTGAAGGGCCGCACGGTACAGGTCTTCCGCCCGGTCGTGACGGCCCTGCTGCTGCACAATTCGAGCGAGCCGCATCTGATCGAGGGGAAGCTCGTGGTACGCGAGGGCCTGCTGCCGGCGCTGAAGATCAATGGACGTCCGCATGAGCACCTCCGCCGAGTCGGGAGCGCCCTGCACCGCCATGGTCTGAGCAATTCCCTCCAGGATGTCCGCTCGATGCTTCGTTTCCCCCAGCTGCTCACTCATCGAGAGGGCTTCTTCGTAAAGCGGCCGGGCCTCCCAAAACCGCTGGCCGTTCCACTTTGCATCGGCCACGTGGAGCAGGCTTGCCACGAGCTCTGAATGCGGGGCGTCGAGATGCCGGCGCCGAAGCGTGAGGGCCCGTTGGAGAAGCGAATCGGCCCGCGCCCAGTCGCCCAATCCGCGCGAGGCCTGCCCCAGGGCATCGAGCATCTCAGCCTGCACCACGGGACGATCCTGAAGCCGCTCCACCCGCTCCATGCCACGCCGGACGATCGTCTGGGCGGAAAGGGTGTCGGGGGGGTTGTACGGATCCCCTGCATCGAAGAGCTCCACGAGATACGCGGAGACCGTTTCCGCCTTTTGGGCCTCTTGCCGGGCCCGATCCCGCTGCTGAACCAGCATGGTGGCAAAAATTCCAATCACAACCAAAAAGGCCGTCGCAATGCCAAGCCCCCATCGGTGCCGCAGGACGAACTTCTGGGTCCGATACCCGAGCGTGTGGGCCCGGGCCTCCACCGGCTGTCCGACTTCGTAGCGCTGGAGGTCGTCGAGCAGGCCGTTGATAGAGGGATATCGGCGATCCGCCTCCTTGCGCAGCGCAGTGAGAATGATCGTGTCCAGATCCCCCTCAAGGGTGTGTCGGAGCTGGCGAGGCGTGGTATTTCGGGCCTTGCTGATGCCCGCCGGTGTCACCGGACGCTGGCCCTCCTCGTCAACGTCGGGCCGTTCAGTTCCAACGATACTGGAAGGACGGTCCGGGACCTTGTCTCGAACGGCCTCTTCAATGTCAAAGCGAGAGCACTCCTCGAACGGTCGGTGGCCCGTAAGTACTTCATAGGCAAGGATGCCGAGTTGATAGACGTCCGTAGCCGTGCTGATCGTCCCCTCCTCCACCTGCTCCGGGGCAGCGTACGCCGGGGTCATGGGACGCATGCCCGTGCGGGTAACGGGCACTGTCACGGCAGCCTCGGCCTCGTCGAGGAGCTTGGCAATGCCAAAGTCCAGCAGCTTGACTGTCCCCTCCGGGGTCACCAGAACGTTCGACGGCTTGAGGTCACGATGCACCACGAGGTTGCGGTGAGCATGCTGGAGGGCCTCCCCGACCCGGTGCAGAAGCTGCAGGCGGTCGTCGATGGAGAGACGATGTGCATCGCAGAAGGCAGTAATCGGCTGCCCCTCTACGTACTCCATGACGAGGTACGGCACGTCGTCCTCCGTCACTCCCCCATCGAAGAACTGGGCAATGTTCGGATGCTGAAGCGTGGCCAGCACCTGCTGCTCGATCCGAAAGCGTCGCCGTGCCTCGTCTGTGTCGAGGCCGATACGGAGCAGCTTGACGGCCACAGTCTGCTCGATCTGCCCGTCGATGCGCTCCGCCCGAAAGACCCGACTCATGCCCCCTCGACCGATTTCCTCCGTCAGGCGGTATCCCCCGATGTGGCGAGATGGCACCGCCAGGGGATCGGCGTCTATGATGGATTTTTCGTCCGGATCGTAGGCCGGTGCGGCAAACGCCACCGCCTCGCCCCGCAGAAACGAGAGCGCCTCGCCATCGGCCTCCAGGAGAGCCTTCACCTCACGCCGCAAGTCGGGACGACCGGCACAGGCACGATTGAGAAAGGCAGCACGCTCATCCGCCGGTCGGTCCAGGGCCGCATCGAGAAGCTCGTCGACCTCCGTCCATGTGACATCAGTCCCATTGTCCATGTCCCGTGGAGCCTCTCGTTTTCATTACACGCCCGAGCCTGTCTCCTCCGTGTCCTCGTCCTCCTCGGTGAGCTCACGGGCCAACCACGCTCGTGCTTTGCGCCACTCCCGACGAATCGTTCGTGTCGACAGATCCAGCACGTCGGCAATCGCCCGCTGGGTCATGCCTCCATAGAACTGATACATCACAATTTGTCCCTTTCGAGGATCCTGCTCGGACAACCGGGCCAGTGCCTCGTCGAGCGCCAAGAGGGTCTCGCCCCGCTGATCGATCGGAATGCGTCCTTCCTCCAGCGAGAGCGTCGGCGCCTCTCCCCCTCGCTTTTGGGCCGTCTGTTTCCGGAAGTAGTCGATCAGGATTTGACGCATGACCCGCGCTGACAGGGCCTGGAAATGAGCCTGATCGGTCCACTCCACACGCGACTGGTCGATGAGTTTGAGATAGGCCTCGTGCACCAGCGCCGTCGTGTTGAGCATGTGCCCGGCCGGCCGCTTCTGCAGGAGCCGATGAGCAATCTTCCGGAGCTCGTCGTGAACAAGCGGCATCAGCTGGTCCAGCGCCTCTTTGTGCCCCTGACGACTGTCGACGAGAAGCTGTGTCGCGTCGGTTGACTCGCCCATGTCCGCACGTTGGTT
>CAYXAD010000265.1:0-4668 GCA_964462965.1 uncultured Salinivenus sp.
CCAAAGAGGTTGATGCAAGGCGACGCCCCGACAGCATACGAACCCGCCGTCAGGACTCCGGACGTTTCATGTCCGGGGGACCGGTCGCCGTGCCGGAGAGGACTTCGTCCACGGAGGCGTCGAGCGAGGAGGAGGCCGAGGGAGGCGCGTCGTAGCGAGCCGCCACCGTCCGGGCATCGGCCGCCACCCGCTCGACGAGCTCGGGGGGATCGAGAACGGTAACGCCGGGCCCCCAGGAGCGAACGAAGGCCGTGATCTCGTCGAGGCCGACCACCTCGTAGGAGACCACGAGCCGCCCGTCTGCCCGCTCCTCGTCGATCTGCTGGGTGCGCTGATACGTCTTGTCCCGGAAGTAGGGGGCCCGATCCGGCTCTACGAGAAGACGAACGCGGTAGGCCTCCTCCCCGTCCACGGCCTCGAAGCGATCGACGAAGTGGAGCTCCACGTCGAAGTCGTCGGGGATCGTGTAGTCGGCGCCGGGCGAGTCCTCGTCGCGAACGGCCTCGATGCGAGACAGGGCGAAGTCACGGGTTTCACCGCTCCGGTGATCGTGGGCCACGCACAGCCAGGTGTCCCCCCGAACCGCCAGCGCCCACGGGTCAATCTGCCGTCCCTCGTGGTAGGTGTCGCTCCGGGCGGTGTGGTAGTCGATGCGGACGGACCGGCGGTTGCTGAGTGCATCGACGAGCGCAACGAACACGTCGGAGGCAACGTCCACCGAGGCGGCCTCACCAAAGTGGAGGTGGTCCAGCAGCGAGTCCGGTTCGAAGGTGTCGACCGACTCAGGCAGGCCGTCGATCAGGCGGTCGAAGGCCTCGGACAGAGCCTCATTTAAGGGGGCCGGGCCGAGGCCCGAGTGGGCCGCGCCGGCCGCCAACACCAGGGCGAGGGCCTCGCGCTCCGTAAGCGTCAGCGAGACGTCAGTCGTCTGCCACTCGGCGGCAGGGAGGAGGTATTCCTTCTCGCGGCCCCGCCAGCGTTCCTCGATGGGGACCTCGGCCTCCTTTAGGGTTCGAACCAGCCGACGGGCCTGTCGCTTCGAGCTGATCTCGAGATGCTCGGTCATCTCGGCCTGGGTCAGGGCGTGGCCCTGGCGTAGCAGCTCGTAGAGCTGGTCGACGGTCGATGGGCGTGAGACCGAAGAGGGAGGCGCGGGACGAGCCATGGGACCGAGCTGAAAAACTGACGAGAGAGGGAAGAAATGAGGGAATTGGGCGTGGGAGCCTCCGAGAAGATGTACATGTAAATATGGTGAAGCGCCCTCCCAAAGGTCAATCCTCACACTCCCAGGTACAGGAAATTGGTCTTCAAATCCGGAGACTCGCGCACTCGGGCGCTGTGTGCAGAATCGAGCCCCCGGAGAATGAGCCCGAGCAAGGAACGGTCACTCCAGCGCCTCCGCATTTCCCACCCGGATCCAGTCCACTTCGGCAAATGACAGTTCGAGGGTGTGCTGCTTCGTGATGAACTGCTCGGCGCTGTCAGCCGGAAACGAAAGAAGGTCGACCGGGGCCGCTCGGGCCACGTCGTGGATGGCCTCTTCGACGTGAGCCAGGACCGGATCGAAGGGAGCAGCCCATTTGGCGATCGCAAAATGGGTTCGTGGATGTCGGTTCAAGAGGGCGTCTATCTTTTCCGGGCCGACCTGCCCCGCTTCGCCCCAAAATCGAGGTCGGCCTCGACGCTCGTCGAGTGCAACCACGTCGGGTTTATACTTGTCGCCCACGTCGATTTCTACCTGGAGGCCGGGGTAGGAGGGGAGGTACAACGCCCAGAGGAACGCCTTCATCCACACGTGCTCGATGCGTTCGTGCTTGCGCTTGACGTAGACGACTTGCTCGCCGTGAGCACGGAGCGTCAGTTTTCGCCGGAGATGGCGCATGCGAGATCGCTAAGGGTTGTAGAACGTACCGCGTGTCTTCGACGGGAGCCGCGGTCAGGTTCTCCAGGCCCCCTAAGAGGCTTTCAGTGATGACGACTCCCTGGTGGCACTCGAAGAAGGAGTGTAGGCGCTCTCAAATGAAGGAGAATCGTGAAAACGGCATGTTCCCAAAACGCCGGCTTGCGTGGGTCGTAAGAGGTTCTCGCGACCTTCTTCCTCGACATCACAGAGCATTCTATGTCCCCCTCAGCCGACATGGTCTCGGCCTCCCGGCGCGTAGCCCTCGAGCACCTCGAACGCGTAGAACGAGAGGACGCCTATGTGGATCAGCTCGAGGCCGACGACGCCGACGAGCGGACGCGGCGACAGGCCCGGGAGTTGGTTGCCGGCGTGACGCGCTGGCGCCGATGGCTCGACTTCGTATTGGCCAAGGCCTATCACGGCGAGTACGACTCGATGGAGCATCGCCTCCAGCACATCCTGCGCCTGGGGCTGTACGAGTTGCTCTTTCAGTCTACGCCCACGCGCGCGGTCGTTCACGAGTACGTCGAACTGGCCAAGCAAATGCTTCGCCCCGGGGCCGGCAATCTCGTGAACGGAGTCCTCCGAACCATCGATCGGGATCGGGAGCGCATTCCCGAGCCGGACACGGGGGATGAGGCCGAGGATCTGGCGCTCCGCTATTCCCATCCCAGCTGGATGGTCCGCCGCTGGCTGAAACGCTTTGGGTCGGAGGAGACCGCCGAGCTGCTTCGCTGGAACAACCAGCGGCCCTTGTACAGCATCCGCATCAACACCCTTCAGACGAGCCCCGAGGACGTGGAGGCGTGGCTCGACGACCATGACGTCATCTATACCCCGTCGCCCTATCTCGACAATGTGCTTCGCCTGAAGCGGCTCCAACCCCTCATTCAGGGGGGGCTGCTCGACGAGGGGCACGTGGCGGTGCAGGACGAGAGTGCCGGGCTCGTCATGCGTCTGCTCGATCCCCAGCCGGGCGACGTTCTCGTCGACGGCTGTGCGGCACCGGGTGGGAAGACGATGCACGCGGCCACCTGCATGCAGGGCGAGGGCGAGATTCACGCCTTTGACGTCCACGAAGGCCGAATGGAGCGGGTGACGGAGGCGGCCGAGGCTCACGGGGTGCCGGAAATGGTACAGACGGAGGCGGCCGACTTGACGGCCGTGGCCGAGCGGCCCGATCCCCCGCAGGCCGATCGGGTGTTGATCGACGTGCCGTGTACCGGTCTCGGCGTCCTCTCCAAACGCGCCGACCTGCGCTGGCAGCGAGAGCCCGAGGATTTACAGGAGCTCTTGGCCCTTCAGGATGATCTGTTGGAGGCTGCGGCTTCCCTCGTCAAGCCGGATGGGGTGCTCGTGTATAGCACCTGTTCCATCGAGCCCGAGGAAAATGGTCAGCGGATCGAAGCCTTCCTCGACCGCCACGACGCGTTTGTGATCGAATCCGCGGAGGGCCGTGTGCCCGACGAGGTGGTATCGGAAGAGGGCTTCCTGGCCACGCTTCCCCACCGCCACCGCGTGGATGGGGCCTTTGCGGCTCGCCTGCGGCGCCGTCCCTCCTAGATGCTTCTCAGGGCGGATCCTTCGACGGTGTCCGACGTCCGGTGGATTTCTCGTTGGGGCCGACCGTTCGGGGGCATTCGTGAGTGCCGGCTTTCCCGAACGGTTTTCAAACGCCGAGACCGGTGGTCTCTCAACGGCGATGCGGCCCTCTGCGTTGCTGGCATGTCCCCTTCTAGGGAGCGGTCCGAACTTTTTCCGGGAGCGGCCTGTCCAACCATCAGGCCCACTGGAACGCGGATCCTGCCTGTTCCATCGCGGGGATGGGCTCCTGTTTTACAAACACAGATCTTAGCACCATGGAGCAGAGTGATTGGATTGGGCTCGGAACGAGCATCGTCCTGCACGTCGGGCTGGCCGTTCTGTTTGCCTCCCTTACGGGGTCTCGCCCGGCACCCACACAGCTTGGCTACGTCGAGGTCGAGTTCGGAGAGTTTTCGCCGGGCCAGCCCGTCGATGCGACCGAGGAGGTCGAAGAGACCGCGGCCCCGGAGGCCGAGGAAGAGCCCACGGAGACGGAGACCGAGCCGGAGGAGCCGGCGTCCGAGCCCGAGACGGAGCCGGTCGACCTTCCCGAAGAAGAGGAGCAGGCCGAGGAAACGGTGCCGCCGACCGAGGAGGAGACGTCTCCCCCGGACGTACAGGCTGAAGCCGAGCAAGAAGAAGCGGCCGACGAGCAGGAGCCGAGTGAAGACCCCGGAGAGGAGACGGGAGATCCCGGCTCTGGGAACCAGGAAGAGGCTGCAGCGCCGTACAACATCGAGGGCCTGGATCGGGATCCCGAATTTGCCCCCCTTCCGGAGTACACCGAGCAGGTGAATGCCCGGATTCGCGTTCAGGTCACTGTGGATCCGGACGGGCAAATTGTCCGGCGCGTGCCGCTCATGAAGGGAAATCCACAGCTGGAGGCCGCCGTCATGGAGGCCCTTCAGCGCTGGCGGTTCAATCAGCTTCCTCCGGGGGCCCCTCAGGAAAATCAGACCGGGACGATTACGTTTACCTTCCGGCTCGAGTAAGGGGGTGGTGGCTGATCAATCCGATTCCCGTGGGTCGTCGTTGAACGTGCCACGTCAACGTGTTACGGCCACAGTTTCACACCCGGCCTGGCAGACGGATTTTAAGTAGACCAGCAAAAGAACGCTAAGGGGAGAGTCATTCCGACCGGAGCGAAGCGGAGTGGAGGAATCTTTCCGCAGACTGGCGGA
>CAYXAD010000266.1:0-4630 GCA_964462965.1 uncultured Salinivenus sp.
CTCCCTTCACCTCTCACCGCTCGCCCCTCGACCCTCGATCGGCCCCAGTCAGCTGCACCGTCGCGGTCCCCGCATTCGCCCGGTCGGCATCCACCGCCAGCACCCGGAGCTGAGCGGCGCCGTCGGACGGCACCGACACCGTCCCCTCGTACTCACTCGTGGTGCCCGTGAACGACAGCGGCGTCGCAGTCAGCACCTCTCCCTCGGGCCCAAGCACCTCGGCGCGGATGGTATACCGGTCGGCGTCCCAGAGTCCTCCCGGCTCCGTGGGACAGCCGCACATCATCCGCACCCGGGCCCGCACGTCGAGCTCCTCTCCCGGCGCCCCTGATCCCTCCTCGGGGCGAAGCACCTCGACGATGAAGCCGTGCAGGACGAGCTCGATGCCGTCCCCCGACAGGTCCTGTCCCGGCACGAGAAGAACCGTCTTGGACGCCCGCTGCTGCGCGTGCGAATAGTCCCCCGGGCCAATGGCCGTAACGGTCACCGTCGTGGGCTCGGAAAGGGCCAAGGTCGTGTCAAACGTCGCTGCATCGGGCGTGTCGTAGATGGAGGTTCCTCGCTCGCGGGGCTGCCGGACGATCTTGTCGGTGCTGCCCGACGTGCCCCGCTGCCACCCTTCGGCAAGCACCTCGCCCGTCTCTGTGTCCTCGATCCGAATGAGGGCCCCACCCACCGGATCGTGCATCAGCTTGGCGTCGTTGGCAGCGGCATGCACCACCACGCGGGTCGGCTCGGGCTGCGGCTGCGCGTCACCGGCCCTCCCCCCGAAGAGGCCGATCGCCACGAAAAGGACTACGAGGAATCGTGGAAGAGACATGACATCTCGGCAATTTAGAAAGAGAAACGTCCTACCTGGAATCGGCGTCGCCGGTCTTCGATCCCCGCCGAACCTTCCTCCCCGGAAAAAGGTAGAGGAAAAACCGAATCGTTTCACCTCATCTCTCTACCGCTTCGCCCCATGCGACCCGCTCGCCTCCTCCTTCCCCTTCTCGTCCTCTTCCTGCTGAGCCCCCCCGTTCTCGCCCAGGACGCCGGCTACGGCACCACCGAGTTCCCGAACTCCGGCGACGAGGCCGCACAGGAGCCGTTCCTGCAGGGCCTCCTGATGCTTCACAGCTTCGAGTACGTCGACGCCCGACAGGCTTTTCAGAAAGCTCAGCGCATCGACCCCGACTTTGCCATGGCGCATTGGGGAGAGGCCATGACGCACAACCACCCGGTCTGGATGTCGCAGGACCGCGAGGCCGGGCTCAAGGCGCTGCAGGAGCTGGCCCCGACGCCCGAAGCGAGAATCGAGAAGGCACAACGTGAACGCGAGAAGGACTACCTCCGCACCCTCCACGTGCTTTACGGGGCAGGCAAGGAGAATCCTGAAAGCAAGGAGGAGCGAGACCTCGCGTACGAGCAGGCCATGGCCGATCTGGCCGAGACCTATCCGGACGACCTCGACGCCCAGGCCTTTCATGCCCTCTCGATCCTCGGCACGGCCCACGACGGGCGCGATTTCTCCATCTACATGCGTGCGGCGGCCATCGCCGAAGAGGTCTTCGACGCCAACCCTGAGCATCCGGGGGCGGCGCACTATTTGATTCATGCCTACGACGACCCGGTGCACGCTCCGCTCGGCCTGCGGCCGGCCCGCGTCTATGCCGACATCGCCCCCGGGGCGTCGCATGCCCTGCACATGCCGTCTCACATTTTCTTTGCCCTCGGGATGTGGGACCGCGCCGCGGCCTCCAACGTCGACTCGTACGAAGCTGCGAAAGCCACGACCGAGGAACGCGGCGAGCCCCTGAACGGACACGGCTACCACGCCCTGCAGTGGCTGGCGTACGCGCGGGCCCAGCAGGGACAGTACGAAAAAAGCCGACAGACCATCGAGACGGGCCTCCACCACACCTACGCCGTTGACAGCATTGCGGCGGGCTACGAAAACTATATCCGGAGCAGCTTTCAGGCCATGTACGTCGTCGAAACCGAGCGGTGGGACGCCGTCGACACGCTCGACCTGAATCCTGAGGCCGCCTCCCCCCGGGAGGCTGCCAGCATTCACATGGTGAAGGGCATGGCGGCCCTGAAGCGCGACGACCGAGCGGCCGCCGAACAGGCCCTCCAAGCTGCACGGGCGGCCCTTCCGGAGGATGCAGACGAGACGGATCAAATTCCCGTTCTCCAACTCGAAGGACTGCTCGCTTTCGAGGAGAGGCCCGCCGACGCTGCCCTTCAACGCTTGAAAACGGCGGCCGAGCGAGAGGACGAGATGCCCCTCGACTTCGGGCCGCCCTGGCCCTTGAAGCCGTCGCACGAACTGCTGGGGGAGGTCTACCTGGAGCTCAACCGGCCGGACGAGGCCCTGGCTGCCTTCGAGCGAACGTTGGAACGCTACCCCGGTCGCGCCCTCGCCCTCCGGGGCAAGGCACGGGCGGCGGCACAGGCCGGAAAGACGGAGGTGGCACAGTCGGCCCGGTCGACGCTGGCGGAGCAGTGGGAGGAGGCGGACCCGGCGCCCCGCAACCGGCTGGAGGCTCTCTCCGAGGCCTCATCGACGGCGCCTCCATCGAACGAGTAACCCTTACGGCGCGGCCTCTTCGTTGAGCTTTCGCTCCAGAATCTGCTCGGCGTTGGTCACGCTGCGCAGGCAGAAGCGCGCCACGAGACGCCGCTGCTCGTCCTCCGCCAGATCGGCGTGGTACCCCTGCCGATCGAGGCGGTCCTGCTGGGCGTGATACAGCGCCACGCCTGCCGCCACGGACACGTTGAAGCTTTCGGTGAAGCCGGGAAGCGGAATCACGCAGGCCGTATCCACTTCGTCGATCATGGCCTCCGACACTCCCTCCTCCTCGTTGCCAAAGATGAGCGCCGTCGGACGGGTGAAGTCGAGCTCGCGAAGAGGCACCGCGTCGGCGTGCAAATGTGTAGCCACGAGGCGATAGCCGGCCTCCCGGAGGTGAGAGGCGGCTGCCGATGGCGTGGCCCATCGCCAGACGTCGAGCCAGTGCTGAGCACCCTGGGCCGTACGCTGGGAGTGCTTGTAGCGGTCGTTTTGCCCCTCGACGATGTGGAAGTCCTGATGCCCCAGTGCCTCGGCGGAGCGCATCACGGCACTCACGTTGCCGGTGTTCACGACCCCCTCCACCACGGGCACGACCGTCCGGGTCCGTCCGGCCACCACCTCGCGGATGCGCCGGAGACGCCGCTCCCGCATGTGTGGGCGGAGCAGTTCAACGATGCGCTCGGGGGGCACACGAATTTCACCAAACGTGAAGGGATCTTCCTCGATCGGAGGCGTACCTCCAGTAGACAAAAGGCGCTGCATCTCTTGTCGGGCCGTCCCCTCAGGGGATTGCATGACTGAACCTCTGGTGTAGACTTCGAGTTGCGTGAGTAGACTGTAGCGCCTCCTCTTTTCCTGTATCCCCAACGACGCCATGCCTCACACTGCCCGCTCGACGCTTCGTTCTTCGTTCGTTGTCTTTTCGCTTCTGGCCGCTCTCCTCGGGACCCCATTTTCCAGCGCGGCCCAGGACGTCGCTTCTGTGGTCGAGAACATGCGCGAGGTGTATCAGCAGCAGCTCGAAACGGTGGACACCTATATCGTGGAGACCAACATGTACACCTCCTACGCCCGGAAGGTCACCCGCAACGGCGAGCCGACCTATGAAACCAGTACGCAGATGCAAGGGCAGAGTCAATCTGCTCTTGCCTCCACCAGTACGCCGTCCTCCGTGTACGGCTTCGAGTTTGACCGTCTGAAGCAACATGCCACCTACGGGGGCACAGAAACGATCGACGGCACCCGAACGCACGTCTTGCAGGTCGACAATCCCTCCGAGGTGTACGACGACGTCGGTGAGGAAGCCGAGAGCATGAGCTACTACATCGACGCCGAGCGTCACGTGCCCGTGCGCATGGTCATGCAGATGGCGTCGACCCAAAACCCCCAGGATCCCATGCAGGGCGGCTCGATGACCATCAACCTGAAGAACTATCAGACCGTCGAGGGCCTTACCCTTCCCCATCGAATGGAGATGCAGGTGGACGCAAACATGTCCGAGGAACAGCAGCGGCAGATGGAGCAGCTCAAGAAGCAGATGGAAGACATGCCCGAAGAGCAGCGCAGACAGATGGAGCAGATGATGGGCGACGGCCTGGAAATGATGCAGAACATGATGTCGGGAGAGCCGATGGTCGTAGAGGTGAAGCGCGTCCAGGTGAACGTAGACCTCCCCCCCGAGGCGTTCTCAAATCCGAATGACTCCTAAGTAACGGCGTGTGCAGGTTTTCTGTCTCCTGCCATGGTTTTTCTGCCCTCTGAAGAGACCGTGCCCCTCTTGGAGGACCATTCCCCCCTTCATTATTTCAGTCAACGAGGAGGTAGTAGGGACGACCGGCCGGTCGTCCCTACTGTAGCGTCTCGGTTCCCTCGAGGAAGGGGAGAGCCCCTTCAGGCAGCGCGTGCTGAGCCTGCCAGCACGTAGAAAAAACTGCACACGACGGCAGTCGGTGCCTGTCCTCGATTCCTGTCGGGATGATCGTAACTTAACGAATTAATATTGATCTACATAGAGCCCTTTCCTGACTGCAGAATCTGTATCTGTCGTCCACTGGCCCCCGGGCGAGACAAATC
>CAYXAD010000267.1:0-4626 GCA_964462965.1 uncultured Salinivenus sp.
TTGTGGAATGTCGTCCTTTCGACCGGAGGGGCCGCTAGGCCCCGAAGCGGAGAACCCTTCTAGTCGCAAGCGGAGCCGCCCGTTCTGGAAGAGGTTCCTTCCACGAGGGCGGAATCGCTTCGCTCAAAAACCGTTGAAAGTCCCAACTTCTCGTTTGAGCGCACTTAGTGCAGCGTCAACCGATCTGTGTGGGGAATGGCACCCCCTCCATACACACACCCCCGAGTTCGTAGGGACGACGGGTCGTTCCGACAGTACGCCAAGCGGTGGTATTGAAGCTGCACTACGCCTCTTTCCCTCGACCTTCGCTCATTGATTCGAGAGTCTGTACTCGTGACGCCTTCCTCGGCGCCCCCGATTCATTTTCTGGTGGCTCTGCTTGGCTTGTGTTTCTGCCTTCCTCAGACGCTGCCGGCGCAGGAGGTTGCCTTCTCCGATTCCGCAGCAGGGGAAAAGACGACGGAACCGGAAGTCGTTCCGGATGGCACGTTGATGATCGTCGGGGGCGGGGTCACCGAAAACCTCCACCGCCACTTTAGAGATCTCGCCGGGGGGACCGGTGCTGAAATCGTCTGCGTTCCCACAGCTCTTCCGCATGGGCGGCTGAGCGGGTGGTGCCGCCGGTTCTTTCGAGAGGCCGGCGTTCCAAAAGAGAATCGCACCGTTCTTCACACGCGAAAACGGTCGAAGGCAAACACAGAATCCTTTGTCGAACCCCTTCGTGCGGCCGATGCTGTTTGGTTTACGGGAGGGCGCCAGTGGCGGCTCGTAAAGGCCTACGGCGGAACCCGGACGCTGGAAGCGTTTCACCGTGTGCTCGAACGAGGGGGAGTCATCGGAGGGACCTCGGCCGGGGCGAGCATCCAGGGTTCATTCCTCGTCCGCGGCGATCCGACGTCCAAGCGGATTGTCGTAGGGGAGTACACGGACGGATTTGGATTTCTTCCGCAGTCGGCGATCGATCAACACCTCCGGGCCCGGGGGCGGACGTATGACCTGATTGAAGTCATCGAAGCGCGTCCCGAGCTCCTGGGCCTCGGGGTCGACGAAGGAACGGCTGCCGTCGTACGAGGCGACACGTTGCGCGTGGTGGGTGAGGGGGTGGTGGCCGTTTACGACGCCCAGCGGTGGAAGCGGGCCGAGTCGTCCCTTTCGAAAGAGGAAAGGGTTCAGTTTCTCCCGTCCGGGCACCGGTTCGATCTTCGACGGCGATCGATCCTCTCTCCACGTCCCTGAAGTGGAATTCACCGGTCGGCCGTTGGGATTCCGCTCTGCACTTTTGTTAGATTGAGGAACGACGGGGGGCGTCTATCGTCATTCCAGGTGTTTCTTTTTCCGACTCGTCAGGTGGTTCTATGAGGATCCTGGTGGTAGAAGATGACGAGCAAATTGCCGACTTCGTCCAGAAGGGGCTTACAGAGGCTGGATATGCCGTCGACCACACGCCGGACGGCGAAGAGGGCTTCCGCTATGCCCTCAATCAGCCCTACGATGCTGCCGTCGTCGACCTCATGCTGCCACGGCGCGGGGGTCTCGACCTTATCGAGTCGTTGCGCCAGCGGGGGGTGGACGTGCCTGTTCTCATTTTGAGTGCCAAGCGGTCGGTGGACGACCGCGTCCGTGGGTTGCAGACCGGGGGGGACGACTATCTCACCAAGCCCTTTGCTTTCGCCGAGTTGCTCGCTCGCCTCCGGGTCCTCCTACGCCGTTCGTCCGGTGCGGATGCCCCTACGATTCTGACAGTCGGTCCCCTCCGGATGGATCTCGTGGAGCGAACCGTAGAACGCGCCGGGACCGAACTTGACCTGCAACCGCGGGAGTTCAGCTTGCTGGAGTATCTGATGCGCAATCCCGACCAGGTCGTCTCGAAAACGTTGATTCTAGAGCACGTCTGGGGATTCGACTTCACACCGCAGACGAACGTCGTCGAGGTGCTGGTGCACCGGCTGCGGGGCAAGATCGACGAGGGCTTTGAGCCCGCCCTCCTGCACACGGTTCGTGGCGCCGGCTATGTCCTCCGAACTCCCTGACTGCCATGTCTCGCTCGTTTCCGTCCGTGGTTGCCTCGTGGTTCTCGTCGTTGAAGGATGCCGTTCGCCCGTTGTGGTATAGCCCCTTCGGATGGCGCCTGGTGAGCAGTTACGCCGTGCTCTTCCTCGTGAGTACGCTCTTGCTCATCGTGCTCACGTACAGCCTGATGCGCGGCTTCATGCGGAACCGGGACCAGGCCCACGTACAAGCCCAGGCCGATGCGTACGCGACGATCAACGAGAGCGGAGGACTGTCTGCGTTGCGAACGGAGGTCGAGTCGGATGCGATGAATACCGAGCTGTTGATGCGGCTGGTTCGCCCCGACGGCACGGTCACCTACGAGCTAAACCGAACGGACCTCGGGGCCGACGAGCTGGCACCGTTGGTAGAGGGGGACGCGCTGGCGGGCGATGGGTGGCTGCGTGTGTATGAGAACGACGAGGAGACGGAAGAAGATGGGGATGCGGTCGAGATCGTCAGCCAGTCCCTGCCCGACGGGACCCGGATGCAGTTCGGCCTGAGCACGGAGCCACGAGATGAGGTCATGGAGACCTTTCGCTGGGCCGTCGCCGCGGTGGCTCTTCCCATGGTGGGGCTCGCGCTGCTCGGTGGAGTTTTGCTGTCCTTGCGGGCGCTGCGTCCGGTCCGCGGCCTGGTCGATACGGTACAAACCATTATTGACACGGGCGAGGTGGAGCGGCGCGTGCCGGTAGGAAACGACCACGGTGAGTTTGGAGAACTTGCCCACTTGGTCAATCGCATGCTGGTGCGGATTCAAACGCTCATCGAACGGATGCGGGAAACCCTCGACGATGCGGCACACGATCTGCGCACGCCCCTCACGCAGCTCAGAGGACGTGCCGAGATGGCGCTTCAGTCCGAGGATCCGGAAGAGCGCCAGGCCGCTCTGGCCGACATTGTGGCCTCGGCCGATCACATTCACACCCTGCTGGACACCGTTCTGACGGTGGCTGAAGCCGAGGCGGGGGCGATGGACCTCCATCCTTCGCCTGTTGCTCTTCCTGCGTTTGTGGAGGAAGTCGTCGCTCTCTATGCCGTGGTGGCCGAGGAGAAGAATCTGACATTGACCACCGAGGTGGACGATGCAACCCTGTACGTCGATGCGGAGCGCATGCAGCAGGCCCTCGCCAACGTGGTGGACAACGCCCTGAAGTACACTCCGGAGGAGGGGCAGGTGACCGTCGAAGCGACGGCGACCGACACGGAGGGGATTTTTCGGGTGCACGATACAGGCATCGGCATCCCCAAAGTCGATCAGCCCCACATCTGGGAGCGCTTGTACCGTGGAGATGACAGCCGATCCGAAGAGGGACTGGGCCTGGGCTTGAGCCTCGTGAAAGCGGTCGTGGAGGCACACGGAGGGACGGTTGCGGCGGAGAGCACTCCGGGCCGAGGGACCACGGTGACACTTCGGGTTCCGCGGCGGCCCACTTCCTTTCAAAAATGTAAGGATCCTGCAAGTGCCGGGTAAGGGCGCCGTCGGTACACAGAAGCGGTGACTGACAACCTTCCGCACCACGCCCTGCCTCCATGCGAACGTTTCTCCATCGCACCGCGCTGATTGGAGTTTGCACCACGGTTCTCCTGTTGGGGGCCACGCCCGTCAGGTCCCAGTCGAATGCGCACGAAGATTCCTCGACCGTACAGGCGGTGCTGGATGATCCCCACGACGACCGGGACGTCTCCTTGCGAGGTCGGCTCGCCAAGCAGGTGGGTGAAGAGAAATATCTCTTTCAGGATGAAACCGGCGGCATCCGGGTGGAGGTTGAGGAGGAAGTCATGCCCTCGAGCCGGGTCTCTCCCGGAACCACGGTTGTAATTCGTGGAGAGGTGGAGGACGATTTCCTCCAGAGCCCTGAGATCGACGTGGAGGAGATGCGAATTGTAGAGGACCCACACTCCACGCCGAAAGGGGGAAGGGGGAATGGTTGAGGTAATGCTTCAGTTTGTCGACAGGGGAGTGCCTCTCTACACCCTGTCTCATTCGTGCAGACCGCTCACGGACCATGACTGAGAATGGCCTATCTGCGTTAGAAGACTACCATTCGGTCATCTCCGTCCAGAAGCTTCATCTGATTTTGGGACATCTCTATCTCCTCCCGTGGTTTGTACGCCGCTCACTGGAGTGTGAACTGCCCCTCCGTCCGTTTTTGGACGCAAACCCTCAGCTTGAACTCGGCGGACTTCCGATTGCCCCGAAGCTTACCCGGTACGGGACCGAGCCGCCCTACCTGCCGAGTCTAACGATAGGCGCACAGACCTCTCCTTCTTCGATCGAGAAGTTCGTCGCGGAGCACTCCGTGCCCCTCATTCTGAAGCCTCTCTTTGGCTCCCAAAGCCGAGGGGTTCGGAAGGTTACTTCTTTGGAGGCGATCACGTCGGCGATCGAGGAAGAGCCGATGGTCTTGCAGCCGTACGTGGAGGCGCCGAAGGAGTACGGGATCAATGTGATGCGCGTCGGCTCTCGCCTCAAGATCTATGGACTTACGGAGGTGCTTGGTCGGGCGGTATGGGGCGACGGAGAGCACTGCCTTCGCGTCCTCGCGGAGGAAAAGTACGACGCTACCGTGTCTG
>CAYXAD010000268.1:0-4611 GCA_964462965.1 uncultured Salinivenus sp.
GTTTCGACCCACAGTACGGCCGGCCCGGATAGCGTGTAGATCCCGCCTGACAACGCACATACCACGGCAATGATGACGACCGCCGAACCGAGTGGCGCCGGTATGCCCATCTCTTGGCCCTGCCGTACCAGAGGACTAAACAGACGGTCGAGGAGATGAGCGAGAATAATCGGGATAAAGAATCCAGAGCCCGCCTCCAGGGCAAACAGAAATGCCAATAAAAAAAGTCCTCCAAAGGCCACCTGAAGGATTGTTAGAGAGCGTTGCAACCGCTTCAGAAGCTGGACGACCCGGGTGGAATTCTGCGGCCCGTCGTCGGACCTCTCTTCTGTATGGCCATTCGCGTCTGACATACTGCCTCTTTATTACATCACGGAAGGTGTGACTTACGTGCTATTTTTATCGAGACGGCAGACCCCGACGCCTTCGGACCAGCCGCAGCCCGTCGATGTCAATCGATCGAGGCGGTCAGTCGTCCGCTGTCTTCACGAAAGGGCACTAGGCCGCACCCAGAGTGACCGTTCTTCAGCATTCGACCTTCAGAAATAACTCCTTCCATGTACGATTCCGACTTCAAAAACGAGAGAGTACCCCCCATTCCCGCACTGAGGAGAACCCCAAGGGCTCGTTTGATGAGCTTTGTGCACGGCTGGACGAAGAAGTTCCAGGTGGCGGCCTCACCTCCAGCGTGAATCCTCCCTGTTCTAAATAGACCAGGAAAATACACTAAACGAAGTCGTCTCGACAGTCGTCGATTCCTAACAGACGGAACTTGCTCCTTATCGAGATGACTGCAAACGTATTTACGTGGATCTACTTACTGGTCCACTTCCAAAGGGAGGCAGGAAGCTTCGAGGCTCGGGTGGACCCCTCACTGAGATCTCATTACTCGTCAACTCGTGAGTGACCACTCGCCCACTCGCACCCCTCAGGTACACATGCCGCCCCCCATCAAGGACTGTTCGGAAACCCGCTTAGTACGGGAGAGGCGACCAGCCGCCGAGCAGAGGTCATAACCTACGCGTTTTGAACTGTCGTCTTAGCGCCGCAGCACGTAGCCCCCAACTCGGGCCGTTCTGTGCCCAAGGACGTACAATCCGTTCCTACTCCCCCCAGGGATCAAGCCTCGCAGGAGCCCTCCTCCCTCTCATTCACGTCTCCCTTCGCCGATCCACCACGAGAAGACCAATCCCAAGCACGACGGCCCCACCCGCGGCAAGGGGGGTAATTGGAATCGTGCGTTCCTCCTCTTTCTCCACCTCCACAGGTCCCACATCGGCCACGTTTTCTTCTGTCGTGTACGAAATGCCCGTTACAAAGAAGCCGAGGAGACCAAGAACGATGAGTGCAATGCCTACTATTCTCATCAGAATGTGATATATTTATAATATATGTTTATAACGCCGTACGCCCCATGAAGAGAGCAACGACAAACAGTATCAAAAACAACACAAATAGCACCTGAGCAATGGTCGCTGCCGTTCCGGCAATCCCTCCAAACCCCAAAAAGGCAGCAATAATGGCAATGACCAGAAACCCTATCGCCCATCTAAGCATAGTTTTGCTTTGTTTTGTTCGAATGCACCTAAAGTCCTCCCTTCGATGAACGCCTCCCTTCATCAAGTTGCACCTTCCAACATTAAGAAGCCCCTTTAGTCATAGAGTCATCCCCCCCTTACGGCCTCCTGTATGTCAAAACTAAATAAGCCCCTCCACCAGAGGATGAAGGGGGCATGCCTTCATCCCTCTGGGGAGAGGCCGAAAGAGGCAAAGGGGGAGATCCGCTCGATACCAGTCGAGCGACTCCTCGTCTTTGCAGGTATTGCCTGCTACATCTCTCCTTCCCGCTTCACAGTAATCTCCCGCTGCGTGTCGTTGAAGGTTCCCGGTACGACCGAGCCCTCTTCATCCAACAGCTGCAGGCGAACAACGTACGTTCCGGATTCGAGCCCCGTCACGAAGGCCGGAGCCCACTCGGTCAGGGTGATGGAAGCGACTTCGCTCTCTTCCTGTCCCGCCTCGTGAATGGTGTATCGAGCTTTGTACCCGTCCTCACTCAGCTCGACGTTGTGCAGGTAGAAGTCGAGCATGATTCGCTCAGCACCGGCGCCCGTGTATTCTCCCTTTGGCCGACTGTAAATGATGGCGGGTTCGTCCTCACCAAGCGGGAAGGAGCCGGATTCTTCCTCTACGTAGAAGTTCACGAGATCGTAGGCCTCTTCTCCTTTCACACTCTCGTGATAGGAGCGACTCGGAAATGTCACCAGCGTATGCGCCCCCGAGTCGAGCGAGCCCAAATCGAAGGGGGCTCCTTCCTCGTAATTGGCCATGTATGGCTGGTTGTCGACAATGAGGTGGAAGTGCTGCCCGTTCTCCGAGTTCGCAATTTCATTTGCACGCTCCGTCTCGGTCTGTACCCCAGGCTCGAAATTCTCTGCCTCCACAATCGCTTCGGCTTCTCCGCTGACGACCTCCTCGGCTTCCGGTGAAACGATACTCGCCGAGGCGCCCTCAATAGCTGGTGACCGTTCTCCCTGTCGAATTTGAACACTTGGCTCGCCATTTTCCTCCCCATTTTCTCCGCAGCCCACAAGCACAAGCGCGAACACCATTAAAAACGCTAGAGGAGCATGGCGAGAATGAAAGCACGAGAGATTGACCATAGGTCCAGATATCATTGAATGCTAGAATTAGCTGACAACTACGCGGACGATTAATTCCCCTCTTAAACGTCCCCCTCTAGATTAATGAAGGGGCAGAAAGGTAGGCAGCACGAGGGTGCGTGTCAATGAACAGAGGTCCTTCTTGACCTTGCGTGAGACATTTCTCTCATTTGCCCTCTATTCACTACTGTTGAATCGCTGTTCCGAAGCCCCGCCCTTTCGCATCAGCAACGAGGTAAACTCGCTCCCCCGCCACTTTATGTAAGCATAACGGCAAATTCGGAACCGTGGATTGCTGCATAAGATAGGACAAGCCGGTACCAAACAGGGCTCCGCCATTGGAGCTGTCTGGTCGATTTCGAACAAAGGTTCATCCTACCGCTCCGTGACTTTGTTTCCGTCTATGCCCCGCGTTCTCCCTGTTCTCTGCGCCGCCGTCCTCTTCGTGGCGCCTGTGCTCGGTCAGCCCGCCTCCGACCCGGAGCCGACCCCAACGAATGTCATCCTCCTCATTCCGGATGGCTACGGGCCTGCCAGCGCGACCCTCGCCCGAGACTACCTCCGTTGGCGGGACGGCATCCGCTCTCTGGCCCTCGATAGCCTCCAGACGGGAAGTGTCCGTACGTTCCCAGCCAACGGACGGGTCACGGACTCTGCTGCCGGGGCGACCGCGTACTCCACCGCCACAAAAACCAACAATGGACAGGTGGCCACCGATACGACCGGAGCGCCGTTGGGGACTCTCCTTGAAGGGGCAGAACGCAAGGGGATGGCAACGGGCCTCGTGGCGACCAGTCGCATTACACATGCAACCCCTGCGGCCTTCTCCTCCCACGTCGTTGACCGAGGCAACGAGAACGAGATCGCTTCTCAGCAGCTCACCAAGGACATCGAGGTCGTGCTGGGAGGCGGGCGACGGCATTTTCTTCCCCAGAGCCACGACGCAAGCGCCCGGACCGACAACAAACACCTCCTCGAAGAGGCCCAGACCAGCGGCTACCAGGTCCTCCGCACCCCAGAGGAGCTGCAAACTGTAGAGGCGCCTCCCGTCCTCGGGCTTTTTGCCTCCAGTCATATGGACTACGAGATCGATCGCAGTGCCTCTCAGCCGAGCCTGGCCACCATGACGAGAAGGGCTATCGATTTGCTTGACGGAGCCGACAACGGCTTCTTCTTGATGGTGGAAGGCAGTCGGATCGATCATGCAGGCCACGGCAACGACGCGGCCGCTCACCTTCACGACATCCTCGCCTTCAACGACGCTGCCGAGACAGCGCTTCAATACGCCCGGACAGAGGGCAACACGCTCGTCGTCAGTGTTGCAGATCACGAGACAGGAGGCCTCACCCTTGGACGCAACATTGACGGAGAGGGCATTTACGGCTGGACCCCTTCCGTCTTGGATCGCGTCTCCGCCTCGCACGGGATCGTGCGCGACAGTGTCGAGCAAGCCCTCAATACCCTGCCCGAGAATGCCTCCCAGACCGATTCCGTCGAGACCATCACCTCTACGGTCAAGCACTTCACCGGCATCCGTGACCTTCGTGAGGACGAGCGCTCTCGCCTGCGCACCATAGCACCGAAGGTGTCGGGCGACAATTATCTCCTCTCCGATGCGATTGCGGACTTCGTGGGGCGCCGGGCTATTCTCGGATGGACCACCAATGGCCATACTGCCGTCGACGTGACCTTGCACGCCTACGGCCCAGGGCACCACCGCTTTACGGGAAATCGGGACAACACGGAGGTCGGAGAGATTCTCGCCGATCTTCTCGAGGTAAATCTCGGCCGTCTAACGGAGGAGCTCCGGGCAGATGTCCCACAGGAGTGACCCCTCGGAACCGACTCTCTCCCAACAGCAGGAACAGAATCGGAACGCCTGCTCCCTCGCCCTCCCTAAGTAGACCAGCACAAGAACATTAAGGGGAGAGTCATTCCGACCGGAGCG
>CAYXAD010000269.1:0-4611 GCA_964462965.1 uncultured Salinivenus sp.
CGTTGTGGACCCACAACGACCCGTACATAAGACGAATATGTTCATAGCGAGATAAAGAAATGAGAAGAGGTGTTGACCTGTCAAATATTACTTGGTCAATACCATAGGCCCTCTTCTTTTATCTTCTCTACATCTATGACACGATACGAATCATCCTTTGGAAGCGGATGGTTCTTCCCCTGTTGCCCCTTGATCTGAGTGGGAGATTGCGGACCAGGTTGATTCGACGAGTCAGATTGAATATGCTCCGTTTGTCGAAGCAGGTCGGAAAACAGCCATTCCGGCCTGTGTATCGTACGTTATATCGTATTCACTTCCCCACTGCTTGGCAATTTTTTGTTCGCCCTCTCGAGCAATGTCATCCAGAAAGACGGCAAAGTCGTCGTCGAGATAGGGTTCGATGAATGGGAACGCCGGGTACCGGACCCTTTCACGGTTGTCTTTGTAGGCGACCGGTCCATCCACGAGTACGACGTCAAACGTCTCGTCGGGGAGCTCCTCGTGAAGCACAGAGGCATTGTACCATTCGGTCGTCGACTCATTGAGGGTGCCCGAATGGAGAGGCGCTTCAATGATTTCCCAGCATTCATCGGAGACATCCATCTCGTCCAGATAGCCCCTGACGATCTCCCGCCAGTTTTTGTCCTCCTCTACAGAAATGACCTTTCCGGAGGCGTTCTGGTTGCTAAAGTGAGTGGCGAGATACAACGTGGAAATTCCACAGCCAAACTCTATGACCCGACGTCTGTCGTGAAAGATGACTTCATTGAGGAGCGTCCGAACGGCGGAAGGGGTCAGGGCCGCATCCGTCCACGGAATATACTGTAGATCGATGTCCGGTAGGAGATGAAGGGAGATTAAATCTTCACGGACTTGATGAAGATGGATTTGCTGATTCCTGTTTATGTGCCATCCCAGTCGTTGTAGTACATTTTTTAGTGTTTCTGTTATTTCAATCATGAATGCAAGCCTGAGGGGGCATCAATTTCGTTAATCTGACTTCTTCGTCTAAATATCCAGAGTCAGGAAAACGAAACGTACGCCACCCTTTGGGGGCTCGTTACTCTTTCGACCTCTCCCTGACTACGCTTATAGATGAGTGCCCGCCGTGGTCTCCCACTCTCACTGCTCACGAACAGATGTCTGGACTGCTGCGTCTGACCGCGCTGCCTGTCCTCGGTAGTGGACCCTCTAGCGCTAGCTGCTATCGTTAAAAGCTCGCGTCGTAGGACGGGTCAAAAGGCCCTGGACCGGAAAGCATCGGAAGAAAAGGGAGCCGGGTACTGCAACTGCCATCTGGAGGAACCAGAGATTTCTCTCCAGGGAGCCCCACTGCCGGGCCTTTTACAGTCGGATTATTCCTGATCGTCAGGGAGATGGAAGGTGATCGGAAGGGTCATCTGAGTCGAGATCGGAGTACCATTTTCCTCGGCTGGAATAAAGGAAACGTTCTTGACGGCCTCGATCGCCGCTGTGTCGAGGGCTTCGTGCACGCTCTTCGTCACGCGCGGTCGTTGAACAGCGCCTGTCTCGTCAACCGTGAAAGTCACCCGTACGGTTCCTTCGATACCCGCTTTACGGAGGAGGTCCGGATACGAAAGCTCTTGCTGCAGTGCTTGGTGGCCTCCCTCAATCTTTGGAGCCCCCTGAGGCTCAGGGAGTTCAATCCGTCCCTGTGAGTCAGGAGCATCAGGTAGGGAGGACGTGGGCAGCTTGAAGGTCACTGGCAGGGTCATTTGGACCTTAACCGGCTCACCCAGTTGGAGGCCGGGCTCGAACTCTTGCTGTTTTACGGCCTCCACTGCGGCCTCGTTGAGGAGTTTGTGTTTCCCTTTGGTCACCCTTGGGTCCTGAACGTTTCCCTGCTCGTCCACAATAAATCGGACGAACACCTGCCCCTCGATGCCCGCTTCCTTCGCCATCTCCGGATAGGTCACTTCTTCTGCGAGAGCCTCCATTCCCCCAATGAGCTTGGGGCGGTCTTCGACTGCCTTATACACTTCGCCGTCGTCGGAAGCCGAGGACTGTTTAGCGGTCGAAGACTCCGTCGAGGTCTGGGAAGGAGGAGCCACGCCGTCCGAACAGGCCACGACGCCCAGCGTGAGGGCGAGACCCACACCGAGGAGGGTCGTTCCGAGGGCAAGAGGGGAGGAGAGAAGGCGTGATACGGAAGAGCGCATGGCGGCAAGGCGGGTTATGAGGGAAGACTCGGACTCAGAAAGAGCGAGGGTCCCCAGCCGGCCGGGATGGGGGCGTTCGGCAAAAGCCGTGAGGAGCCGTGCGTACGCACCAGGGGAGGCGTGGTCACCCTCCAACACAGCCGCGTCACAGGCGCGCTCCCGAGCCTCGGCGATGTGACGGCAGAGCCGATTCACGAGGGGATGGATTGCAAACGTCGCCGCAACGATCCGCTCGGCCATGTGAGCCACGTCGTCGTATCGACGGATGTGAATGCACTCGTGAACGAGGGTCATTCGAAGCGCCTCCGGCGAGTTGGGAAGGGCCGAAGGGAGGAGGATCGTTGGCCGCGTTCCTCCCAAGGTGACGGGGACCACGGCGTCTGGTGCAAGGCAGACCCGAACGGGACGGGGGACCTCGAGGGTGTCAGTAAGACGAGCGACGAGGTCCTGAATTTCGTCAGAAGGGGGCCGACCTGCGAGTGCATACACGCGAGCTGCTGCCACGGCGTCGAAAGCCAGGCGCCCGAGGTACATGAGCCCGACGATCAGCGCCCCCACAGTGAAGAGGCCGACGGCCAGGGACCATGTCCAGAGGGGGGAGGAGCGATCTACGGTCTCCACAGCCTCGACGGCAGGAGAAACCGTCACTGAAACCTCAGGGAGAGGGACGACGGCCGAGGCGGCGGGAATCACGTTGAAGAGCGCTACGGCGATGAGTCCTCCGGGAAGGGTGGCCAACAGGACCTGGGAAAGCCGATATTCTGCGTTAGGATGCAGGCGGGCCGCCCGTTTCAGGAACACCCACAGCGGAAGAGCGAAAACCGTCCAGACGAGAACGGGAACCCAGACCGGCTGCCAGGTCGCCTGCCCCAGCCGATCGAGTACGTCAAGGAGTGTCATCATGGTCGTCTGCCTCCGAGGCTTCGAGGGCCTCGATGATGGTTTTAATCTCGCGGCGCTCTGCTTCCGAAAGGTTCTCTTGCTGGACGAGGGTTTGAACGAGGGCCGAAGGCGAACCGTGGAAGACCTTCTCCATGAGGCGCTGCAGGAGGCTGTGCTGTACCTCGTCGGGCTCGAGGGCTGGCGAATAGACGTACGACCGACCTTCTTTGCGGTAGTCCAGGTAGCCCTTCTCGGCGAGCTTCTTGAGCACAGTCATTACGGTCGTGTACGCAATCTCGCGATCTTCGAGAATTCGTTCACGGACGTCAGCCACAGTCGCTTCGCCGAGGTCCCACACGTGGTGGAGAACCTCCATTTCGGTTTCGCCGAGATGTGTAAGTGACTTGCGGCGCATTGGACGGAGTGGGTTGTTTGTTGCTACTACTACAGTAGTATTATAAAGATCGTAGATTCCCAAGCACGTTACAATATTGTTTCTTTGGTAGGGTTAGAGGGCGAGAGACGAGGAGTGAGGCCGTTTAGGAATTTCGATACGGATAGAGATGAGCGACACGCTCCGGATCCGCCCCTGCCATGTAGTACATCCAGAGGTACAGATTGCGAAGTTGTTGCTGTAGGGGGCCGTTCTTTTGGAACCGACGAGCCGAGGTCGTGACGGCCGCATCGAGATATCGAAACCCCCCCTGCTTCTGCAATCGGGCTGCAAACTCTAGATCTTCGTAGAGCGGCCATTCTGGATATCCACCGACCGTTTCGAAGACGGATCGCTGGACGAACTGGCCCCTGTCGCCAAAGCACAGTCGAATCCACGGCCAACGAGTGCACCAGGCATAAAAACGAAGGAGCGGCGTGGACCGATCGAACTGGAGGCGGAACGTTCCGGACGTGGCCCCCGGCTCGGAGAGGGCCCGCCGGATGCTGGAGAGACCGTGTGGAGGCAGCAGGGTATCTGCGTGGAGGAAGAGCAACACCTTTCCCGAGGCCTGTTCGGCCCCGCGATTCATCTGGAGGGCTCGGCCCTGGTCGGAGGAGAGCACTGTGGCCCCGAGGGTTCGAGCGTGCGCACGCGTCTCGTCCGTTGAGCCTCCATCGACGACAATCGTTTCAAACGGTTCCTGCTGCGTGTTAAGACGACGGAGAGTGGGCCCGATGGTGGCTTCCTCGTCCAGGGTGGGAATGACGACAGAAATCAGGGAGCGCTTGCTCACGATTGGGAGAGAGTGCGGGAGCTCTTTACCTGAGTTCGAGTCCTATTCAGTCGGGGCCGGCGTTTCGCCCGGAGCGGAGGCACGAGCGCAGCGACGGACGTAGCAGATCTTACAGACCCGGGCAAAGACGCCGTTTCGGGGCTACCGGTGGGTGATGCACGTGGGGGGGAATGCACTGGAGCGAGGCTCCGGGCGACAGTCCCCCTACCAGATCATCTGCTTCATGCAGAAGACCGACCCCCCGGCCTTCAGAAATTCGCTTGTGTCAAGTTCTACGGGATCGAAATCCTCCTCCCGAAGGCGTTCGATCGTCTCTACAC
>CAYXAD010000270.1:0-4598 GCA_964462965.1 uncultured Salinivenus sp.
TGCCCCTGACGGACGGAATGGCCGACGCCGTCAATCCGGTGTGGGACGAGAGCGGGGACTACCTCTACTTCATGGCGAGCACGGACTACGGCCTGAACACGGGCTGGCTCGACATGAGTGCCTACGAACACTCCGTCGAGCGCGGGCTCTACTTGGCCGTCCTCTCGGACGACCAGCCTTCCCCGCTGCTGCCGGAAAGCGACGAGGAGCCCGTCGAGGAGGAGGAAGACGAAGCGGATGAGGAGAAAACGAACGGGGAAGAGGACGGAACCGTGCAGATCGACCTCGAGGGGCTCGATCAGCGCATCCAGTCGCTGGACGTGCCCGTGCGCACCTACAGCACCCTCTATGCGGCCACCGAGGGCACCCTCTTCTACGGCGAGCAGATCCCGAACGAGCCCGGTCTACAGATTCACCGCTATCAGCTCTCCGAACGGGAGGCGCAGCCGTACCTCGAGGGGGTCACGCAGTTTGAGGTTTCCCACAACGGCGAGAAAGCACTCTATCAGGCGCAGGGACAATGGGGGATCGTCGAGACGTCGGGAAGCCCGTCTGTCGGCAGCGGCTCGATTGACGTTTCCGGCTTGCAGATGCGGGTGGATCCGCAGAAGGAGTGGCAGCAGCTCTTTGACGACGCCTGGCGCTTCTATCGTGACTATCTCTACGTGGACAACCACCACGGGCTCGACTGGACCAAAATCCGCAATCTGTACGAGCCGTGGCTCGACGACGTTCGACACCGGAGCGACCTCAACTACGTTCTGTCCCTCATGATTGGAGAGCTGTCGCTCGGCCACACGTACGTGGGCGGCGGCGACATTCCCGACGGTGAGGGGCCGGGGACGGGCCTCCTGGGCGTCGACTTCGAGATTGACAGTGGTCGTTATCGGTTCGCGCGCATCTACGACGGCGAGAGCTGGAACCCGGATCTGCGGGCGCCGCTCCGTGTGCCGGGCCTCGACGTGGACGTCGGCGACTACCTGATTGCTGTGAACGGCACCGAGCTGACGGCCGATATGAATCCGTACCGCCTGTTCGAAGGCACCGTCGACCGGCAGGTCTCCCTGCTCATCAACGACGAGCCGACGCGAGACGGGGCCCGCGAGATCACCGTCGTGCCGGTGGACAGTGAGGCGGACCTTCGCACCCGGGCCTGGGTCGAGGACAACCGCCGTCGCGTAGAGGAGGCGTCTGACGGCCGCCTCGGCTACGTGTGGGTGCCCAACACCTCGCAGGCCGGCTACGAGAACTTCAACCGCTACTACTTCTCCCAGCAGGACCGCGACGGCATCGTCATCGACGAGCGGTTTAACGGGGGCGGGTCGGCGGCCGACTACATGGTCGACGTGATGGGACGCGAGCTGCACGGCTTCTTCAACAACCCCATCGGTGACCGCGATCCATTTACCACGCCGGGGGCCGGCATCTGGGGGCCGAAGGTGATGGTGACGAATGAAGCCGCCGGCTCGGGAGGGGACCTCCTCCCGTACATGTTCAAACGAATGGACCTCGGGCCCACCGTGGGCCGCACGACCTGGGGCGGCCTCGTGGGCATCTGGGACACCCCGCCGCTCATCGACGGCGGGTTTTTGACCGTGCCGCGCGGCGGCTTTTATGACTTGAACGGGGAGTGGGCCGTCGAAAACGAAGGCGTCCCGCCCGACATCGAGGTCATTCAGACGCCCCGAGAGGTGATTGAGGGCGGGGACCCGCAGCTCGAGCGCGCCATCCAGGAGGCCCTACAGCGCCTGCCCGAGGAGGATCCGGTGCTCCCCGAGCCCGATCCGCCGACGCCGGCGCCCCGCGGACAGCAATAAGGAGGAGCCCTTCGTTTTCGGGGGAGTTGTTCGTTCCTAGCCGATCAGCTTCTTGCGGCCAGATCGCTGGAATCGTTGCTGAGAGGCACGAGCTACTCGGTAAGCGGTCTCAATGCGCTCGCGGAGAATGCCGTTCGTGATCGACATTACGAACGACAGCGGAGCGAGGAGTGTGTGGACGATCAGGAATCCGACGAAGTGAGGCCGGGACTGGGGGCGAGTGAAGATGTAGGTTTCGAACGCCATGTAGAGCGTCCAGAGAGTGACGAGAGTGATGTAGAGCATCATAATAGGAGCGGTGTTTGCATTTATGTTTTCTCACCATTACGTACTTCTTACCGCGGTCGCGGTTTGTTTTTCGAGTATGATCTTCTTGTTGGCCCACGATGATGTTTTCTTCATGAGAAGGGGGAGTCAACTCAATTTGAATATTTCGTAGTCTCGTTTCTTTTGTATCATCTTGGAAGCGCTTTTTTGGTAATAATTTCCTCTTCCCCCGTCGAGTCGGCGAACGTCTTGCCCGTTTGAGTCGGTTGTTGGAAGAGGAGAAGAAGGATGGAGGTGAGCAGCAGGGAGTTTTCTCTCTTGCTTCACCTCGAGATTCGGTACAGCGTAACTTCTCGGGGCCCGTTTCTCCGTTGAAGAGGGGAGGGAAGGATCCCCTACGGCCTCATTCGTTCTCGTCGCTGCGAAGGGAATTCCTATGAGAGTGGGGAGGCCGTCACGTCCGGGGGGGGCCGTCGCCAGAGGAAGGCGGCCGGTGTTCGCGAAGGGCACGTCGACCACTCGACCCCGCCGCCCCTGTCACCGCAGCTCTCCGCACAGGCAGAGGCCGCCCCGGAGCCACGCCGGCGCCACGTGTCGTCCGAGGCGGTCGAAGGTCCGGAAGAGATGCACAAGGGGCTGCGGAAGGTCCCCTGCCGGGACAAATTGCCAGAAGTCCACTTCCGCCTGAAATCCGCTGTGCTGGAGCATTTGTATTGCCTTGGCGGGGAAAAGTCGACGGTCACTCTCGAGGTGACGCGTCGGCAGCCGAAGGCGGTCGGCGAGGCGGTACCACAAGAAGGCGCCGTTGAGGGTCAAGGCCACAAAGCGACCGTCGGGCCGAAGCACCCGGGCCGCTTCGTCGAAGACACGGGTCGGGTGCAAGACGTGCTCCAGCACGCCCACGCTGATGACTTTGTCAATGGCGTCGGAGGGAACTGTCTCCAGTTGTTCAGCGTCATCGTGGCGGAAAGTGAGCGAGTCGTGGTTGGTGCGGCGCCGGGCGGTGTCAATCATGTGTGGAGAAAAGTCGACGCCGAGGCCTCGGTCGATCCGGTCGGCGAGGGCTCGCAGGTGAGCCCCGTCCCCACATCCGATGTCGAGCACCACGTCGGTCGGGGAGAACTGGGCATAGTGGTCGAGGGTGGCGAGCCGGTAGGCCAGAGCGTCGGCCGAGCCGTGGCGGTCCGTGTAGTCATCGGCGATCTCGTCGAAGAACGCCCGGATGTCGTCCTTCGAGGCGGCGGTCGCGGGAGACGGCAGAGAGGGCATGGGCTAGGGAGCGGGGAGGATGCGGGGACCGCAAACTACACGTCCACACACGAAAACAATGGGTTCATGTTTTTTTCGAGGTCGTCTGTTCGATAATAACGAGGAGGGGCCTTGCGGGAGGAATGGAGGATAGCGATTGGATCTTTTTCCCGGCCTCTATACGGGCCTCGCAACTCACGTCTAGTATCTCGGGTATTACAACGTTTGAGATACTCTGTCGAACGAAGGGTCGACATGAAAGCATGGCCGACGACGTGACGACGTTGCTCGTGGACGGGCTCAACGGCGAGGGCCCCGGCGACATTGTGGGCGCCTTCGTGAACGAGGCCGGCATTACGCCGGACGACATCGGGGCCATCGACATCGACAATGGAGAGGCGACCGTCGACGTCGACGCCGCAGTGGCCGAACGAGTCGTGCAGGCCCTGAATGGCGGCCAGGTCGGACGGGCCACGGTGACGGTCGCCCCGCTCGATGCAGAGACGCAGACGGCTCGCAAATACGCCGACCGGCTCACGGACTGGGTCGAGCTGGAACGCGAAGAGGAGATGCGTCGGCACGAGCAGGAGATCGAGCACCTGTCGGGCCGCGAGCGGGAGGACAAGGGGCGCGCCCTGCTTCGCATGCGCGGCCGGGACGAAGGCGAAGGGCTCAGTGGGCAGCTCGTCAAGTTTATGCGCCGGAAAAAGGGTGAGCCGCTGCCGGACACGGAAATTCGCGTGGGCGACCTCGTCATGATTTCCAAGAAGGACCCGCTGCGGGACGACAACCCGACGGGGACCGTCACCCAGGTCACGAATTATTCCGTCACCGTCTCCTTTGACCCAAAACCGGAGGGATGGGTGTACGGCAAGGGCCTGCGCGTCGATCTCTACGTGAACGACATCACCTATCAGCGCATGCAGGACGCGCTGGCCCAGCTTCCGACGGCCGACGGGGCGCTCGCCCACCTGCGCGACGTGTGCATCGGCACTGCATCGCCCGCACAGACAGAGCCGGCCGAGGTCGATGGATGGCACAATCCATCCTTGAACGAGTCCCAACGGGAGGCCGTCCGCACGTCCGTGGCGACCGAAGACGTACACCTGATCCACGGCCCGCCCGGCACGGGCAAGACGACCACGGCCGTCGAGGTGCTGCAGCAGTGCGTGGATCGAAACGACAGCGTGCTGGCGACGGCCGCCTCCAACACGGCCGTCGACAACATGCTGGAATTTCTCGTCGACCAGGGGGTCGACGCCGTGC
>CAYXAD010000271.1:0-4564 GCA_964462965.1 uncultured Salinivenus sp.
CGCTCCGGTCGGAATGACTATCCTTTAATGTTCTTTTGCTGGTCTACTTAACGTGCTCTGCCTCGCTCTTTTCCTCACTCAGAAGCCAGACTCATGAAAACCATTAGCACACAGCTCTCCTACTTTTTGCAGGACCGGGAGATGAAACGCAATCTGTGGCTTCTCCTGAAGTACATCGGCTTTCTGGTGGCCGTCGTCCTTCTGTTTACGGTCCTGTTCCACTTCATCAAGTTGTACGTAGAAGGGGAACGCTACTCCTGGATTTCCGGCCTGTACTGGACGCTGACGGTCATGAGCACCCTGGGCTTCGGGGACATCACCTTTCAGTCGGATATCGGCCGGCTCTTCAGCGTAATCGTGCTGCTGTCCGGGATCGTAATGCTTCTCATCGTGCTCCCCTTTGCCTTCATTCGCTTCTTCTATGCGCCCTGGCTTGAAGCTCAGATTCGCTCGACGGCCCCTCGGTCTTTGCCGGCCGGCACGAGGGATCACGTAATCATCTGCCGTTACGACAGTATTGCAGAAGGCGTCATATCCCGGCTCGAGCAGGACGACATTCCCTATGCTCTCCTCGAACCGGATCCCAGTGCGGCGGCAAATCTCCTTGGCGACGGTCTGAGTGTGGTAACCGGAGAAGTCGATAGCAAGAAAACCTACGAAGGCATGCAGGCCCACCAGGCCCAGTTCGTGCTTGCCAACGAGAACGACGTGATGAATACAAACATTACGCTGACTGTACGCGAGTCGGCTCCAGACGTGCCAATCGCCACCCTGTCCGGCCATAAAGAGTCAGAGGACATCCTTGACCTGAGTGGCGCCACCCACGTTCTTCCTGTCAAACGATGGCTCGGCGAGCACCTGGCCAATCGGGCTCACACACAGCACGCCGAACTCCATCCCATCGGGCGCTACGAGAACCTTCAACTCGCCGAAATGCCCATCCAAAACACCCCCTTTGTTGGAAAAACAGTGCGTGAAACCCGGCTGCGAGAAAAAACGGGCGCCAGTGTCCTCGGCATCTGGGAGCGTGGGACCCTTCGTCCCTCCCATCCCGACCATCAACTCACCGATTCGAGCATGCCGGTGGTCATCGGCACCGACGAGCAGCTCGAGAAGCTCAATGAGCGGATCTCCGTGTACGACGTCAATCCAAATCCCGTCCTCGTGATCGGGGGGGGAACGGTCGGATCGGCCGCCATTCGATCCCTTCACGAGAGAGACGTCCCGGTTCACCTGATCGAGCGGGACCGAGAGAAGTGCGAACGCCTGCGTCCGCTCTGTGAGGAAGTCTTCGTCGGCGACGCTGCGGACTATGAGCTGTTAAAGAAAGCCGGCGTCGGATCGGCCCCCTCCGTCCTGCTCACGACCAACGACGACGCCGTAAACATCTACCTCGCCTCCTACTGCCGACGGCTCAACGACGACGCCCGCATCGTAAGCCGCATCACCCACGAGCGAAACCTGGAAGGCATCCATCGCGCCGGGGCTGACTTCGTGCTCAGCTTCGAAACACTCGGGGTAAACGCCGTCATGGCGGCCCTCAAGGGTAAACGTCTCGTCGTACTGGGAGAAGGGGTGGATCTGTTCACCCGCCCAGTCCCTGCTTCCATTGAAGGCAACACCCTCGCCGAGAGCGACATCGGGGCACGCACCGGGGTCAACGTGGTGGCGATCGATACCGGAGGAGAGCTTCACACAAATGTGAACGCAGACACGAATCTTCCTCCCGGTGCAAAGCTTCTCCTGACGGGGACTCAGGAGCAGGTCGACGCTTTTGTGGAGGCGTATGAATGACCTCTGGAAATCGTTCTACGCCCCGAACCGTAAGGGTTGGCTGTCTCTGCCACTACTCTTCGCCCACTCCGAAGGCCCCCGAGGGCTTCGGGATTCGAACGGCCTGCACAGCATAGACCGGGTCTGCCATGTGCATCCCCTGAGGACAAAGTCGAACAGTGGTGAGGTGACTTGCGGGGTTCAGAACCTGTTTGGTGGATGGATCCGAAGCCGACACGAGCGAAGCGACTGACGAGGCGCAGCCGAGTAGACACAGGGGGCGAAGTTGCAGAAAGACGCCCAAGGGAGTGCCTGTAGCCAGGCGACCGGCCGAAACGCAGACGTCTTTCTGCACGAGATCCACCAGGTCACAGGCCGTAGACAATCCGCCAAGGTTCTCAAGGACTCACCTGAAAGTCCCCTCTCTCCTTCTGACAGGGCTTACACAATGTGCGCTGCGACCTACGTGCTTTTTTATCGAGACGGCGGACGGCCGGCCGCCTCTCTGAACTAGAGGTCCGAGCTCAAATGCATTTGAGCAGAAAAAGAACTGGATACAAAAAACCCTGCCCCTCCTCTCTCGGCCCCTGCCTTCAGGTGGAACCGCTGTGGGTTACTCTTCTTCCCACGTCGTGTGGTCCTCGATAAGCTCTTCGTGCTCGGCCACGGCCTTCTGGTGAGCCTCATAGTCCTCGGGCTCTCGACGCACAAGCTCATTGAGTCGATCCGCCCGTCCATAGGCCACGAGACAGTCGCCCGGCTGAAGACGCATCTCGGACGGCGGCGCTTCGGTAAAGCCCGCTCCGGAACGTTCGACCCCGAGGACCAGAATGCCTTCAGCCGTAAGGTTTAACTCGTCGAGCCGATGTTCAGAAAGCCACGTGTCTTCTTCAACTTCAATTTCGACGACCTGGTTGCCCCCGTGAAGGTTTAGCAGGTTGGCGTAGTCTCTGAGCCGAAGCTCCGTGTAGCGATCGAGTCCCCATTCGATCACCGGCTTGATCAACTCATGAAAGGTGTGACTCCGGGCGAGGGCATAAAGCCCTCCAATCCCGAGAAACAACACGAGCAGACGCTGCCAGGTCGCTCCGCCCCCCTCGATAAACGAAAGAAGAAGCGTTGCAATCGAGGTGGTAATCCCTACCGAGCCAAGACGAATAAGCGTCGCAATCACCTTCCGCCGGGCCGGAGTGTCCAGAAGCGTCTCCGCTTCGTCGGTCGTAAAGCCGGCCCCCGAGAACGCTGAAAGGGCCTGAAAACGGGCGACGTCTCTCGAAAGCCCCGTTCGCACCAGGGCAATCGATCCAATCCGAATGACCAGAAGAGAAAGCATGAGTACCAGAAGAAAGGAAGCAACAGCAATCATGTCGGTCCCTCATCGTTCAGTCAATACCGGGAGAATACCCCACCTGCCTCTCGTTCTACAGTTTCGAGACGATCAATCCGTGAAGGGCTCCCTGCGAATGGACTTTAAAGGAACATGAACGCCTCATCCGCTCTGCACGTGCGATCTCCGGGCCACCCACCGGGGACAATTCAAATATCCAAATCAGACCGGTCTCCTCTTTCCAGTAGGTTCGATCAATGATCCGCTATTGATACTCCTCTCGCACAGGACTGAACACGTCGATGATCTCACAATCCGTCCGGGCCTGTCCCGAATGGGTCGCCCCCGACGGAATGACGGCCACCCGCCCCGGCTGCAACACGTCGGTCTCTCCCTCGATCGTCAGTTCAAACTCCCCTTCCACGACGATCGAGATCTGTTCGTGAGGATGGGAGTGCTCGGGAAAGGACGATCCGGCCTCGACCGACCAGGTGGCCATGGTCATGTTGTCGGAATGAACGAAACCGCCGAGAAAGCCGGGAATTTCTTCCGAGCGCTCGAGGTCGTCGAGGGCAACGAAGGACATATGGATCTGCTGAACTGGGTAGAAGAAACAACGAGGTCCTCATTTCGAGGACAGCATAACATAGTACGACTCGCTGACAATAACAGTCTGCGGGCTCCTCCTACCAAGGCCTTCGTTCAGTGCATAATGCCGGGAGTCCTCCTCCCCTACTCGTCGTCAAGGGAAGGGGCTGTCGCCTCTCGTGCATACAGGTAATCCAGGGCCCCGACGGCCAGCACCATGGCGGCGGCCCCTGCAATTCGTGCTTTTCGGGTATTTCGTTGTCCCAGCTTTTTGGTCAGGAGGGCAAGATCCAGCGCATCTCCTGCCACCCGCGCCCAGAGGCTTGCCCTCGGCCGACGCTGGGCCAACACACCAATGCCCGACGCGATCTCACGAATCCCCATCGCTCGCATCGTGCCGGGATGCTCTCCCACCCCGATCATCCGGGCAAGTCGGTTTGGAGCCAGCAGTTGTGCCGTTCCCAGTCCAATGCTAAACCAACCGATCCCGTTTGCGCCACCGTTCATGATGAGCTCTAGCGTCCAGTTCAACGTGCCTCGACATTTCATAGTGGGTATTCCCCTTTTGTCGGGGAGTGCCCGGATGGGGAATGCGTCACCAAGACCTTACATCCATGACCGATTGACTGTGGGGAATTCTCACTTTGTGGTCGTTTTTCCAGATGCAACCGAGATGGACCGATTCAATTTGAACGGATTGAGCCCCTGCTCGTCCTACGTAACGCGGTGTGCAGGTTTTTTCTACGTGCTGGCAGGCTCAGCACGCGCTGCCTGAAGGGACTCTCCCCTTCCTCGATGGAACCGAGACGCTACAGTAGGGCCGACCGGCCGGTCGTCCCTACTACCTCCTCGTTGACTGAAATAATGAAGGGGGAA
>CAYXAD010000272.1:0-3363 GCA_964462965.1 uncultured Salinivenus sp.
TCTTTCTTGGGAGGTGCCGTTGCACTTAGCGCCTGTGCCGCGGACGAGTCAGGGGAGGCGTCCCGTCCGGAGCCACAGGTCGTGCGGCTTCGGTACTGAGCGTGCGGACGACACATCGGAGGGCCCGCTTAATCAATATTCTCTCCCCACTAATTTCCAAGGGGCTAGCGGTTCTGCCACTACTGCATCAGCGTCTCGGGGCTGGGCGCTTCGCCGCGAGCAGTGAGGGTACGAGCGACGTATTTGCCGAGGAGGTCGAACTCGAGATTTACCGCTGCTCCCTCCTCCCACGTTGAAGAGACAGCCGTCTGCTCGTAGGTATGCGGGATGACGGCGACGGTGAAGGTGTCCTCCGTGAGGCGCGCCACAGTGAGGCTAATGCCGTCCACGGCAATGGAGCCGACGGGGATGAGGTAGGAGGCGTATTGGGGGGCGAACTGGATGCGGTAGAGCCAGTCGGTTTCCTCCCGCTCTACGTCCACGATGGACCCGGTAGTGTCGACGTGGCCCTGCACGAAGTGGCCGTCGAGGCGGTCGCCGGCCTGGAGCGCACGTTCAAGATTTACTGGCATGCCCTCCTCCAGGGCCTCGAACGTCGTCTTGCGCAGCGTCTCCTCGATGGTGTCGACGGCAAAGGTGCCCTCGTCCGCGTCCGTCGCGACGACGGTCTGGCACGCCCCATTGATCGATACGCTTTGGTCGATGGACAGCTCGGCGGCCATGCTAGCTTCGAGGGTGAGTCGACGGCCGCCCCCCTGGTTTTCGATGCGGGCGACGGTGCCGATCTCTTCGATGATGCCGGTGAACATCTGAGTGTGGGTGTTTGGGAGTATGGGGATGTTGGTGTTGTGCAGACCGGGGAGGTCCTTTACACCCGTTCAGAGACATCCGTTACAGATCGAGATCTACTATTCAGGGACCTTCGACTCGATTACGTGAACTTTCGTATGGCAAAAGGGGACGGTCCTTGTCTCCCACAGGGCGAGCCGGTGCTAGAAGAGATCTGCGAGATCGATGGAGAAGTCCGCCAGCAAGGCCGAGGACGCCGTCCCTTCTTCGACGACGCGGACGTGCTGGGCGAATCCGTCGTCCGTGTTCTGGAAGACCTCCACGGCCTGCTGGTTCGGATCTACCGTCCAGTATTCCGCAACCCCGTGGACTTCATAGAGACGCTTCTTGGTGGTGAGGTCCTTATGAGCGGTCGACGGGCATAAAATTTCGCCGATCAGGTCCGGGGCGCCATCAATGTCCTGCTCACCAATGATATCGAGGCGGTTCTGACCTACATAAACGAGGTCGGGGTGGAGGACCTCAGTGTCAGAAAAGCGAACGTCAAGAGGAGCACTCAGGACACGTCCTCCGGCTTGCTCACGAGCAGATCGTGAGAGTTCGTAAAACAGGTTGGATTGGATGAGTTGATGATAGGGCGTCGGAGATGGAGACATGACGAGGTGGCCAGAGATGAGCTCGTAGGGAGCGCCTTCGGGCAGTTGCTGAAAGTCGGCGTACGTATACCGGTTCTTCTCCGGAAGGTCCACCCCAGTCGGATCGGTCGGTGCCGTCGGCATGAGTTCGGGAGGCTGTGAAGGTGAGATGGAGGCACCCAGTCAAACGACGGGCCAGCCCCTGCCGGTTCCGCTGACGGTCGCCCGCTGGAGGCTCCGACCTCGGGAGGGCTAGACACCGGATCAGCTACTGGTGGATCAGAGGTTGGGGGTGGAGGCTCTCCTACTCGCTGAGGCCCCACATTCGTACCTGGGGGCCCCAGCCTTGAGATTTCTGTAGCGTCACGGTCTGCATACCTTGCGGACTACACGGGTCGCCGGTACCCTCGGAGGAGGACGTCATTGCCCACCGTTTCCCACTCTTGCTCGGCAAAGGTGAGGGCGTCCTCCATTTCGGTGACGCCGAGGTCGCGGAGCGCGGGGATCCCCTCTCCCACCACTTTCGGGGCCACGAAGCAGAAGAAACGATCGACGAGGTCCTGTTGGAAGAGGGCGGTGGCGAGGCCGGGCCCGGCTTCTACCAGCAGGGACTGGAGGGGAAGGTGTTCCCGGCCTCCGTCTTTGCCCAGGCGCTGGAGCAGGGCCACGAGGTCGAGGTGACCGGCCTCGGTTTCGGGGGGGGAGAGAATGTGCCCGCCGGCCGCCTCCAGGCGATCCGCATACGACGGACGATCGCGGTCGGCCCCGACGACGACCAGCGTGTGGTCGGCGTGGTCGTCCGTGAACAGCGAGCGGTCGGGCGGAAGGGTGCCCTCACGGTCGAGGACGAGGCGCAGGGGCTGCGGGCCGTCGACGTGGCGGACGGTGAGACGGGGATCGTCGCTGCGGGCGGTGCCGCTTCCCACGAGGACCCCGTCCATCTCGGCCCGCCAGCGGTGTACAAGGGTCCGGGCGGCCTCGCCGGTAATCCACTGGCTGTCCCCCGTGCGGGTGGCGATGCGGCCGTCCAGGGTCTGGGCGACCTTGAGGGTGACGAGGGGACGGCCGGTCTCGACGAGGTGAAAGAAGGCCTCATTCAGTCGCCGGCAGGCGTGTTTGCAGACCCCCAGTTCCACCTCGACGCCGTGCTCCCGTAGCTTCTGTATGCCCCGACCTTGCGCCTTGGGGAACGGGTCGATCGTGCCTACGACCACGTGCGGAATGTCCTTTTCTAGAATGAGGTCTGTGCAGGGAGGCGTCTTGCCGTGGTGACTGCAGGGCTCGAGGTTCACGTACAGCGTGGCCTCTCGGAGCGCGGCCTCGCTGTGGTGCTGCTCGGCGTGATGGATGGCTCGGGCCTCGGCGTGGGGCCCGCCGTGTGATCGATGGCCTCCTTCCCCCAGCACGTCCCCATCAGGGCCCACGAGGACGGCTCCAACGAGTGGATTGGGACTCACTCGGCCGGCGCCCTGCTGGGCCAGGGCGAGGCACCGTCGCATCCACTGCTCATGTCCCTCGTCGCCAACGGGGGCCACACTGCCGCGGGTCAGGTCGGGCACGGGGACTCCATCTGTGTCCATGTAGTGAAAACGATCTGCGGGAAGGGCGGGTGAACGCGTTGGGCAGAACGAAGAGGAGGGCGGAGGATTGCAGGGGCCGGTCTGCGGACAAAAGCCTACCTCCCCCGCCCGGCGTCCGTTCCGCCGGGACAGCGCAACCGTCTGTTGCACTCGGTCCAAAATTATTAACGAGTGGAGCCTCGGACCGATGCAGCAAATTCCCAGATTCATCGAAATCCCGCCTCCATGTTGGCGATCGAGAGCAGAGGGGTTGTAGAGGACTCAAGTGTTCTGCCCGGAAGGGAGCCGCGTGTTGAGTGACGCGTGATCCGTGAACCGTGATGCATTTGACGTCTCCGCTTTCACCCCCTCAATCACCC
>CAYXAD010000272.1:3463-4552 GCA_964462965.1 uncultured Salinivenus sp.
TGCACAGCGGGAGAAAACGGCAGCTGAGCCACCATTTACGATTTATGACTCTCTGCCCAGGTGCGCTCGGAATCAAAGCCCCGGGTCGGGCATAGGCTCCACTGCTGTCCCTTTGATCATCCGTCCCTATTCCCTATGCGCTCGGTGCTCGTCTCCCTCTGGGTGTGGCTGGCCATCGGCACCCTTATTGTTCTGTGGGTGCCGTTCACGGCCGTCGTCTGGCTCTTCGATCGGGATCCCGCCCGCTACCACACCGGGCTCTTCCTGCGATACCTGGGCCGCTCCCTCACGTACGTCAATCCCTTCTGGGAGATCGAGCTCGAGGGGCCGTTTCCCGACAACCCCCGGAATCCCTACGTGGTCGTCGGCAACCATTTCTCGCAGGCGGATCCGCCCATCATCGCCCGGGTGCCCTGGGAGATGAAGTGGGTGGCCAAGATCGGACTGTTTCGTCTTCCGGTGGCCGGGTGGCTGCTGCGGATGAGCGGAGACATTCCGGTCGACCGCCGGAGCAAGAAAAGTCGGGCCGAGGCGGTCAGCATGGCAAAAGACTACCTCCGCAAAGACTGCAGCGTGATGCTGTTTCCGGAGGGGACTCGCTCGCGGGACGGACAGGTGCATCGGTTTTCGGACGGGGCCTTTCGCCTCGCCGTCGAAGAGGGCGTGCCGGTGTTGCCCATCGCCATCGACGGGACCCACGAGGCTCTGCCCAAGCACTCGATCTGGTTCGAACCGAACCCGGAAACGATCCGCGTGAAGGTGCTGGACCCGGTGTCGACGGACAGCTACACGCGAGAGGATGTGCGGGCCCTGCAGCGGCACGTGCGCGCTCGGGTCGTCGCCCAGGTGGCCGAGTGGCGCGGGGTTGACCTGGATGCGGTCGATGCCCTCGACGACGCAGAGGCTGCGGCGACGGACTGGATCGACGTGGGCCCCGACGAGGCGGCGACCGCCGGTGAAACGTCCGTCAAAGCGTCACAGGCCTCCAGTTCCGAGGAACCGGCGGGTTAACGGCGTCATTTCCCTATTTGGTGCTGGTCCTCCAGCACTGTCTTTGATCTCTTGCCCAGTAGCTCAATCGGCAGAGCG
>CAYXAD010000273.1:0-4535 GCA_964462965.1 uncultured Salinivenus sp.
CTCGAGAAGACGACGCTCGAAGAGGCGAATCGGACGGACACCCTCGTGACGGAGCCGGCGGCGGCGTAATGAAATGTAGGGCCGCACGGTCATGCGGCCCTACGCGTGCTTTGTGCTGCAGCCTTAGATCCGACATCACCGGATCCGGACCGATAAGGAATTAGACGGCCCCCTCATTTCGAGTGAGCGTTTCATTTCTCCGCTTAGGAGGTCCGACTACACAACGAGCCCTTCCAAATGTCTCGCTTCCAGGGCCAGTACCGTACCGACTCGATCCGTCTGTGTGGGTATGACTACGCAACCGGTGGGTGGTATCATCTCGTCATCTGCACCAAAGATCGTCGATCCGTTTTTGGGACAATTCGGAACGGGGTTATGGGTCTATCCGCGGCCGGGTGCATTGCCCATCGGGCATGGCCGGATACGGTTGCTCGATACGATCGAGCTGTGGCCGACGAATTCGTCGTTATGCCGAATCACGTGCATCTGATTCTTGGGTTGACGGTCCGGTCCGAATCACCACCCGGCGCCCCCGAATCCGCCCAGAATGCCCCTGTAGAGACGTGCCCCGGCGCGTCTCTACGTCGTACGGATACCGACGATAATACCAATCCCCGATCCTTTGGTACCGGATTGCGCCCAGGGTCCGTGTCGTCGATCATCAATCATTACAAGGGCCGGGTCACCAAACGCATCCGCCAGGCAGAGGCCTGTCCCACATTTGCCTGGCAGCCGCGGTACTACGATCGCATTATCCGCAACCGACGCGAACTACAGGCGCATCGCCGGTACGTATACAACAATCCCGTCAACTGGACCGACGACCGCAACCACCCGACGCAGGGGGACGCGAATCCCTGAATAAAGCGCTTTCCCTCCACGGTCTGACCGAGCTGCAACCGACGCATTTATCGGCACGCCGAACCGCGGCCCCCGATTCGAAACGGTTGACCCGTTGAATCCGGATTGGACGTCTGATTGGGTACCATCCCCATCGTAGAGACGCGCCGCGGCGTGTCTCTACGCCAAACAACCCCATACGTCCAACCCCCGAACCAACGGCACAACTTGGACCGAAGGCTCTGCCGGGGGACGACACATCATTCCGGATCCGCCATCCCCCAATTGCCCTCTCTCCAGCCGATTACGTCACCGACCCGCCGTTCTGAACGATTTCATCTACCGCCGGCAGCCGGCTGCCGTTCGGCGAGCGGGCCTGCACCAGGAGAGCCTCGATCAGGCCGCGATTGTCGCTCGGGGTCTGGCGGGCCGCCAGGATCGCCTCGTGGTCGAGGTTGTTGATCCGGTCGTTCATGCCTCGTAGCGCGTCCATCGAGATGCGGAGGGCCGTCGTCACGGGCATTCGCTCCGGGTTGACGTCGAGCCCAAAGTAGCCCTGGTAGCCGTGGAGCTTGAGCAGGTAGAGCAGCGCCTCGCTCTGCTCCGGACTGATGGCCCCCACGTTCTGATCCTGATCGTAGTTGCCCAGCGGCTGGCTATTCCAGTGGGTGTGCGCGAGGCGTCCCTCGGACAGCGGCCACGAGTAGGCGTAGGCCAGATCCTCGTAGCCCATGAGGGCGTGGCCCACCTCCGGGTTCATGCCGACCAGCGCATGTCCCTCCGCCAGCAACTCGCGGTTGACCTCCGCCTCCAGCATCGACTCGACCTGCTTCCCGAGAAGCACGCCCTCCGGCGTGGTCGAGTAGAGAATGTGGCCGCGCGGCTCGTAGGGCTTCGGCTCGAAGGCAATGCGCACGCCCGGCACCTCGTCCATCGCCGCGGCCATCCCCGATGCAAACCGGCGGCGCATCTGCTGAAAGTCGATGCCGAACGAGTTCTCGTAGCCGTCGATGCCGGGCCACACCACACAGAAGTCGGTACCCAGCTCTTTGTTGAGCTCGAGGCTGCGCGTGAGGCGGGAGATGGCCTTGTCGCGGACGTCGTCGTCCGGATTCGAGAGGGAGCCAAACTCGAAATCCTCGTCGTAGAACAGGAGGGGAATCACCGTAACGATCCGAATGCCGGTGTCGTCCACGAAGTCCTGCCAGAGATCCAGGTTTTCCTCGTTGATCTCGTTCGGATAGTGTGCCTCCAGGCCCACGAGGCCGTCGTCCTTCAGGGTCGCGGCCATCTCCAGGCGCTCCTCGATCGACTTCTCCGGCTTGTACTTGGCATGAAACCGGCTGTCGAAGGGCGAAAAATACCAGACGCCGGCCGTAAACGTGAGGTCGAGCTCAAAATTGCGAAGGTGCTCGAGGCGCTCCTCCGGGGTCTTGGGCTTGGCCTGCGAGCGAAGGTCGGGAAGCGGCATGAGGATAAGCGAGGGTCGATGTTTGAGGGGCGAAGGACGAGGGTCGAGAGGTGAGGGGTGAAGGGAGAGGATCGAAGGTCGAGAATCGAGTGGGGTGCCCGTCGACGAAAGGCAGTACACATTCTTCTGGGGATGCCCCAATTTAGGAAATCCTTTTCAACGGGACAACAGGCGTTCAATAGCGGGCAGTCTTACGTCTCTGAATGGATGCTGGATCTCCTTGTTGGATTCTACGGTCGAGATGCAGGGGGAAGGAGGTGGGTGCATGGAGTTTGGGGGGTTGCCTCGACACGATGCAGGCCCACTTCCAGACGATGACCGCTCGACCATTCTCTCTCCTCAATCCCTTTCAGGAATGAGAAAGGGGACCCCAGAGTGATCGATCCTTTAGAACTCAAGTAGAGGTCCTTCAGGGAGCACTCCCATGGACTCAAATTCCCCACTCTTCCAATTTCTCACTTCTCCCGCCCCCGCACTCTCACACCCACATACCCATCTCCCCGCCCCTCCACAGGATTTTTGCTCGATTCTCGGCTCCGGACCGCCCTCGGTGGGCAACCCTCTGCTCGATTGGCGGTTTGCCCCGACACCCATAGAGCCTGTTCCATCAACTTCCCTGACCAGCATGCTCATCTACGAAGTCAACGTCACCGTCGACGGCGACGCGGCCAGCCGGTACAGCCCCTGGCTCCGCGAACACATCCGCGAGATCCTGGAGCTCGACGGCTTTGAGGCGGCCGCCTGGTACGTCCGAAGCGAGGACGGAGACACAGTCCCCGACGAGGACGAGCCGACCGACCCCCGACGGTGGACCATTCACTACCAGGTGCGGGATCGCGATGCCCTGCAGACGTACTTCGACGAGCACGCGCCCGAGCTCCGTCGGGAAGGCACCGAGCAGTTTGGAGAGCACGTCGCGACCGACCGCCGCATCTTTCAGCAGAAGCGCCTCTTCCAGGGACGGCGCAAGGAGGATACGGGTTCGGTGTAGAATGTTTGGAAGGGTGGACGGATGGACGTGAGGATGTCCTTACGCCTACGCTCTACTCCCCAGCGAAATGCTCCTCCTCGAGCTCGTTTTTCCACGTAGTAGACGGATCGGCCGGTCGCCCCCACGGTTTTTCGATCCGACACGTCAATATGAGGTCGGTGGGTGAAAACATCCTCGCAGTTGTCTCCTCGCCCTGCCTCGCATCAGGCTTCTAAGTGCAGATTCAGGCGAGGCGCCTCTCCTTTGACAAGGGGTGTATAGAACGCCGAAGGGCCCTCGACTCACCTGTATGGCTCCGCCATGGTTCAGCGCCGCATTGCCGACCGGCTCGATCGCCTGGAGCGAGAGGAGGACGTGCGGGTGCTCTACGCCTGCGAGTCGGGCAGCCGGGCGTGGGGCTTTCCGTCGGCGAACAGCGATTACGACGTGCGCTTCCTCTACGTCCATCCGCGCCCGTGGTACCTGTCCATCGACCTCGAGCGCCGCGACGACACGATCGACCGTCCCGTCACGGAAGAGCTCGACCTCCACGGCTGGGACCTGCGCAAAGCCCTCGGGCTGTTTCGAAAATCCAACCCGACGCTGCTCGACTGGCTGCAGTCACCCATCGTGTACCGAGAAGACGAGGCGATAATGGAGCGCTGGCGAGAACTGGTGCCCGCCTACTACACGCCGCGGGCGGCCGGGCATGCCTATCGAGGCCTGGCGCGCAGCGTGGCCGAGCAATACCTGTCCGGAGAGACCGTCCCTTACAAGGCCTACCTGTACGTCCTCCGCGGGCTCCTGGCCGTGCGGTGGGTCGAGCGGAATCGGGATCCCGTCCCCGTGGCCTTCGACCGCCTCGTCGACGCCACCGTCCAGGACCCGACGCTGCTCGAGGCGATCCACACGCTCGTCGAGGAGAAACGGGCCGGCAAGGAGCTCGACGAGGGCCCTCGCCATCCCCTCCTCCACGACTTCATCCAGACCGAACTCGAGCGCCAGGAGGACCTGCAATTTTCGGATCCTTCCTCCCGCCCCGGCCTCGGCCCCCTCAACGAGTTCTTCCGGGCGGTGCTCGATCGGACAGGGTGACTCCCTCCTTCTTGCGACTCACGGGCCGAGGAGATGACTCTTTCCGCAGACGCATAGTCAAAGCCACATCAGCCCCCATAGCAAAAAACCTATAAACCACCCGTATCGCCGATCTGAGTCCCCCGGCGTGCAGACCTTTCTGAATCGTCGGAACGATCT
>CAYXAD010000274.1:0-4504 GCA_964462965.1 uncultured Salinivenus sp.
CCGGCTGCCCGGCGATCGATATGCCCTGGCAACGCTCGAGGCCGGTATCGTCATCATCGGGGCCGACGGGGAGGTCCTTCGAGTACTGGACAGGTCATCCGGTCTCCCAGACGAAACGGTAAACGCCGTGTATGACGGAAAGGAGGGCCAACTCTGGGCGGCCCTCAATAACGACGGACTGTATCGAGCTGATCTTAATGCCCCCACGTCGCTCCACGATGAGCGTACGGGGCTTAAGGGCATCATTCGTAGCATGGCTCGTCACAATGGGAAGATGTACGCGGCCACGGGGAGTGGCCTCTATGTGCTTCGAGAAAACCAGGAGAGGATTCTTGGAGGACGAAGTGCCCGCTTTGAAAAGCGAAGAAATGCATCTGTGAGCTGGGACCTGCTCTCTGTGGGAGAAACCCTGTTGGTGGCTACAAACGAAGGTGTTCACCAAATCGATGAGCACGAATCCCGAGAAGTCCTAGGAAGACAGGCCTATGACCTCTTAAAAGCAGAAAGTGACGCTCCAGTCTTTGTGGGTACGAGGTCGGGAATTACTGCGTTGAGACAGAGGACAGGTGGATGGCAGTCTTATTCTCTCGAAGGGATCGAGAACGAAGTTCATACACTGGCCTCCGGGCCGGACGGGCATCTCTGGGCAACCCTCGCTAACCGAGACATCCTCCGCATCGAGCTTTCAGAGGAGTACCGGCGCGTGACGTCAACGGTACGTTTCGATGTAGACGACGGCCTCCCCTCTATCTATAAGGTGCCAATGACGGTCGATGGCCAGCTCACCGTTCGGTCGAAACAGGGCGTCTTTCAGGTGAAAAATCCCGAGGAGAATCCCGAAGACTGGCAGTTTGCCGCTCGCCCGTCGCTCCTTCCCAACATTCAAGGCGCCGACTCATTGACCGTGAAGGCCTTCCTCGAAGACGAGGACGGCACGCTCTGGGTTGCGCTGGGCAATCGGGTCTTCACGGGCCGGAAGAGCCTCGATGACCGGGGGTATACCTGGGAGACCGTCGAGCCGCTTCACTTTGAAAAAGCATCCAGGGTTGGATTTCACCCAGAAAAGGACAGTACACTTTGGCTCGCGAGCGGAAAGAAGCTAATCCGATATGCTCCCCAATCGGATCAAGTGGACTATCAGTCCGAATCCGAGTTTCGAGCCATGATTCGCCAGGTAACGACTCTCCGCGGGGACCGAACCCTTTTCGGCGGGGCATCCTGGAAACAAGGTGCCCCCCCTACAGTGAGCGTTCCGTACAACCTCAACGATCTTCGCGTTGACGTCGCGGCGCCAAACTATCAAACGGTCAATCCCCACCAGTATCAATATAAGCTGGCCGGTCAGGGAGAAGAGTGGTCCGATTGGACGCGCGACCCCTCCATCACGTACACCAACCTTTGGGAAGGAGAATACCAAATTCAGGTCCGCGCCCGGAATGAACGTGATCAGGTGAGTCAGGTGGGCACTCTGACACTGCACGTTCAACCGCCCTGGTACCGCTCGGGATGGGCATACGTACTATACGGCTTCGGGATTGTCCTTCTCGGTCTGGCGTTCCGCCGCTACTACCGGGTCAAGAGAGAGAAGGAGCGGTCGAAGGTAGAGCTCCGCCAGTACAAGGACGAGCTGGAAGAACTCGTACGCGAGCGCACCCGAGAGCTCGAAGAGTCGGAGGCAAAGTTCCGCACCTTGGCCGAAAATGCCCTCGTCGGCACCCTCCTGCTCCAAAACGGGCGGATGCAATACGTCAACCAAGCCTTTGCCCAGATGTATGGCTACGCGCCCCAGGGGCTCATCGGCCGAAAGTACCTCGAAACCCTGGTTCACCCCGACGACCGGAATCGGATTCGTCGCCTCTATAACGAGTGCCTGAATGGTACCCGAAAGAGCACAGAGTTCCAGTTTCGCGGCCTCACCAAGGAGGGAGAGACGATTTACGTAAAAGGATTTGGCAGCCGCATTGACTTTCAGGGGAGACCCGCACTTATCGGGACTGAGATTGACGTCACCCAACGGACACGCCTTCAGCGGGAGGTGTTGCGCGTGCAGGAGGAGGAACGGCGCCGCATTGGCCAGGACCTGCACGACGGCGTCGCCTCACAGCTCACCGGCGTGAGCCTCATGCTGGATACCATGGCCCGAACCAAAGCAGAGGACGGCATTGCAGACCAGCTCCAGGAAATCCGAGACCTCGTCGTCGAAAGCTGCGAGGACATCCGGCAGCTCTCCCGGGGGCTGAACCCCACCGGGCTCTCCGAAGGGGATCTTCCGGCCGCCCTCAAACGATTGGCCGACAACAACGACAATTGCTGCTTCGAAGCAGTCGGTTTCGACACAGATCGGGACGTGCCTTCCCCAGACGACCTTCCCTACCTGGAAGACGATGCCGCCGCTCACCTCTACTGCATTGCGCAGGAAGCCACTGCAAACGCCCGAAAATACGCGGAGGCCGACCAGATCCTCATTCGCCTCAAAGAGGACGAAGATGATCTCATCCTGACCGTCGAAGACGACGGAAGAGGATTTAATCCATCCGAGATGAAAAAGAACGGGAGCCTGGGTCTCCGATCGATGCGATACCGCGCAGAGCTCCTGGGGGCTGAGCTGGTAGTCGACTCGCACCCAGGAGAGGGGACGCTCATTCGATGCCGCTTGCCCAAAAGAACCCGTGAGGCCGCCACCACCCACTGATCCCTCCTGACCCCAGTTCCCCCTCCACAACTCGTGAAAATCGTCGCTCGATCTGTGGGACCTCTCTCTTCTCCCTCGGTGACGGCTCACCGCCCGACCGAAGGCCGTCCCCTGAACGTCCGCCTGCCTGCACCCGTTGATAAGGCCTCATTCAGGCTTGAAAAAGGTGCTGGTTGAACTATGGTTGCGCTCCTCGTTAGCACCCTTCTCCTCGTTTCGCCGCTGCCAGACACGAGCTGGGAGCACCAGGAGCTTCGGGAGGAAATGGTTCGCACCCAAATCGAAGCGCGGGACGTGTCCGATCCGGCCGTCCTCCAGGCCATGCGATCCGTTCCGCGTCACCGGTTTGCCCCCGACCATCCGCCCGAACAGGCGTACGCCGATCGCCCCCTCCCCATCGGCCACGAGCAAACCATCTCGCAGCCCTACATCGTGGCGTCGATGACGGAGCGAGTGCGCCCGGATTCGACCGACCGGGCTCTCGAAATCGGCACGGGATCGGGCTATCAGGCCGCCGTACTGGCCGAGATCGTCGACTCCGTCTACACGATCGAGATCATCCCCGAACTGGCCGCCACGGCCGCCAAGCGACTGAATCGGCTCGGATACGACAACGTCGTCGTGAGAAATGCAGACGGCTTCAAAGGATGGCCGGAGCAGGCCCCGTTCGACGTCATCGTCGTCACGGCGGCCCCCGAGAACATTCCTCCCCCGCTCACTCGTCAGCTTGCGGAGGGAGGACGCATGATCATTCCGGTGGGCCCCGAGCGACAAACCCAACAACTCATGCTCGTCACGAAAGAGGACGGTGAGATCTCAAAACAAGTGCTGGCCCCGGTTCGCTTCGTCCCCTTTCTTCGCAACAAAAACTGACCCGTCCGACCGGAGGATTATGTCTCGGTGCCAAGAGGGCTACCATCCGGTCCCCCGGCTGCCCCGAAGGGCCTTGTCATGGGCCTTCCTCCCCGTTCAGGGCTCGTGCTCTGTATGCCCCGGCCCAAGGCCCGGCACGAAGAAGCAATCGGCATCCAGATATTTCTCCGTCTACCCCCTCCTCGGCGCTCGATCAAGGATCCGACACCGTCGTAGGGCAACCGCCGGTCCTCGGCCTCTCCAGAAGGGGCACTCACCCGTCCCATTTTGTGCGGCCGACCCGGACGCAATCTGACACCTACACCGGAAAGCTGACCGCTCAATGGGGTAGACCGGTTCCTGTCCTTTTCTTTCTTCCCGAACGTTCTCATCTTTCTGTGATCTCCGGGGTCGAGAAACGAACGCCCGTTTCGGCTTTATGCAGCTACTGACATTTTCCATTCACCCCTAACACAGTCCCAGTGTCCATCTCCGACTCGCCCTCCAAATCCACTGAGCACGCCACCTTTACGGCGTCCAGCCTCGAGCGGCTACGCAACGCCCGCCCCTCGCGCGCGGAGAAAGCATTTGCCCTGTTGGCGGGCCTCTTCATTGGTGCGCTCGTCCTTACGAATGCCATTGCCGGCAAATTTTTCGTGCTCTTTGGTCAGGAGCTGTCGTGCGGCATCATCGTCTACCCCGTCACCTTTCTCGTCACCGACCTCATCTCCGAGGTGTACGGACGGAAGCGCGCCAACGTCGTCGTCGGCACCGGCTTCGTCGTGAGCGTGTTCGTGACCGTCATCGTGTGGATTGCCAATCAGGCGCCCACCTACGCCGAGTCGCCCGTGGACGCCGAGTCGTTCAACGTCGTCTTCGGCCTCATGCCGGGCATCGTGCTGGGATCGATGATCGCCTACCTCACGGCCCAGTTCATCGACGTGCAGATCTTCGAATTCT
>CAYXAD010000275.1:0-4459 GCA_964462965.1 uncultured Salinivenus sp.
GGGCCCCTAAACGATCGGCGGCGTGTCTTGCCCCTCCGAGGAATCGTGCTAGGCTGCAGGTATCGGGTACGGGGAGAACGTGCGGGCCCCTCGTCGATACTTCAGATATCCAATGAGACAACAAATGGTCTGCAATGTATACATTCGTCTTCTCCTCCTTGGGGCCCTCGTCCCCCTGTGTCTCGCTTGCGAAGCACCTGATGCGTCCGATCGTGGGACCCCGGAGAATCAGTCCTATGACTGGCACATCCACAGTGGGGACGTCATCGACGGGACTGGACAACCAGCGCTGCAGGCCGATGTTTTGACTCGGGGCGATACGATCGCCTACGTGGGAGCGGTAAACCCCGACACCATCGATGCACAGCAGGAGTTCGATGCATCTGGCCTCTACGTCACCCCTGGATTTATTGACCCTCACGCCCACGGAAATCCCCTCGAAACGCCCGAATTCCGCAACTTTCTCGCTATGGGGGTCACCACCATTCTCCTGGGCCAGGATGGGCAAAGCCCAACTGTGCGCGACTTCTCGGACCATTTGAAGACCATCGAGGAAGCACAGCCGTTCGTCAATGTTGGATATCTCGCGGGTCACAACACCCTCCGGGCCGAATCCGGCATCGGGCACGCGTCGCCGACCGAGTCTCAGCGGGCTGGCCTCCTCGATCTGGTGGAGCAGGCTCTAAACGCAGGCGCTTTTGGATTGTCACTGGGCCTCGAGTATACCCCTGGGCTCCAGGCGGAGATGCCTGAGCTCGTGGCCATCGCAGAACCTGTGGCTGACCACAATGGGGTTATCATGAGCCACATGCGCAGTGAAGACGCCGAGGACATCGAGGCATCCGTGGCCGAACTCATCGAGCAAGGGCGCCGATCGGGCGCGCACGTCCACGCCTCGCACCTAAAAATCGTCTTGAGCGACGATCTGCAGCAGGCCGACTCCGTGCTGACCCGGATGGAAACCGCCCGCCGTGAAGGACTTCAGGTCACTGCAGACCTGTATCCCTACACCGCGAGCTATACCGGACTCAGCATCGTCTTCCCGGAATGGGCGCGCCCGCCCAACGATTACGAAGTGGTCCGTGAAACGCGGACTGAGGAGCTGCGGACCTACCTCGTCGAGAAAATCAATGAACGGAACGGACCAGACGCGCTGCTTTTCGGCTCCGGTCCCTGGGCGGGAATGACCCTCCAGGAGGTTTCCGAAACCGAGGGTCGCCCGTTTTCGGAGGTGCTTATGGAGCTTGGACCGTCGGGGGCGAGCGCTGCCTACTTTGTCATGGACGAGGCCGTCATGAAGCGATTTCTGGCCGATGACCACACGGTGGTCTCTTCCGACGGAAGCCCGACGATGCACCATCCCCGGGGGTACGGATCGTTTGCCCGAGTGCTCAATCGCTACAGCGGAGACGAAAAGCTGCTAGACCTGGAAGAGGCTGTACACAAAATGACCGGACAAACGGCTTCGATCCTCGGACTGGACGATCCGGAGAACGTGTCTGTGCCCCGGGGACGTGTGCAGACGGGCTACGCGGCTGATCTGCTAGCATTCAACCCGACGGAGGTCCAGGACCGAGCCACCTTTGAGCACCCCCATCAGTACGCCGAAGGGATGCGCATGGTGTGGGTGAATGGGACTCCCACGTGGAGTGTGGATTCGCTGACCACTGACGATGGAGCCGGAGCGGTGCTTCGCTCCCAGTCGCCCCCCTGACTCGACTCTTGTCCATGAGCGAGCAACGCCAACCTCCTGCCGGGGGTCCAATATGGACCAAAAGACATTTCCTTACACCAACAGCGCGAGGCGACGAGAGGGCCGCGTAACCGCGACGTAGAGCAACGCCGTCTGCTCCTCCCCCCGACACACCTGCAGATCTCGATGGTCCACGAAGACCGTGTCGAAGGTCGATCCCTGCGCCTTGTGGACCGTGGACGCATAGGCGTAATCCACTTTCGCAAAGCGTTCTCGCAACTCGTAGTACTGATCCCACTTCGAGGGATTGTCCTCCGCCTTCATGCGTCGACGTTCGAGCTCGTTTTTGTACCGTTCGCGCTCCTCTTCGTGCAACACGTGGGCGGTCCGGGTGAGGCCCCGCCCCGGGGTGCGCACCTTTAGCGTCCACACCTTCCACGTGCTCTGATCGTCGGCTTCGAACACGTCCTCGGTCGCCTTCTTCACGCGCACCTCCTCGCTGTTCGTGAGGCGAGGCACCCCCTCGTGAAACCACGTCTCGGTCGCGACCAGCCACTCTCCTTCGACGAACCGATTCGCATCGGTTCCGTACCGGGCCGCGCGAATCTTCCGATTGTACTGGCGGACCGTCTTGTTGCGATACGCCAGCACCCGGGCGTGCGTCGCATCCTCCGCAAAGGCCTCTGTGTCGAACGTCCGGAGGATGCTGTCCAGGAAGACCTCGCGGTCGTGCGTAATGGCCACCCCTTCCCCATTCTCGTATTTGCTTTGGAAGCGCCCATTGGCCTCTGACCGGATCTTAGTGGCAAGCTCGAGGATCGGGTTGTCTGCGGCCTGGCGATGGATGGTTTCCAGGGTGGGGCCGGGGACCTCGAGGGCCGGAGAGGGATCTTCGTTCACGGGCGGCAGCTGGGCAGGATCGCCCACGAAGAGCCACTGCAGCCAGAAGGGGGACTCCTCGATGTGACGCCACTCCTCCCGCCCTACCATCGACGCTTCGTCGACAATGACGATCCCGGCGGCAAAGTCTCGCTGCTCTTCAGGGACGAGCACGTAGTCGCCGTTTTCGTCGGGCTTGAGACGCAACCCCAAAAAGGAGTGAAGCGTCTGCATCTGCACGGGCGCGTCGCCGAGCTCGTCACTCAGGACCTGCACGGCCTTGTGGGTGGGGGCACAGACGGTCACCGTACAGTCCTCTTCCACCAGTTGCTCGACGATCCGGCTCACGAGATAGGTCTTTCCCGTTCCGGCATATCCCCGGAGACCGACGTACCGCTCCCCTTCTGCCAAACGTTCGTACACCTCGTCGTACGCCGCCTGTTGATCTTCAGTAAATGGGAGATCAGTGTACGTCGTCATTGATGAAACACGCAGGCCGAGAAACAGCCGCGAAGTCGGTCAACTTGTTCAGATTAGGGGCCCCAACGCCTCCCCGGGAGACGAGGCGCTGTCTCGCGAAAGACCCACGGACAAAACAGGAGCCCCCTCGATCGCCCCCCTTCACCTCCGATGTAGAGGCTCCTCCCCTCGAAACTCGAGTCCCTCGGATGGTTCCTCCGTAACGACCTGACCTGCCCCTCCCAACGGCACATCGAGAAAGCCCCTTCCCCCTGGTTTCTTTGCCTCCTCCGAGACGATACTGGGAAATTGAGCCCTACCGGCCTTCAACGCCTTCCGGAGACCCATTCGAATGAGGGGCCGCCACAAAAAATGCCGGCCCCGAACGACTTTCGGGACCGGCCACTACTGCGGAGAGGGAGGGATTCGAACCCTCGAAACGGGGGTAACCCGTTTACTCCCTTAGCAGGGGAGCGCCTTCGACCACTCGGCCACCTCTCCCTAAATCCTTTAGGTAGTATGGCGGAGAGGAAATAATGTTGCACCCGCCTCCGACACAGAGGGGGCCACCCTACTATCCAGAGTCCTCGAGCGCTTCGGCACCGCTGCTGATGTCGAGGAGCTCCATGGTGATGGCGTTCTGACGGGCACGATTGTACTCGAGGGTCAGGTCTTCGATGAGCTCCTCAGCGTTGGTCGTGGCATTGTCCATGGCCACCATCCGCGCCCCCTGCTCGGCGGCATTGGACTCGAGAAGTGCACGCCACACCTGATAGTAGAGGAACCGAGGCACGAGCTCATCGAGAAGCCGACGTCCCCCCGGTTCAAAGATGTAGTCGATGGCCCGTCCGTTGGTCGAGATCTCGAAGGTGTCGGCTTCTTCTTCCATGACCGGTGTCTGAAAGCGCTCTTCCGGAATCGGAAGAAGCGGCTCGACAATCTGGTTCTGGACGATGGTGTTCTTGAACTCGTTGTAGACAAGCTTCACCTCACCCCAGATGCCGCGCTCGAAGCCTTCAATGGCATCGCTGACAATTTGCTGGGCGACATTGAAATTCAGCCCGTCAAAAATACCGCGATAATCGCTCACGAGGCGATAATCGTGCCGCTGAAAATGCTTGTATCCTTTGTCCCCCACGGCGAGGAGAAAGAGATCCCCCCGACGCTGCTTGCGGGGATACTGCGTCTCGACGAGTTCTTCGGCAGTATTAATGACGTTGCTGTTGAAGGCCCCACACAGTCCACGATCGGCCGTGATCACGATCACCAGGACTCCTTCGGCCTCTTCGTGGGCCTCGAAGAGCGGATGCGCCGTCGGATCGACCTCCGCTTTCAGGTGAGTGAGGAGCTGCCCAATCTTGTAGGCATAGGGGCGCGTCTGAAAGATGCGCTCCTGCGCCCGCCGCAGCTTGGCCGCCGCCACCATCT